>JAIENA010000269.1 GCA_019751755.1 Burkholderiaceae bacterium | reverse complement strand
CATGAGGTGCGAAGCGGCAATGCTTCGACCAATTACCGTGCCAACGGCGCCGCAGTCAGCGCCAGCATCCAGTTCTGAGCTTTCCGAGAAAATCCATGACGGTTAACGACATACCACTGATCTCTTTCTTCCAGCGGGTCCTGGACCCTCTCATCATCATGGGGACGCTGTACCTGTTTTCCCTGATGTTCGCCGAACCGTTTACCGGTTATTCCCTGGTGCTGATGATCCTGGCGTTCTTCATTTCCACCTCGGTCTACCAGTACGTTGATCCCTACCAGACCTGGCGCAGCGGCCGCATGCTGGCCTATGCGCGCGACATTTTCATCGGCTGGATCGTCACCGCCGCGATCCTGGTGTTCCTCGGTTCTGTCAGCGGCCTGTCCTACCACTACGATGAACACGTGGTGCTGGTCTGGTTTGCCGCCACCCCCTTTGCACTGCTGGCCAGTCACACGGCGGCGCGCAAGCTCGGTTCCGATCCCGAGCGCGAGACTCAGGAGCGCTCGGCGCTGATCATCGGCGCCAATGACGTCGGGGTGCGCTTTGCCAACACCATCGACCGCTTGCCGAACCTGTTCATGACGGTGCAGGGTTTCTTTGACGACCGTGCGCGCGAACGCATGCCCGGCAACATGAGCCATCCGGTGTTGGGCAGCATGGACGACATCGCCAGCTTCGTGCGGGACAACCATATCAAGATGATTTTCATCAGCCAGCCGATTTCCGCCCAGCCACGCATCCGCCGCCTGCTCGATGAATTGCAGGACACCACGGCGTCCGTCTATTTCTTACCCGATATCTATGTCTTCGACCTGATGCAGGCCCGCTTCGACAACGTCGGCGGCATGCCGGTGATTGCGATTTGCGAAAGCCCGTTCACGGGCTTTAACAGCCTGATCAAGCGCACGTCCGACATGGTGCTGGGCGGCCTGATTACCTTGCTGCTGCTGCCGGTCATGGCCATCGTGGCGCTGGCCGTGAAACTCGATTCGCCGGGGCCGGCGATCTTCAAGCAGCGCCGCTACGGGCTGTATGGCGAGGAAATCATCGTCTACAAATTCCGCTCGATGTCGGTGGCCGAAGATGGCACCAAGGTCACGCAGGCGAAAAAGAATGACCAGCGGGTGACCAAGGTCGGTGCTTTCCTGCGCAAGACTTCGCTCGATGAAATTCCACAATTCATCAATGTGCTGCAAGGGCGCATGAGTATCGTCGGGCCGCGTCCCCATGCGGTGGCGCACAACGAGCAATACCGCAAGCTCATCAAGGGCTACATGCTGCGCCACAAGGTCAAGCCCGGCATCACCGGCTGGGCCCAGGTCAATGGCTTGCGCGGTGAAACGGAAACCTTGGACAAGATGGAAGCGCGCATACGCTACGACCTCGATTACCTGCGCAATTGGTCGCTGTGGCTCGATTTGTGGATCGTGCTGCGCACCATGAAAGTCGTGACCGGCCACGAGAATGCCCATTGAGCGGGCGGGTGACTGAGCCATTCGTGCGCGTCGAAAAACCGCGCTGGGCTAAAATATTTACACATTATTAATGTTGCAAATAAATAATCACACAAAGGAATTATCTTGGACACTACCGCTTATCTCCTGCGTGATCTCCTGCGTGATCTCCGCCGCCACCGCGCCGCCGTTACCGTGATGCTGGTCGCCACGCTGGCGTTGTCGGCCTGTGGCAACAAGGAACCGAAAGCCGGACAGGCACTGGCCAGCGTCAATGGTGCGGAAATCACGGTCTTGCAATTGAACGAGGAATTGCAGCGTTCCGGCGCCACGGCCCAGCCGGACGCCGTGCGCAAGCAATTGCTGGAATCGCTGATTGACCGCCAACTGCTGCAAAACGAAGCGGCCAAGGACAAGCTGGACCGCGATCCGAAAGTGATGCAGGCCATCGAGCGCGCCAAGGCCATGATCGTGGCCCAAGCTTACCTGCAAAAGCGCATCGGCAGCCAGGCCAAGCCAACCCGCGCGGAGATCGAAGCGTATTTCAACGAGCATCCGGAATTTTTCACCAGCCGCAAGCAGTTCGATATGCATGAACTGGTGGTGGCCAGCAAGGATGTGACGGAGCCGCTGAAAACACTGATGGATGCCAGCCGCTCGCTGGACGAGGTCGCGGCCTGGCTGGACAGCAACAAGGTCCAGTATGGCCGCACGCAAGTGTCACGCACCAGCGCCGACATGCCGCCTGAGCTGAGCAGCAAGCTGGTGACGATGCCCAAGGGGCAGTTGTTCATCATCCGAGAAGGCGAGCGCAGCCTGCTGATGCAGATTGCCGAGGTCAAGGACAGTCCGGCCACGCTGAACAATTCCGTCGCACACATCGAGCAATTCCTGATCAACCAGAAAAACAAGGAAGCGGCGGAAACCGAGCTCAAACGCTTGCGCGCCGACGCCAAGATCGACTACTTCAACCAGACCGATACCATGGCGGGCGCGCAGCCGGTACCGCCACAGGCGGCGGCTGCTGCGCGCGGCGTCGCCGGCTTGAAATAAGGAGGCATCATGCAGAAATTCACCTTGTGGCTGGCCATGCTGGCGATGGCGCTGCTGGCGGCAACCGCCATGCGTGCAGCCAGCGCGGCGGACACCGCCAAGACGCCCGCGTCTGCCAACGCCGTCCATCTGGCCGGCGCCGATAACGCAGCCTACGTGGCCAACCCTGCCAACCCGGCGACCGCCAGCGGCATTGTGCTGGGCGCCGGCGATATCTTGCGCATCACCGTCTACGGCAGTCCCGACCTGGCCACCGAAACCCGCGTGGCGGAAACCGGCACCGTCACCGTGCCGCTGGTGGGGCAGGTTCCCGTGGCGGGGTTGACCGTGCCGGCCGCCGAGAAAAAGATCGCCGGCCTGCTCGACAGCGGCGGCTATGTCAAACAGGCGCAAGTCAACATCCTGGTCACCAGCATCCAGAGTGCGCAAGTGTCGGTGCTGGGCCAGGTCAACCGTCCCGGACGCTATCCGATGGAGGGCAAGCGCAGCCTGATGGAGGCGCTGGCGCAGGCTGGCGGCATCGGGCCGGACGGCGGCGACAGCGTGACCTTGATCCGCACCCGCGATGGCAAGACCCGCAGTGAAACCATCGATATTATCAAGATGGTGCAGTCGGGCGACTTTGGCCACGACTATGCGCTGGCGCCGAACGACGTGGTGTATGTCGAGCGCGCGCCGCGCTTTTATATCTATGGCGAAGTCCAGCGTCCCGGTCCGGCGCGCCTGGAGCGCGGCATGACGGTGGTGCAGGCGCTGGCGGCCGGCGGCGGCCTGACGCCACGCGGCACCGAGCGCGGCATGCGCATCAAGCGCCGCGACGCCAGCGGCCAACTGCAAGTCATCAGCGTCAAGCAGGAGGATTTGCTGCAAGTGGATGATGTGGTGTACGTCAAAGAAAGCCTGTTTTAAGGAAGTGTTATGAATTTTTCCCAGTTCCTGCTGATCCTGCGCGCACGCCGCAAGATCGTGCTGCTGACCTTGCTGGCCACCGTGCTGGTGACAGTGGTGGTCAGCGCCTTGCTGCCCAAGACCTATAAGGCCACGTCCACCGTGCTGCTGAACTACAAGGGCGTCGACCCGGTCACCGGCATGGCCGCGCCCGGCCAACTGATGCCGGGGTATGTCGCGACCCAGATCGACATCATCACCAGCAAGAATGTGGCGCTGCGCGTGGTGGACCAACTGAAACTGGAGCACAACACTGATGTCATTGCGCAATTCCGCCAGGCCACGGACGGCAAGGGCACGGTGCGCGACTGGCTGGCCGAGCTGTTGCTGAAAAAGCTCGATGCCGTGCCGTCGCGTGAAAGCAGCGTGGTGGAAATCAGTTTCAAGGGTGCGGAACCACAATTCGTGGCTGCGGTTGCCAATGCCTTTGCCGATGAATACCAGAAGCTGACGGTGCAACTGAAAGTCGAGCCGATGAAAAAAGCGGCCAGTTATTTCAGTGACCAGACCAAGCAGCAGCGCGATGCGCTGGAAGCGGCACAAAGCCGTTTGTCGAAATACCAGCAGGAATACGGCATCGTCAGCCTGGACGGCCGCCTTGACGTTGAAAGCAACCGCCTCAACGACTTGTCGGCCCAGTTGGTGCTGGCGCAGGCCCAGCAAATGGAAGCGGCATCGCGCCAGCGTATGGCGTCCGGTCAAGCTGGTGAAGCGCCGGACGTGGCCAACAGCCCGCTGATCCAGACCCTGCGCGCCAGCGTCAGCGCGGCCGACAGCAAGGTGGCGGAAATCGGCCAGCGCCTCGGCCACAACCATCCGCAATACCTGGCCGCCCGCGCGGAAGCGAACCAGTTGCGCGCCAATCTGACGACGCAAATCCAGTCTACCGCCAACAGCGTCGGCAACAATGCGCAAGTGCTGGCGCAGCGGGAAGGCGCGTTGCGCGCTTCGCTGGCCGAACAAAAAGCCCGCGTGCTGGCATTGAACCGCACCCGCGATGAATTGAATGTGCTGCAAAAAGACATGGAAAGCGCCCAGCGCGCGTTTGACGCGACCACCCAGCGCCTGTCGCAAACGCGCATGGAAGGGCAGGCCGAGCAATCGGAAGTGGCGATTTTGAATCCGGCCGTGGCGCCGATCGAGCCGGCCACGCCGCGCATGCTGCTCAACACGGTGCTGGCCTGCATGCTGGGCGGCGTGCTGGGCATGGGGTTTGGCCTGGTGGTCGAATTGATGGACCGCCGCGTCCGTTCCACGAGTGACTTGACCCATGTGGCCGATATTGCTGTGCTGGGCCATATTTCGTGGGCGCCGCCGAAACCGCGTTCGCGCCTGGCGAACCTGCTGGCGCCCCGGCGCCTGCGCTTGACCTGAGATGGGACCTGATATGACTGCAACGCTATCCTCCGCCCCGATGACACCGTTCCCCGATTCCAGTATCGGCACCTTGCTGGTCGCCGCCGGCAAGATCAGCCCGGACAATTCCGAGCGCGTGCTGCGCATGCAAACGGAGTTGGGCATCCGTTATGGCGAGGCGGCGCAACGCCTGGGGCTGGTCAGTGAAACCGATATCGCGCAAGTGCTGGCGCGCCAGTTCGACTATCCGTACCTGCAGCAGGGCGAAGGCGATTATTCGCCGTTGCTGGCTGCCGCGTTCCAGCCCTTCAGTCCACAAGTGGAAGTGCTGCGCGCCGTGCGCAGCCAGTTGATGCTGCGCTGGTTTTCTCGTGGCCACAAGGCGCTGGTGGTGGCCGGGGTGGCCAGCGGCGATGGCGCCAGCGTGTTTGCCGCCAACCTGGCGGTGGTGTTTTCGCAGCTGGGCGAGCAGACCTTGCTGGTCGATGCGAATTTGCGCACGCCGCGCCAGCATGACCTGTTCGGCGTCAAGCGGCGCCAGGGGCTGTCCGATCTGTTGGCCGGCAGGACGGACATGTCGAGCGTCGCGCGCTTCGATGACTTCCTCGATCTCTCCGTGCTGTGCGCCGGCACCTTGCCGCCCAATCCGCAGGAATTGTTGAGCCGCTCAAGCTTTGCCACGTTGAATGCGCAACTATCGGCGCGCTATGACGCCGTGCTGTACGACGTGCCGGCGTTCGAGCGCGGTTCCGATGCGCTGGCGCTGGCGGCGCGCACCGGCGGCGTGTTGCTGGTGGCCCGCCAACACCATACCCCGCTCGATGACGTGCAGGCGCTGGTGGCGCAGGTGCGCCATACGGGGGCGGAAGTGGTGGGCGCGGTCATGGTGGAATTTTAATGACGAAAAGTTAGTAATCTTGTCTTGGAAAGTAATCTTTCGTGAAAGAATATTATCTCTGTGTAAATCAATATTTGCCTAATCTTATGTGGTATAGTTTGCATCTTGTGAAATAAAATGTGGAGTTGTTGGAGTTTGGCAACGGAAAAAATATTTCCGCGTGCTATCTTCCTGCCCATGTCATTGCAACGTATGGGGAGTTCCAAATGAATTTCACGCGGCACCTGTGCCGGTATTCCAGTATCGCGGCGGCACTGCTGGCCGGCGCCGCCCACGCGCAAGTCGATACCGCCATCGGCGGTACGGTGGACGCCAGCAAGTTTTCCACGCGTTATGTCCTGTCCAGCGCCAGCGCATCGAACCTGAGCTTTATCACTGACCCGGCCGGCAGCGGCCGGGTCGTACTGATGAGCAAGGTGAAAAGCACGGACGCCAACGTCGGCGCCATCAAGCGCACCGATTTTTATCCGCGCGGTGAGTCGCTCAGCACGGGTTTGCGCTGGTATGGCATCAGCGTCTACATCCCGTCGACCTGGGTGATCCATCCGAATCCCACGGTGATCGCGCAAATCGATAACGGCGGCACCGCCACCAACCTGGCGGCGCCGTTGTCGCTGCTGGTGCGCGGCAATACGCTGGAACTGAACCTGAACGCGAATTACCTGGCGGCGACGTCTGCCACCGCCACCAATTCCGCCAGTGAAATCATCAAGCTGGGGCCGGTGGTGACGAACCGCTGGTATTGCCTGGTGGTGCGCTCGGACTGGCAGCCGGCGCTGGGCAGAGGCGCCGTCACGATGTGGATGAATGGGGAAAAAGTGTACAGCGCGGCCAATTCCACTAATTCGTATTTCGGCGTCGCCCACACACCGCGGACCGGCCTGATGTTTCCCGGCCTGATGGGTGTTGCCGAACGCACGTTGTACACCGATTTCATCCGTCTGGGCGGCGCGTCGACGACGGTCAACCAGATGTACTTTGTCAGTCCGTGCGGCGGCTACATCAGCGGCGGCAATATCCAGTGGTAACCCGGAGAAACTCATGCCTTACTTCCCCCTTAAATTGGTAGCGTCGCTGATACTGGCGGCGGCCTGTGGCCCGGCGCTGGCCCAGATTGACCTGTCGCGCAGCGGCCGGGTCGACACGCTGGTGTCCAATCCCAAGAAACTGATGTACGTCAGTGAAAACCTGGCGCGCAACGCCACCGCGACTTACCGTTACCTCGATGACGTGTATGCGGTGCATACCGGCGATGCCGCCAGCAACCTGCAGTTGGTGGACGATCCCAGTGGCAGCGGCCGCAAGGTGTTGCTCCTGAAGACGCTGAAGACTGACCCGCTGGTGTCCGGGGCGTCGCGCACCGAGATTTCGGCCAAGTATGAATACGTGATCGAAGGCTTGCGCTGGTATGGGTTTGCCATGATGTTCCCGAGTGACTGGCAATTCCACGCCACGCCGACCGTGGTGGCGCAATTGCACACCAGCCAGAAAACCCTGACGGTGCCGCCACCGGTAGCCGTGGTCGCCTACGGCCAGGATTTGAACCTGGAACTGCACTACAACTTCCGCAAGACCGACGGCAGCGGCCTCGACCCGGCCACGCGCGCCAACACCGGCGAACAGCTGGCGCGGCTGGCCAAGCTGCAGACCAATAAATGGTATTGCTTCGTGGTGCGCGCCGACTGGTCGGCCAAGCCGGGGATCGGTTCCCTGAAAGTCTGGATGAATGGCAACCTGGCCTATGACGTCAAGAATGCCTATAACTCGTATGAAACCTGGCTCGGCAATTACCCGAAGGTCGGGCTTTACATGCCGGGCGTGATGGGCGTGGCGTCACGCTCGCTGTACACCGACTTCATCTATGTCGGCGGCGCCAGCAGCACCTATGAGCTGATGGCGGCGCAACTGCCGTGCGGCAGCACCGTGTCGCCGACGCCGACGGTGGTCAAGTAAGCCGGCGCCAGTCAGCGCGATCCGCTCTCCCCGGAAAGGCCGCCTTGTGCGGCCTTTTTTGTTTTTAAGGCTGAGTTCAATCGGGCGTCGCGAATTAAGTTGGACTGCTAAGATTCAAAATTAAAATTATGGCATTGTTGCTGTAAGTGCATTATTTGGATCATTCATGAAATCTACCGCCTCCCCGGGACGCTGGACCGGCCTGCTGGTGTCCGGTTTGCTGCTGCTGACCGCGGTCTTCCTCGGCTTGCTGATCGGCGCGGAACAGCATGTGTTGATCGTGCTGTTCATGTTGCTGCTGCTGTCGCTGCCGATGTTTTACCTGGCCGTGTTCGGCTATGCCGACCAGCGTGCGATGCTGCTGTGCGCCGGTTTTCTGCTGATGTTTTTTGCACAAACGCTGCAGAGCCGTGGGGTACCCGCCGGCTACCTGCTGGAAATGGTGATGTTCCTGTTCATGCTGTCGTCGCTGAGGGAAGTGCTGCGGGTGGCCCAAGCCGACGCCACGCTGCGCTGGGTGGTGGCGTTTTTCCTGATGTATTTCGCGCTGGCGCTGGCCAGTACGCTGCTGGGGCGTTCCGGCTGGCGCGGAGCGGCATGGCAGTTGCAGTACAACCTGAAATTGCCGCTGATGTTCGCGCTGGGGATGCTGCTGGTGGCGCCCGTACACGCGCAGGCCATGCTGCGCCGCTTTGTCGCCTGGACCTGGGTGTTGTTCCTGCCCTTCCTGCTGTTCGAACTGGTCGCCTATGGCGCCTTCATGAAGCTGTTCGGCCACTCGCCAAGCGACCACGTCAACGTGCTGCTGCCGTTCATGCGCGGCTTGCGCGGCCCGTTCATCCACGCCGGTTACCTGTCGCTGATGTGCGGCCTGCTGGCCTCTGGCGCCGCGGCGTTCTGGCTGCAGGGACTGGGACGGCGCTGGCTCGGCTATGCGGCGATCTATACGGCGATTGCCGTTTGCGCCGGCCAGCGCCAGGAATTGATGGCGCTGTTGCTGGTGTACCTGGTGTTTGCGCTGGTCCAGGGCCGCCGGCATACCGGCTGGCTGGCGGTGGGCGCGCTGGCCGGCGTGGCCTGCTTGCTGATCGCGGTACTGGTCCTGGAACAGAACCCCTTCAGCGAGTTGATGCGCCAATGGGGCGGCGGGCGCGCCAGCGACATGTCTGAACGCGCCGTGCTGACCGAAGGCGGCATGCGCGTGGCCGAACAGTATTTCCCGCTGGGCTCGGGACTCGGCACCTATGGCGGCGCCGGCGCGCAACGCTTTGACCAAAGCCTGTTCATCGACCTGGGCTTCAACCGCTACTGGTGGTTCCGGCAACGCATTTTCCTGGTCGATACCTATTGGCCCAGCGTGGCGGCCGAGGCGGGCTATCCAGCCGCCATGCTGGTGCTGTGCGCTTTCCTGCTCATCTGGTGTGGGCTGCTGCGTCGCGCCGCGTCCGCCGATGGCGCCGCGCACCGTCCGTTGTTGCTGACCGGCCTGGCCGCGCTGACGCTGCAACTGGCCAATTCACCGACATCGGCGGGCATTACCGACCCGCGCGGCGCCTTTGTGTTCTGGCTGCTGATTGGCTGCGCCTGGCGCGCATCGGTTGGCCATCGTGCCTCTTCCGTGGAATCCATCCGGCGTCATCGGCCGGTCGATTTCAGTGTCCGCTATCTACCTTCGTGAGCGCTTTATGACTGTTTTATCTTATGGCCCGGAGGCTGCCGATCATGGCCGCCTGAAGACCTTCCTGCCGGAATGGCTGCCCATTGTGCTTGGCCTGCTGGTCATGTTCGGTCCCACGTTCTACGACCAGTTGCACGGCAGTTGGGCCACCGAGGAACAGGCGCACGGCCCCATCATCCTGGCCTTATCCCTGTGGCTATTGTGGCGCAAATGGCCCGCCATGCTGGCGGCCGGCGCCGGGCGGTATCCCGCCCATGCTGCCGGCTGGCCGCTGCTGTTGCTGGCACTGGTGCTGTACGTGCTGGGCCGTTCCCAGCAAATCATGGCGTTCGAACTCGGTTCGTTCATTGTTCTGGGCCTGGCCGTGTTGCTGATTAAATTTGGCGCGCGCGCCACGGCGGTGCAATGGTTCCCGTTTTTCTTCATGCTGTTCCTGGTCCCCCTGCCTGGCGGGGTGGTCAGTGCGCTGACCATGCCGATGAAAATGGCGGTGTCGTATGTGACGGAGCAATTGCTGTTTTTTGCCGGTTACCCGATCGGGCGCAATGGCGTGATCCTGCAGATCGGCCAATACCAGCTGCTGGTGGCCGATGCATGCGCCGGCCTGCAAACGTTGTTAACGCTGGAAGCGCTGGGCCTGTTTTACCTGAACGTGGTGCGCCATTCGTCGGCGTTCCGCAACGTCTGGCTGGCGTTGATGATTATCCCGATTTCGTTTACCGCCAACGTGATCCGCGTCGTCACACTGACGCTGATCACCTATTACCTGGGCGACGCCGCAGGTCAGGGCTTCCTGCACGGGTTTGCCGGCATGGTGCTGTTCATGACCGCGTTGGTCTTGATCGTGGCGGCCGATACCTTGCTGCAATGGCTGGTGGCGCGGCGCCCGACCCGGAGGCCAGAATGAACCGCAGCAGGATGAGCGTCAGTGTGCTGCTGGCGGCGCTGATGTTGTCGGCCAGTGCGCTGTCGCGCCATTTTACGCCGAGCGTCAAGCTGGCCGACCAGGGGCCACGGGTCAACCTGGCCACGATGGTGCCGGAACAGTTCGGCGAATGGCGGCTCGATCCGCACGTGGTGCCGCTGCAAGTCGATCCGGCCACCCAGGCCAAGCTGGACAAGATTTACAACCAGACCCTGGCGCGCACTTATATCAACCGCGATGGCGAACGGGTGATGCTGTCGCTGGCCTATGGCGGCGAACAGAGCGACCGGCTGCAACTGCACAAGCCTGAAGTGTGTTACGGCGCGCAGGGCTTTGACGTGGCAAACCGCGGCGACGCGGAACTGAATTTGGCGCGCGGCGCCTTGCCGGTCAAACGCCTGTATGCCGTCAGCGGTGCGCGCCACGAGCCGATCACGTACTGGATCACCGTGGGTGACCGTGCGATCCGGCCCGGCGTGCAGCAGAAACTGCAGCAACTGCGCTATGGCCTGGGCGGTACGGTGCCCGACGGCATGCTGGTGCGGGTGTCGTCGATCAGTACCGACGAGGCGGCGGCCTTCGCGCTGCAACAACGCTTTATCGCCGACCTGCTGCGCGGCGTGACCTTGCCCACGCAGGTCCGGCTGGCGGGCAATTTTCCCCCGCCGACGCTGTGACTGACGCTGTGATTGACTCGATGACTGACCTATGACGATCCGCTTACTGTATTTGACCCGCGAACCCCATCCCAGCTTCCGTCCCGACATCGCCACGCTGTTTGGCCAATTTCTGCCACGCCACGGCGTGTATTGCGACCTGGTGGCGTTGCAAGAGGGGGCGCCGGCCGCCTGGGCGGGCGGCGCCGCGCACGCCCGCAAGGCCAGCGGCAAGCTGGGCCGCCTGCTGGCCCGCATCGGCGCGGCCGGCTCACTGTTCCGGCTGGCGCGCGGCGGCCAATATCAGGCGCTGCAGGTGCGCGACCGCATCGGCGGCGCCCTGATCGGCCTGCTGGCGGCGCGCTGGCATGGCTTGCCGTTCTTTTACTGGATGTCGTTTCCCTTCGTCGAGTTCTGGCAAGACGTCGGCGCTGGCCGTGAAGCCGTCGGCGCATCACGCCTGCGCCGGCTGCTGCTGAGCCTGCGCGGCCATGTCGGCGCATTTGTGCTGTACCGCGTGGTGTTGCCGCGCGCCGACCACGTGTTCGTGCAGAGCGACGCCATGCGCGACATGGTGGCCCAACTGGGCATCGATCCGGCCGCCATGACCGCGGTGCCGATGGGGGTGACCGTGCCCGCCAGCCTGGACCATGTGACGGCGAGTGACGATCCGCGCCTGGCAGGGCGCAAGGTGGTGATCTACCTGGGCGCGCTGGAACGCATGCGCCATCCGGAAGTCATGGTGGAAGCCATGGTGGACGTGGCGCGACGCGAGCCGACAGCCTTGCTGGTGCTGGTCGGCGATTCACAGACGCCGGGCGAACGCGCCTGGCTGGAGCAGCAGGTGCGGCGCTGCGGCATGCAGGAGAACGTGCTGATCACCGGCTGGATGGCGCCGGCGCAAGCCTGGCGCTACCTGCGCGCCGCCTCGGTCGGGTTGTCGCCGATCCCGTGCACGCGCGTGCTGGCCATGGGTACGCCAACCAAGGTGTGCGAATACCTGGCCTACGGTTTGCCGGTGGTGGCCAATGGCCAGCCGGACCAGGCCGCGCTGCTGGCGCAAACGGGCGGCGGCCTGTGCGTGCCGCTCAGCGCCGACGGTTTTGCGCAAGGGGTGCTAGCGCTGCTGGCCAACCCGCAGCAGGCGCGCGCCATGGCCGAACAGGGCCGCGCCCGTATCGGCCAGTTGCGCAGCTATGACGTGCTGGCCGAACAACTGGCGGCGCAATACCGCCGCCTGCTTGGCCGCAGCACCGGGCAGGGCGCGCCGGCCGCGCCGCAGGAAAGCGCGCCATGAGCAGCCCTTACGGCGGCCGCGCCGCCAAGGCCGGCATGGCGGCCTTCCTGGCCGGGCGTGGCGTCTCCGCGGTGCTGACGTTCACGTCGTTCGCACTGGCCGCGCGGCTGCTGCCGCTGGCGGAATATGGCCGCTATGCCGCCGCGCTGGCGCTGATGGAGCTGACGCTGGCGCTGTCGTCGGGCGGGCTGGAATGGGTGGCGTCGCGGGTGGTGCCGGAAGCGCGCATGCACGCGGGTGGGCGCACCACGGCGCGCTTGCTGCTGCGCATCGCGACCTTGCAAGGCGCGCTGGTGCTGTGCACGGCTACTGTCCTCGGCCTGGCCGCGCCAGCGCTGGCGGCATGGATGCGTATGCCGGAAGCGGCCGGCGCGTTCCGGCTCGCTGGCGTGCTGGTGGCGGTCGAAGGCCTGGGCCGGCTGTCGCGTGACCAGATGCTGGGATTGCTGATGGAGCAGCGCGCGGGCCAGGTCGCGCAAGTGTTGCGCGCCGGCTTGCTGGTGCTGTTATTGCTGATGCAGGTGGCGCCGGGCTGGCACAACGGCCCGGCGCTCGACGCGACCGGCATGCTGTGGCTGGAACTGACGGCCGGTGCCAGCGCGCTGGTGGCCGGGACGCTGTTGCTGGCGCGCAGCCTGTGGCGACTGCGCACAGTGCCCGTGGCCCGGCCGGACTGGCGGCCGCCGCCGCGCCATGTCCTGTTCGGCCTGGCCTGGCATAACTTTGCAGGCTATCTGCTGTCGCTGCTGTATGGGCCGCAAGTGATGACGATGCTGGTGGCGCGCCTGTTGGGGGTCGAGGCGGCTGCCGTGTTCGGCTTTGCGCGCGTCTTCACCGACCAGGTGCGGCGCTACCTGCCGACCGATTTGCTGCAAAGCGTGGTGCGGCCGGTGTTGATCGCGTATTACACGTCCGGCCACAGTTTCGGGGAACTCACCGTGCGCCTCGGGCTGTGGCTGAAAAGTTCGTTGATGGCGCTGTTCCCGCTGCTGGTGTTTTTCACAGCGTTCGGCGAGCAGGGCATGGCGGCCATCGGCGGCGTGCAGTATGCGCAGGCGTGGCCGGTGGTGGTGCTGTTGTTGTGCGGCACCGCGACCATCGCCGGGCGCCGCGTGCTGGAGTTGGGGTGTAACGCGGCGCTGCAGTCCGATATCTGTGCGCGCGCCACCGCCGCGCTGCTGGTGACGCCGCCGCTGGTGGTGCTGGTGCTGTATGCAACCGGTAGTTTGCTGCCGGCCGTGGGGCTGGCGGTGGCGGCGGAAGGTATTTTTTGCTGGCGCGTGGCGCGCAGCCTGAAACAAAGGGGATTGATGGGACATTGGGATATTCAGGGCGGCGCGCGTCTGCTGCTGGCATGGGCGGGCGCCGCGGCGCTGCTGCTGGCGGCGCAGCGCGTCATGGTGTTCAACACGCCGGCGGCCGTGATCGCCACGGCACTGGCGGCGGCCGTAGCGCTGCGCCTGGCGATGCCGCTGAGCGCCGCTGAAGGCGCGCTGGTGGCCAGCTTTAATGGCCGCCTGGCATGGCTGCTGGGCAGCAGGAGGGTGGCGCCATGATGGTCGTTCGCATTTACCGCATCGCGCACTGGCTGCACCGGCGCCGCGTGCCACTGTTGCCATTCTTGCTGAAAAGTGTGAACCGCATCCTGTTCGCGGTGGTGTTGCCGCCGTCGGCCATGGTCGGGCGCAACGTGCTGTTCAGCTATGAAGGCTTGGGCACCATCATCCACAAGCGCGCCGTGATCGGCGACGACGCCGTGATCGGCGCCGGCGTCACCATCGGCGGGCGCTCCGGCAGCAGCGGGGTGCCGCGCATCGGCAAGGGCGCCTTCATTGGCGGCGGCGCCAAGGTGATCGGCGATATCCGCATCGGCGACTATGCGTCGATCGGCGCCAATGCGGTGGTCATGGACGATGTGCCGGACTACGGCGTGGCGGTTGGCATCCCGGCCAAGGTGGTGCGCGTCAACCGGCCGCAGGATCTGCCGAATTACCGTGCGTTCCAGGAGCAATAAATGATCCGACAAATGGCCCGAAAGATGGCTCGAACAATGGCTCGAAAAATGGCCCGACCCGGCAATGAAGCCGGCGTCATCATGATCGGCACCGCGCTCGACTCTCCCGGCGGCATGACCGCCGTGGTGCGCCTGTACCGCGACATGGGCGTGTTCGCGGCCTGGAATGTGCGCTACCTGGCCTCGTATGAACGGCCCGGCATGTTGACGCAAATGCCTGTGATGGCAGGCGCGCTGGCCGCTTTCGTGTGGCTGCTGCTGCGCGGCCAGGTCCGCCTGTTGCACGTGCATGCCGCTGCGCGCGGTAGTTTCTGGCGCAAGTCCGTGTTTTGCGCTCTGGCGCGGCGGTTTGGCGTGCCGTATGTGTTTCATTTGCACAGCGGCGAATTCCCCGTGTTTTATGCGCGCGAGTGCGGCCCGCGGGCGCAGCGCTGGGTGCGCCGCACGCTGGAGGGCGCGCACGCGCTGGTGGCGCTGACCGGCCAGTGGCAGGCGGCGCTGGCGCAAATCGCGCCGGGCGCCAGCATTACGGTGCTGGGCAACCCGGTGCGGGTGCCGGCATTGCTGCCGGCCATGCCGGTAGTCTCGGCCAGGCAGCCGCCACGGTTGCTGTTCCTGGGGCGCCTGCGCGACAAGAAAGGCGTGTATGACCTGGTGCGCGCGATGCCGGCGATCCTGGCGCGCCATCCCGGCGCGGTGCTCACGCTGGCCGGCGATGGCGATCTGGACGGCACGGCGCTGCTGGCGCGCGCGTTGAACGTCGGGCATGCGGTGCGCTTGCCCGGTTGGGTCGATGGCGCGGCCAAGGATGCGCTGCTGGCCGACGCCACGCTGCTGCTGTTGCCGTCGTATTTCGAAGGCTTGCCGGTCTGCATCCTGGAAGCCATGGCCGAGGGGATTCCCGTGGTGGCCAGTGCGGTGGGCGGGATTCCCGAAGTGCTGGACCATGGCCGCTGCGGCGTGTTGCACGCGGCCGGCGATATCGATGCGCTGGCGCAGGCGGTGCTGGCGCTGCTGGACGATGCGATGCGCGATCAAGCGCGTTACACGGCGCTGCGCCGGGCGGCCCATGCGCGCGCGCTGCACGTCTATTCGGTGCAGGCGGTGCAAGCGGGCATCGACGCCCTGTATGGCCAGGCCCTGGCGCGCGGCGGGGACGCGGGAATGGTGCGCTAGCGAACGTTTAAATGTTGTCAATGATGCTAAATTATTCTTGTTGAGTGAGTGGAGTATTGCAATGGTCAAGAAAGTTTTGGCGGTCGCGTCCGGCGGCGGCCACTGGGTCCAGTTATTACGGCTGCGTCCCGCATTTGAAGGGCAGGACGTGGCCTATGTGACGGTCCAGCCCAGCTATGCCAGCCAGGTGCCGGGCGCGCGCTTTTATGCGGTCACCGACGCGACGCGCTGGAGCCGCTGGGATCTGTTGAAAATGGTGTGCCAGGTCAGTTGGATCGTGTTGCGCGAACGGCCTGACGTGGTCATCACCACCGGCGCCGCGCCCGGCGTGGTGGCACTGCGCATGGGGAAATTATTAGGCGCGAAAACCATTTGGCTCGACAGTATCGCCAATGTTGAGCACCTTTCGCTGTCCGGCAAAAAAGTGCGGCGCTTTACCGACTTGTGGCTGACCCAATGGCCGCACCTGGCCGCCAAGGATGGCCCGGCCTGCCATGGGAGCGTGTTGTGACGATGATTTTTGTCACCGTTGGCTCGCAAATGCCGTTCGACCGGCTAATCAGGGCGGTCGATCTGTGGGCCGGGCACACCAGGCCGGACGCCGACATTTTTGCGCAGATCGGCGACAGCGCGTACCGTCCCGCCGCGATGCGCTATACCCGATCGCTGACGCCGCCGGAGTTTGCGCACACCGTGGCCGAGGCCGACGTGATCGTGGCGCATGCGGGCATGGGCTCCGTGCTGAGCGGCATGGAGCGTGGCAAGCCGCTGGTGCTGCTGCCGCGCCGCGGCGATTTACAGGAAACCCGTAACGACCATCAAATTGCCACGGCGCACTGGCTGGCCCGGCGCCCCGGCATCTTTGTTGCGGAGCGCGACGCGGACTTGCCCGCCGCCTTGGCTGGGGCGATGGCGGCGGCCATCATGGCGGCAAACGGCGGCGCCGCCATCTCGCCTTATGCATCGCCGGACTTGCTCGCAGCCGTCAGGCAGTTTATTGTGCAGGTACCTTAAAAAAAATACTGCATTGCGGCAGAAAATCAATTCCAGATAGCAACATATCGCTCGTTCACGCGGCCAATATACGGTTTGTGCGTACTGAATTGCGCCTTGCAATGATATTATTCAAATCTCAATACTTATTTACAGGATGTCATCTATGTCTACTATTGCGGTCATCGGCCTCGGCTATGTCGGTTTGCCTCTGGTGATTGAGTTCGGCAAGCATACCCGCACCATCGGTTTCGACATTGCCCAAGCCAAGGTTGATGCATGCCTGCGCGGCACGGACCCGTCGCGCGAGTTGTCGGACGAAGAAGTGCAGGCTGCCAAGCTGGCGGAATACACTTCCGATCCAGCCCGGCTGGCCGAAGCGGACATGATTATCGTGGCGGTGCCGACCCCGGTCGACAATGCCCACAACCCGGATTTCACGCCGCTGATCGGCGCCAGCCGCAGCGTCGGCAAGCACATGAAAAAAGGCGCCACCGTGGTCTATGAGTCGACCGTGTACCCGGGCGCCACCGAGGAAGTGTGCATTCCTGTGCTGGAAAAAGAATCCGGCATGAAGTGGAAGGAAGGCTTCTTTGTCGGTTATTCGCCGGAGCGTATCAATCCGGGCGACAAGGAACACACGCTGACCACGATTTTGAAAGTGGTGTCGGGCGATACCCCGGAAACCCTGGAAAAAGTCGCGACCATGTACGAATTGATCGTGAAGCCAGGCGTGCACCGCACGTCGTCGATCAAGGCGGCGGAAGCGTCCAAAGTCATTGAAAATACCCAGCGCGACCTGAACATCGCCCTGATGAATGAACTGGCAATCCTGTTTGGCAAGATCGGCATCGATACCGCCGAAGTGCTGAAAGCGGCCGGCACCAAGTGGAACTTCCTGAAATTCTCGCCAGGCCTGGTGGGTGGCCACTGCATCGGCGTCGACCCTTACTACCTGACCCACAAGGCCGAACAACTGGGCTACAACCCGCAAGTGATTCTGGCCGGCCGCCGCATCAATGACGGCATGGCGAAGTATGTGGCGGAACAGACCATCAAGCAGATGATTGCCGCCGGCAGCTACATCAAGGGCGCCAAAGTCAACGTGCTGGGCCTGACCTTCAAGGAAAACTGCGCCGACTTGCGCAACTCGAAAGTCGCGGATGTCATCAATGAACTGAAAGCCTATGGCGTGGAAGTGTTCGTGCACGACCCGTATGCCGATCCGGAAGAAGCCAAGCATGAATATGGCGTGGAACTGACCAAGTTCGAGGACTTGCCGCGCGCTGACGCCGTGGTGGCTGCCGTGCCGCACAAGTCGCTGCTGGCGCTGACGGCCGACGACTATGCCCGCAAGCTGGTCAAGGGCGGCTGCTTCATTGACATCAAGTCGGTGCACGACGAGCAAGCGCTGCGCGCTGCCGGCCTGTGCGTCTGGCGCATGTAAGGTGACCGTATGAAAATCCTGGTCACCGGCGGCATGGGGTTTATCGGTTCGCATACCTGCGTGGAATTGCTGGCCGCAGGGCACGACGTGGTGGTGCTCGATAACCTGTCCAATGCCGACATTTCCGTCTACGAACGCGTGCAGCGCATCGCGGGCAGGGCGTATGCATTTGTACAAGCCGACTTGCGTGACCGGGAAGCATTGCGGTCGCTGTTCCGCGAACACCGCATTGACGCGGTGATTCACTTCGCCGGCCTGAAAGCGGTCGGCGAATCGGTGCAAAAGCCGATCGAGTACTACGACAACAATGTGGTGGGTAGCCTGGTGCTGTTTGAAACCATGGCCGAAGCGGGCTGCAAGACGCTGGTCTTCAGTTCGTCCGCGACTGTGTATGGCGATCCGGCCTCGGTGCCGATCCGCGAAGACTTCCCGCTGTCGGCCACCAATCCGTATGGCCGCAGCAAGCTGATGATTGAAGAAATCCTGCGTGACCTGGGCCGTGCCGATGCCAGCTGGCGGGTGGCGCTGCTGCGCTACTTCAATCCGGTGGGCGCCCATGACAGTGGCTTGATCGGTGAAGCGCCGAGCGGCATCCCGAACAACCTGATGCCGTATGTGTCGCAGGTGGCGTTTGGCCAGCGTGAATTCCTCAGCGTGTTTGGCGACGATTACGCGACGCCTGATGGTACCGGTGTGCGCGATTACATCCACGTGGTGGACCTGGCGATCGGCCATTTGCGCGCGCTGTCCAAGCTGGCGACAGTCAATGGCGTGCATGCCTACAATCTTGGGACCGGGCGCGGCAACAGCGTACTGGAAATGGTGCGCGCCTTTGAACAAGCCAGTGGCCGTCCTGTTCCCTACCGCATTGCTCCGCGCCGCGATGGTGACATCGCCGCCTGTTATGCCGATACCAGCTACGCCGAGCGTGAGCTGAACTGGAAGGCTGAACGCGGCATCGCGCAAATGTGCGCCGATGCCTGGCGCTGGCAAAGCTCCGCCCAGTAAGTGGTCGTCAACCGGCCCGGGCGGCGCAGCGAGCCGCCCGGTCTGGATGAAACCACCTCGAGGAGCAGACAATGAAAGCGATGATACTGGCCGCAGGGAAGGGGACGCGCGTGCGTCCTTTGACTTACGATTTACCGAAACCCATGATCCCGATCCTCGGCAAGCCGGTGATGGCTTACCTGGTCGAACACCTGGCCCGTTACGGCATCACGGAAATCATGGTCAATGTCAGTTACCTGCACGAAAAGATCGAAGAGTATTTCGGCGAAGGCCATCAATTCGGCGTCCAGATCGGCTATTCGTTCGAAGGCTATACCAACAACGATGGCGAGGTGGTGCCAGAGCCACTGGGTTCGGCGGGCGGCATGCGCAAGATCCAGGACTTTGGTCGCTTCTTCGATGACACCACGATCGTGCTGTGCGGCGACGCCATCATCGACCTCGATATCAAATCGGCGCTGTTCGAACACCGTCGCAAAGGCGCGCTGGCGACCGTGATCACGCGCGAAGTGCCGTGGGACAAAGTGTCGTCGTATGGCGTGGTGGTGACGGACGACGATGGCCGTATCCAGGCCTTCCAGGAAAAGCCGTCGCGTGAAGCGGCGCTGTCGAACCTGGCGTCGACCGGGATTTATATCTTCGAGCCGGCGGTGCTGGCATTGATCCCGAACGACCGACCGTTCGACATCGGCTCGGAACTGTTCCCGCTGCTGGTGGCGCAAGGCTTGCCGTTTTACGCGCAGGCGCGCAAGTTCGACTGGATCGATATCGGCAGCGTCAAGGATTACTGGGAAGTGCTGCAAAGCGTGCTGCTGGGCGAAGTGGCCAACATGAAAGTGCCGGGCATCCAGGTTGATGACGGCCTGTGGGTTGGCCTGAACACCAGCATTGACTGGCGCGGCGGTACCCGCATCGAAGGTCCGGTCTACCTGGGCTCCGGCGTCAAGGTCGACGCCGGCGCCTGCATCATCGGACCGTCCTGGATCGGCCACGGCAGCCATCTCTGCGCGGGCGCGGAAGTGGTGAAGAGTGTGTTGTTCGAATATACTCGTGTGTTACCGGACGTTACGCTGGAAGAATTAATTGTCTTCAAGGACTATAGTGTCGACCGCGCCGGCGAAATGAAGCATATTTCGCAGTACGAGCAGGGCGAGTGGGCCAATGCCCGCGACCGCCGCCGTCGCCGCCGGCAGCAAGAAATGTCTCTCAATTTGGAACACGTTCAATGAAAATTTATCCGATCATCCTGTCCGGCGGCGCTGGCACCCGTTTGTGGCCATTGTCGCGGGCAGTGTTGCCGAAGCAATTGCTGCCGCTCGTCACAGAAAAAACCATGTTGCAGGAAACCGCGTTGCGGGTCTCGGGCGTGCCGGATATGCAGGCGCCCCTGATTGTCTGCGGTAATGACCACCGCTTCCTGGTGGCCGAGCAAATGCGCGAAGCCGGTATCAAGCCGCTGGCCATCTTGCTCGAACCAGTGGGCCGCAACACGGCGCCGGCAGTGGCGGCCGCCGCCAATTATGTCAAGGCGATCGATGCGGATGCGATGATGCTGGTGCTGCCGGCCGACCACGTGATCAATGACGTGGCGGCGTTCCACGCCGCGGTGGAACGTGCCGCGGCACTGGCGCGCGAAGGCGCGCTGGCCACGTTCGGCATCGTACCGACCGCGCCGGAAACCGGTTATGGCTACATCAAGAGCGGTGCGTTGGTGCAGGGCGCGGCCGGCGACGGTTACCAGGTCGAACGCTTCGTGGAAAAGCCGGACCGCGCCACGGCGGAAACCTTTGTCAAGGCTGGCACCTATTTCTGGAACAGCGGCATGTTCCTGTTCCGTGCCGATGCCTACCTGCGCGAACTCGCGCTGTATGCGCCGGACATGGCGAAAGCGGCTGCCGCCGCCGTGCAAAATGATTACAGCGACCTGGACTTCTGTCGTCTGGACGAAGCCGCCTTTACCGCCAGCCCGTCCGATTCGATCGATTACGCCGTGATGGAAAAGACGCAGCACGCGGTCGTGGTGCCGGCCGATATCGGCTGGAGCGATGTCGGTTCCTGGTCGGCGCTGCACGAGGTGCAGTCGAAAGACGCCAACGGCAACGTCACGCGCGGCGACGTCTATCTCGACGACGTCACCGGTTCGCTGGTGCGCGCCGAATCGCGTATCGTGGCGGTGGTCGGCGTCAAGGACCTGGTGGTGGTGGAAACCAATGACGCCGTGCTGGTGGCCCATAAAGACCAGGTGCAGCGCGTCAAGCAAATCGTCGACCACCTCAAATCGCAAGACCGTACCGAACACCTGATGCACCGTAAAGTGTTCCGTCCATGGGGCAGCTACGAAGGCATCGACGTCGGTGAGCGCTTCCAGGTCAAGCGCATCATCGTCAACCCGGGTGGCAAACTGTCGCTGCAAATGCACCATCACCGCGCCGAGCACTGGGTGGTGGTGTCGGGCACCGCGCGCGTCACCTGCGGTGACGAAGTCAAGCTGTTGACGGAAAACGAGTCCACCTACATCCCGATCGGCATGAACCACCGCCTGGAAAATCCGGGCAAGGTACCGCTGCACCTGATCGAGGTGCAGTCCGGCAGCTATCTGGGTGAAGACGATATCGTGCGTTTCGAGGACGTTTACCAGCGCACCTGAAATACCTGAAGTACCTGAAGCGGTTGGCTGCGGCGTCATCGCCCGCAGTCCCGCCGCGTGACTGCCCTCCCAACCGTCCGCGATCGTCCATGGCGATGATCCGGACCGTGTCGCCGTTGCCGCGCCGCGCCGTTCAAATAAAGAATGTCGATACAGCCGTGGCGCCGTAAACTGTTGTATCCATGCTTGCAGCGCATGGAACGGTTGCTCTAATTTCACATTGAAAGCCGCCTGTAACCCGCATTCCTCCGTGGTTTCTCTTGCATATTAGTCCGTTCGGATCAATGACTTGTCATCAATACGTCATGTATTTCATTTAATATGCAAAACATAACAACCAGTACAATTTGTTAATGTTGGCGCCGCCAGCAGCCGCCCCCTCACCACAGGAATTCACATGAAACACACTACCTTGCACGCCGTGCCTGGACGCATGACCGTCTTGGCAGCCTTGCTGGCAGGCATGGCCGCGCCGGCGTTCGCCGTCTCCGATAACATCGTCATCAGCCAGGTCTATGGCGCGGGCGGTAACGGCTCCGGCTCCACCGGCGCGGTCCTCAAGCACGATTACATCGAACTGTTCAACCGTGGCGCGACGCCAGTCTCGCTGTCTGGCTGGAGCGTGCAATATGCATCGGTGTCCGGCACCTCGTGGCAGGTGACGCCGCTGACCAGCGTGACCCTGGCTCCGGGGCAGTATTACCTGGTGCAACAGGCCGCAGGCACCGGCGGCACGGCCACCACGGTGGTGGCGGACAAGGTCGGCGCCATCGCGATGGCGGGCGGCGCGGGCAAGGTGGCGCTGGTATCGAGCACCACGGCGCTGACCGGCGCGGCCCCGACCGGCGGCACGGTGGTCGACTTCGTCGGTTATGGCGCGGCCAATGGATTCGAAGGTACGGCCCCGACCGCGGCTCTCGGTAATTTACTGTCGGCCTATCGCGGTAATGACGGCTGTACCGACACCGACAACAACAGCACCGACTTCGCCACCGCGTTGCCGGCGCCGCGCAACACGGCCACCGAAAAACGGCTGTGCTCGGTCGCACCGCAAAAACCGATCGTGGCGACCTGCCCGTCGTCGCTGGCGCTGGCGCAAGGCTATGCCGGCAGTGCCGCGCTGGTGGCGACCGACCTCGATGGCATCGTCAATGGCGCCACCATTTCCGCTGGCGCCATGACTGGCCTGGCGCTGACCGATTTCGTGGCTGCGTCGGAGGAGGGCGGCACTGCCACCGTCAACCTGTCCGCATCGAACGGGCTGGCGGTGGGCAATTATCCCGTGACGGTGCAGTTCACCAATAACCAGGGCCAGACCGGCACCTGCCAGTTGAGCGTGAAGATTTCCGGCCTGGCCACCGTCACCAAATCGATTCCTGAAATCCAGGGCCCGGGCGCCACCAGTCCGTATAACAACACCGTGCAAACCACGGAAGGCATCGTGACCCTGAAAGTGGGCACCGGCTTCTTCCTGCAAGACTTGAACGGCGACGGCAATCCTGACAGCTCGGACGGTGTGTTTGTCTACACCGCCAACAGCCCGGCCAATGTGCAGGCGGGCGACAAGGTGCGCGTCACCGGCACCGTGACGGAATACACGCCGAGCGGCGCCATGCGTTCATACACCGAAATCAAGGATGTGACGGCGGCCGTTGTGATGTCATCCGGCTATACCATCACCCCGGCCAACGTGGTGCTGGGCGATGATCTGGGCAAGGTCGAAGGCATGCTGGTCAACTTCACGCAGCCGCTGACCGTCAACCAGGTGGAATACCTGGGCGACCGTGGCGAAGTGACGCTGGCCAACGGCCGCCTGGAAGTGCCGACCAACCGCCATCCGGCCCGTAGCGCGGAAGCCTATGCGCTGGCGGCGTCGAACGCGGCCGGCATCATCGTGCTCGATGACGGCATCTTCACGACGCCGACCACCATTCCTTATATCGGCCAGGACAGCACCGTGCGCGTGGGCGACACCGTGACCAGCCTGACCGGCGTGGTCGACTTCGGCGCCATCGGCGGCGGCGGCGTGGCCTTTAAACTGCAGCCGGTGGCCGCACCGCAATTCTCGCGCACCAACCCGCGCGAAGATGCGCCGGTTCTGCCGGCCGGTAACGTCAAGGTGGCCAGCGCCAACGTGCTGAACTTCTTCACCACGTTCGTCGACGGCACCGACGTCGAAGGACGCACCGGCCAGGGTTGCAAGATCGGCACCACCACGACGGCCAAGAACTGCCGTGGCGCCAACAACCTGGTGGAATTCATTCGCCAGCGCGACAAGATCGTGGCCAAGCTGAAAGCCATCGACGCCGACGTGATCGGCCTGATGGAAATCCAGAACAACGGCGACTACGCGGTCACCTACCTGACCAATGCCCTGAACGCGGCGATTGGCGCACCGGTGTATGCGGTGGTGCCCGCCCCAAGCGCATCGGGTACCGATGCGATCCGGGTCGCCATGATCTACAAGCCGTCCAAGCTGGCCCTGGCGGGGGGCGCGCTGTCCGATGGTGACGCCATCAACAACCGCGCGCCAATGGCGCAAACCTTCGCCGCCGCCAATGGCGAGAAGTTCTCGCTGATCGTCAACCACCTGAAGTCCAAAGGCAGCTGCCCGAGCTCCGGCGCCGATGCCGACCAGGGTGACAGCCAAGGCTGCTGGAACGCCAACCGTATCGTGCAGGCGCAGCGCCTGGTCAACACCTTCGTGCCGCAAGTGGTCGCTGCCAGCGGTGACCCCGACGTGCTGCTGATTGGTGACATGAATGCGTATGGCAAGGAAGATCCGATCGCCACCATGACGGGCGCCGGCTTTGTCAATCAGCTGGAACGCTTCATCCGTCCGTTCGGTATGCCGTATTCGTACGTCTTCGGCGGCACCAGCGGCTACCTGGACCACGCGCTGGCGAGCGCGGCACTGAGCCCGCAAGTGGCCGGCGCGGCGGAATGGCACGTCAATGCCGATGAGCCGACCGTGATCGACTACAACACGGAATCCAAGCCGCAAGACTTGTATACCGCGCTGCCTTACCGCGCGTCGGACCACGACCCGGTCGTCGTCAGCCTGAATCTGCAGCCAAAGTTTGTTGATGTGACGGGCAGCGTCAAGTTGACGCAGCAGGGCGCCATTTATAACCGGGCGACCCTGAAATACGTGGCTTCGGTGAGCGTCACCAACACCAGCGGCGCGCCGCTGACCGGTCCGTTCCAGTTGAAGTTGAATGGCCTGACCACCGGCCTGACCCTGGACAACGCCAGCGGCCTGCATCAGGGCGCCCCTTATGTCACCGTGAACACCACCCTGGCGCCAGGCGCGGCCATCAATGTCCCGCTGACGTTCTCCGGCCCGGCCCGCCTGCTGGTGACCTACACGCCAAAGTTCTTCCGCGGCGCGTTTTAAATTTTAGTTAGGAAAAGAAAATGATCCGTACCTTTATGACCTTTGCGCGCCGTGCGGCGCTTGCCGTGGCGTTGGCCGCCACCAGTGGCCTGGCCTCGGCCGGCACCATCCATGTGGCGATCGACACCAGCCAGTTCGGCACCAATACCGGCTACCTGGACATGGCGATGTCCGCCAGTGCTGGTGTGCCGCTGGCAACGGCCACTATTTCCAACCTGATCGGGATCGACATGGCGAACCGCGATGTCGGCTACAGCTTTGGCTTTGACCTGGTCGGCGACACCTATGTGTTCCGCAACGATACGCCGAATGCCCTGTCGCACGCCGTGGACTTTGGCGGCACGCTGAGTTTTGATTTGACCTTTGCCGGCGATTACGATCCCGTCGCGTCCTACATCTCGCACTTTGCCGTGACGGCGTTTGACAGCGCTTTCCAGCCGCTGGGGAACTATGACCCGGCGACGTCCGCACTGGTGCAATACACGTGGACCCCGTCGCCGGTGCAGGGCGGCCAGGGCAGTGTCGGCACCGTGCCGGAACCCGGCGCCTTGCTGCTGATGGGCGTTGGCGCGGCGGGCATGCTGATGGCGCGCCGTCGCCGTGCCGGCAAGCAAGCGGCCTGAGCCTGTTGTAAAAGCGCACCATTGAGTGCGCGATAAGCGCGCTGAAAACGCACTGCTTCCGCACCGGGCAGTGCGTTTTTCTTTGGGCCGTGGGCCGCGTGCTGATTTAGTCGAATTTTGAATCAAACCTCTATTTAAATTGTATTAGTGCTGACAAGCAGGGGTAATGCATAGTTAAATCCTGCCTTTTCCATCACTGGTGCACCATGCCTGCCCGGATACTTGTATTAGACAGCGACCCTGCGGTCCAGGAGTTGATGTCGTTGAACCTGCGCCAGGCCGGCCACGAACCGGCTTGTCTCGCGGATGCTGACGGCGCACTGCTACAGTTTGAAGACGCCTTGCCCGATTTGTTGCTGGTGGAGTGGGATTTGCCCGGCCAGTCCGGGCTGTCGCTGGTGCGTCGCTTGCGCGCGCTGCCGCGTACGCGCGATTTGCCGATCATTATGATGATGACGCGCACTGCTGAAGCGGATCGCATCATGGCGCTCGAATGCGGCGCCGACGATGTCATGACGAAACCATTCGGCCCCCGTGAAATGCTGGCGCGCATGCATGCGGTGCTGCGCCGCCGCCAGCCGCAGGCCGCGCCCGGCGCGGTGCACATGGCGGGCTTGCGGCTCGACCCTGGCACCTTGCGGGTGATGGCGGGCGAGCGCCAGGTGGCGCTGGGCCGGGTCGAATTTCGCCTGCTCAATTTCCTGATGCAGCACCCGGAGCGGGTGCACAGCCGCGCCCAGTTGCTGGACCAGGTGTGGGGCCGCCATGTCTACCTCGACGAGCGAACGGTGGACGCCCATGTCGGCCGCTTGCGCAGCGCCTTGCAGCCGTCCGGCCACCATGACCATATCGAAACCGTGCGGGGCAGCGGCTACCGCTTTGTCGCGTGGGATGTGTCATGCGTCGCCTGATGTCTTGATGTCCTGATTGTTTGCCATGGACCTCCCTGTCATTCTCAGTAAGCTGGAGCAGGAGTATCTGCTGGGCGCGATCGAAGCGGCCTTGCCGATCGATCACCCGCGCCGGCTGTTCCTGTGGGCGCAGGGCCAGTTGCAGGCCGTGTTGCCGCACCAGGCGCTGGTGTGCCTGCAACTCGATGGCGACGGGCAAGTGTGCGAGGTCCAGTGTGCCTATGGCGCCGTGCTGGCGCGCGGCGCGCTCGAGCAATTGGCCGGCGCCGATGGCGGCCTGGCCGGTCAATTGGCGCGGCTGTGGCGCGGCGGCCCGGCCCGGCCCGCCATCCTGGAAAGCGATCCCTCGTCGGATGGCCCGGCGTCGCAGCGTCTGGCGCCGTTGCGCCCGGCCCTGCAGGCGGCCCGCCTGCACACCACGGACGACAAGCTGTTCGCCAATGTGCTGGTGCACGGCAGCGGCGCACTGCCGGGCGGCGCCACCTTTTTCGCCCTGTTCGGCATGCCGTTCCGCCCCGGCCCGCGCCATGCGTATTTTCTGGAACTGCTGCTGCCGCACCTGCACCTGGCGTTGCTGCGCATGGTTGTCGCTGGCGCTACCACCGCCGCTGATGCTGTGGTCATGCCGGTGTCGGCGGCACCTCGGCCCGTGAGCCGGCGCGAAATGGAAATCTTGCAGTGGGTGCGGGAGGGCAAGAACAACGAGGAAATCGGTCGTATCCTGGGCATCAGTGGCTGGACCGTGAAAAATCATTTGCAGCGCATCTATAAAACCATGGGCGTCAGCAACCGGGCCCAGGCGGTGGCGCGCGCGATCGCGCTGCGCCTGTTGGCGCCGGCCGATAACCCGCTGCTGCACTGACGCGCACGCACGGCGCGTGGGCCGCGCAGGGACGCCGCCTTCATTACGCTATAGTGGCGCTTTCCACGGGAGTTGCCATGCGTGTGCCACCAATCCTGAAATATTCCTTGCTGGGTTCCCTGCTGATGGTCGCCATCCAGGCCAGCGCCGCCGCCGACCCGCTGGCGCGCCTGCGGGCGCTGGGCGCCGCGTCGCAATGCCGGCAGGCGTCCGACTGCGCCACTGTGCCGGTGGGCCTGCGCGCCTGTGGCGGCCCGGCCGCCTATATCGCGGTCGGTACCGCCGATGAGCCCGCCGCGCAGGCGCTGGCGCAGCGCCACCTGGCGCAGCGGCGGGCGGAGCTGGCCAGGTCGCCGGCGCCGCCAGCGACCTGCGAAGCGATCTTGGACCCGGGTGCGCGCTGTGTCGACGGGCGCTGCGTCACCGGCAAGAGCGTGTCGGCGGAATAAAAAAACGCCGGACTTCCGAAGAAGTACGGCGTTCAAAATGCGCCGGCCGCCGCCGGCGCTGCCTCAAGGGCGTACTGACTTAGTTAGCTGCGTTGGTGCCTTTGACCGCAGTGGCCGCTGGCAGTGGGTTGGTGGCGTCCACGGAAACCAGCGTGGTGGCGGTGGTGCCGCCCGCGCCAACCAGTTGCACGGCGCCCAGGTAGTCCTTGCCTGCCGTCAGGCCGGACCAGCTGGTGACCACGGTGCCGGTACCGCCGGTGTAGACGATGGCCGGTGCGGTGGCCTTGAAGTTGCCGCCGGTGTCAGTGCTGTTCAGGACCCACGAG
Organism: Burkholderiaceae bacterium; assembly: GCA_019751755.1. Lineage (GTDB taxonomy): Bacteria > Pseudomonadota > Gammaproteobacteria > Burkholderiales > Burkholderiaceae_D > Rugamonas. The sequence continues at coordinate 5,911 of JAIENA010000269.1, read as the reverse complement.
CTCAGCGTGTAGTTGGCGCTGCCGTTGTGCGGCGCGTAGCCCAGCACGCAGACACGGTAGGTGCCGGCCGCCGGTGCCGTCAACGTGACCAGCTCGTTCGACGTTGCGGTGCCGCTGCTGCCCACCATGGTGCCGGCGCTGTTCAGCACGAACAGGTCCAGGTCATCGGAGGCGCCCGCTTTGAAGCCGCTGGTGTCTTCATCCTTCAGCGAGAAACGCGCTGCCAGCGCGCCGGCCGGAATCGTTACCAGGGTCGAGGTCACGCCGGAACCGCCGCCTGCCATGCAGGCTGCCACGCCGCTGTCCGCCGTCTTATCAACGCCGACGGTGCCGGAGGTGCGGGTGGCCGCTTTCAGGCCGGCTTTCTTGACCGTCATGGCGCCGGTGTAGCCGGTGCCGATCGACAAGGCCTGGGTGCCGCTGGTGGCTTCGCTGGAGACTTCAGCACGGGCGGCGATCATCGCTGCCTTGGCGGTCAGCGGGCTGCGTACCGTGTGGGTGCCATCGTTCCAGGTCAGCGAACCGTAGCTCCACGCGCCTTGTGGCGCGCTGTTGTTGGTCAGGTTGACCGTGAACGTGGCTTTCGCGCCTGGCGCCAGCGTCAGCGTCGAAGGCGATACCGTCACGGCGTAGCCTGGCAGGGAAGCCGAAGCGGTGTAAGTCGAGGTGGTGTCGCCGACGTTGGTCACGGTACGGGTGATGGAGGCCTTACCCAGTACTTCCGCGATGGTGATCGATGCCAGGTTCAGGTTGTAGGGCTGGATCGAACCGTAGTTGGTGCAGTTGGCGCTGTTGGCGGCCAGTTTGCCGATGCCGCACAGGTAACGGATCCAGTCCACCGCGTTGCTGTCATACACCAGGCCTGGATCGGCCGCTTTGTTTGGCTGCACGTGGCCCGCGCCTTGCGACCATGGCAACTGGCCATTCGACATGCCGGCCACGCCGTCATTGTAGGTGCCGTAGGCGGTGGTCATCAGCGCCGACTTGATGGCCGCTGGCGACCAGGTAGGGTGCAGGTTGCGCAGCAGCGCGCCCAGGCCGGCCACATGCGGGCTCGACATCGAAGTGCCTTGCAGCGAACCCCATGCCGCGTCAGGCACCACGCTGCCATCGGCAATCGCGGCGCGCAGGGCCGGGTTGCCCGGTGCGGAAACAGCGGCGATGATGTCCACGCCAGGTGCGGTCAGGTCGGGTTTCAAGACATTCAGGTCACCCTTGTTCGGACCACGGGACGAGAAGCCGGCCATTTTCGGGGCCAGCGTGGCGCCCACCGAGGCCACCGCCTTGGTCATCGACGAAGTGGCGTCAGCATGGCTGTTGACCCAGGTCTTGATGGCGGAACCGTCAGCGGCGCTGACGTGGATCGCCGGCAGCACGTGCAGGTCGGCTACCAGGCCGGAGCCGTTGTCGGACAGGATCATGCCGGCGCCGCCGGCGGTCAGCACCGCCGCGCCTTTATCGACACGGGCGGTGACGCCGCGGTCGCAGACCACGACTTTGCCGGCGGCCTTGGCCGGATCCAGCTTGGAGTTGATGGTGATTTTGCCGCCCGGGTTGAACGTGGCGTCGGCGCGGTCCTTGTCGGTGAAGCACAGGCCAACGGCGGCTTTGTCTTCGGTCGACATGTTGGCGTAAGGTACATTGGCAACATGGCGTGCCAGCACGGTCGGTACACCAGACAGCTGGGTCTGGTTGTACGATGCGCCGTTATAGGTGCCGGCGCCCGGGATGGTCACGCTGGCACCCATGAAACGGTTGTGGGTCGACGCGGCGACGGTGGTCAGCCATGGGCTGATGTGGGCCACCGAGTTGGCCGGACCCGAGTTGCCGGCCGAAGCGGCAACGAAGACGCCGGCGTTGGCGGCGTTGAAGAACGCCAGTTCCACGGTATCCATGACGTTGGTCTGCGAGCCGGAAATCGAGAAGTTGATGACGTCAACGCCATCTTTGACCGCGGTTTCAATCGCTTTCACGGAGTCGGACGTGAAGCAGCTGTTCGATACGCCACTGCCGTCGTCGGCGGCCGGGTCCAGATACGACCAGCAAACTTTGTAGGCAGCCAGGCGGGCGCGCGGCGCCACGCCGGACACGTCGCCGACGGCGATGCCGCCCATGTTGGCCGCCACCATGGCGTTACCGCCGGCGGTGGTGGAGGTGTGCACGCCGTGACCGCCCTTGTTGCCGGCGTCGGAACCGCCGCGCAGTGCGTCGCGTGGCGAGGCGAAGTCGCTGTAGTGCGGGGTCTTTTTCTGCGCCTTGAAGCTGGTGTCGAAGAAGCGGGCGCCGATCACCTTGTTGTTGCAATGTTCGGTGGTGAAGCCAGGACCGGTTTCGCAGGCGCCTTTCCAGTCAGCCGGCGGCGCGCCATAGACCTGGGTGCCCGACGGGTCGTGGGTCGGACGGCCATTGGCGTCGACGCGGTCGGCGTAGGCCGGATTTTCCGGCCACAGGCCGCTGTCAACGATACCGATGATGACGTTTTCACCGGCGGCAGCTTTGCCGCCCAGTTTGTCCCACAGGCCGGTGCCCGGTTTGTCCAGGCCCAGGAAGGCGGGCGTGTAGGTGGTCTCGAGCTTGCGTGGTTCATCGACGGAAATCGCGGCCACGGCGCTGTTTTTCTTCAGCGCGCGCACTTCGTCGTCGGTCAGCAGGGCGGCGAAGCCGTTGAAGACGGTGTTGTACTGGTGCAGGATGGTGGCGTTGGCCACGGTGGCTTGCACATTGGCCTGTTTCTGGTCGAGGTAAGCCATGTAGGCTTGCACGTCGGCGGCGGACACATCGAGCTTGCCGGTGGCAGGCTTGGTGGCGGGCAGGCCGGCGACGTCACCGGTGTAAGAGGCGACCGGCTTGTCAGCCAGTTGCACGATGTAGGAGCGGCGCACTTCTTGCGCGTTGACGGCGGTGGCGATGGTGGCGACGAGCGCCAGCACGGCCAGCGATACTGGACGGAGTTTCATTATTGGTTCCTAGGTGGTCGGTTCGATAGACGTGCTTACTTGGCGGCGCGGCGGCGGCGCGAAGCCAGCCCCATGCCTGCGGCGCCCAGCATCAGCAGGGCGATCGAGCCCGGCTCTGGAACGGTGGTCAGTTGCAGGTCGTCGATGGCGAACTGGGCCTGGTTACCGGCCAGTTCATCCAGGGAATTGATGCAGCTGTTGCCAGAGAAGATGCACGACGTGATCGACAGGCTCGTCAAGTGTTGCTTTGCCCAGTCGGCACCCAGATCCCAGTGGTCGAACGCGAAGTCGCCATTGCCATTTTGGCCGGCGAAGTTGCGCGCTGCGGTGATGATGCCGCCGCCGACCTTGGTGCCGGTCAGGACCAGCTGGCCATAGCTGCCATCTGGCAAGCCGGCCACTGGACCCACGAACGCGAAATTCAGGCTGCTGATCTGGAAGTCATTGAACGCGCTGGTGAAATCGACGGAACCGTCGTTGATGCCGGCGTAGTACTGGGAGTTGCCCGCTGGGCAAGCCAGAACCGTGCACGCCTCGGTGTTAGCGTTGATCGTCATGCCGGAACCGGCGACCGAATCCAGACCCAGATACTGCGCAATGGCGCTGGCTTTGGCGGTCAGCTTGTAATCGCCAAAATTGACCGACTCATTGCCGTTCAGGTTCAGTGGGCTGATGTTGTTGAAGTCGATGACGGACGTGATGGACGCCTGTGCTGCTGGCGCCCACAGTGCGGCGCCGAACAGTGCCGTAGCCACGGCGGACTTCAAAATGGAGCGGGTGCGTATCATGTATCTTCCCTTGAGTTTGTAGTTGCAGGTGGTCCTGCTGATCTGTTTTTGGCTTGGCTGGGATACAGCCAAATGTGTCCCCGGCTCTCCTCCGGGAGTTCGCAATATAGCAATGACGACAATAACTGTGAGAAGAATTTCAACGTTGATAATTCGTAAGTTACAAACGTTTAACGAATTTTGTTTTCTTCACACTATTGCGCGCCAACATGTAATTAACTAATAGTTACAATAAAAAACGTGGAAAGTAACTGGAAACGTGTTGCAAAATTTCACACCCCAACCGGATTGTTGACACACTTCAAACCAAACATTGTCGAATCATCAAACCGCGTGGTAGGCTCTCAGGTCGATTTATTTTGGTGACCCACTGGGCCGTGCAACAGGAGTTTTTTGATGCAAGCAGCAAAGATTCAGAGCAACATCGCAGGTCGCCGCACGCTTGGTTTTACGCTGCTGGAATTGCTGGTGGTAATCGTGATCATTGGCTTGCTGGCCGCCTATGTCGGTCCCAAGTACTTTTCCCAACTGGGCAAATCGGAAGTGACGGTCGCCAAGGCCCAGATTGAAGCGTTTGAAAAATCACTCGATACCTATCGTCTCGATGTTGGCCGTTATCCGACCGCCGAGGAAGGCTTGAATGCGCTGCTGGTCGCGCCGGCAACGGCCGGCGCCAAGTGGAACGGCCCTTACCTGAAAAAGGGTGTTCCGCCGGATCCGTGGGGCCGTGTCTACCTGTACCGTGCGCCGGGCACCAAGGCCGAGTACGAGATCGTCTCGCTCGGCAAGGATGGCCAGGTCGGCGGCGAGGGCGATAACGCCGATATCACGTCACAATAACGGCTCGCCACCACCACCTGATGCCGCAGGCGCTTGCCACTGTTCTTTAAATCTTCGCCGCGTCATTTCACAAAGTTTCCACGCCCATGCAGTTCGATGTTCGCACCTTGTCGCCGGAAATGGTGATCGGCCACCAGGTGGTCGATGGCCGGGATGAAGCCGATGCCCGCCGCCAGGTCGAGGCGCGCGGCCTGTTTGTGTCGTCGATTGCCCCGGTGCGTGGCGGCCGCCGCGGTCGCGCTAAGTCGCTGTCGCTGCTGCTGTTCAGCCAGGAATTGCTGGCCTTGCTCAATGCCGGCCTCGGAGTGGTGGAAGCGTTGGAAGCGCTGCTCGAAAAGGAAGCGTCGCCGGCCACCCGCTCGGTCCTGGAACGTCTGCTGGGCGGCCTGCGCGAAGGCTTGCGGCTGTCGGCCGTGCTGGCCGACCAGCCCGATTTGTTTCCGCCACTGTACATCGGCATCGTGCGCGCCGCCGAAGGCACCAGTGACTTGCCCCGGGCTCTGGCCCGTTATATCGAATACCAGCAGCGCATTGACCTGGTGCGCGGCAAGATCGTCAGCGCCGCGATTTATCCGTGCATCCTGCTGCTGGTGGGCGGTGGTGTCAGCCTGTTCCTGATTTCCTATGTGGTGCCGCGTTTTGCCGAGGTCTACCAGGGCGCGGGACGCAACCTGCCGTGGATGTCGCAAGTGATGCTGAGCTGGGGCCAGTTTGCCGCTGGTCACACCGCGACGCTGCTGGGCGGCGTCGGCGTGGTGCTGGCCGCACTGGCCTTGGGCATCCGGCGCCTGCTGTCCAACGGCGGCCTGGCCCGGCTGCTGGCGGTGATGCCGGGGATCGGCGAACGGGTGCGCATTTATGAACTGTCGCGGCTGTACCTGACGCTGGGCATGTTGAGCGAAGGGGGCATCACCATTTTGCACGCGATCGATACGGTGCAGGGCATGGTGTCGGCCTCGGTGCGCGACGGCTTGCAGGCGGCGCGCCTGGAAATCGAGGCCGGCCTGCCGCTGTCGACCGCGTTTGAAAACAATGGACTGACCACGCCGATTTCGCTGCGCATGCTGCGCGTGGGCGAGCGCACCGGCGACATGGGGCCGATGCTGACGCAATCGGCGGCGTTTTATGACGGTGAAATTTCGCGCTGGATTGACCGCTTCACCCGCACTTTTGAACCGCTGCTGATGGCCGCCATCGGTCTGGTGGTTGGCGCCATCGTGGTGTTGCTGTATATGCCTATTTTTGACCTGGCGGGAGATATGTCATGACCCAAGCTACCGCAGTCGCAACCGATGGCGTGATCAATGGCGCAATTGATGGCGCAAT
>JAIENA010000309.1 GCA_019751755.1 Burkholderiaceae bacterium | reverse complement strand
GCGCTAAAGGAGTGGCAACGCCAGAAGCCCGAGCTATTTGTAAAACGCGTTTATGAACAGACGGGACTGGACAGTTAATCAGCGCGGCGCAACGTTGCGACAATGGGGCTGCGGCCCCATTTTTTATTGCTGGAATGTGTATTGCAAGGCTGAAACGGATAACAAAACGTTACATGCAGCACTGTTATACAATGGCTAACACCGCCCTTGCCGCAGCCGCCAGGGCGTATCGCGTTGACCATCCTTTCCAGAGACCTTCATGAGATCAGTCCCCCGCTGCATTCCCATTGCCGCCGCCATTGGCACGTTGTCGTTGCTGGCCGCCTGTGGCCCCAAAAATGACAAAGCCGCCGCTCCCGCCGCACCGCCGCCCAACGTGGCCGTCTACACGGTCGCCCCTGCGGAACTGACGCTGTCGGCCGAATTGCCGGGCCGGCTGGAGGCCTCGCGCACTGCGCAAGTACGGGCGCGTACCCCCGGCATCGTGCTGGCGCGCGTGTACAAGGAAGGCAGCGACGTCAAGGCCGGTGATGTGCTGTTCCGAATCGACCCGGCCCAATTCCAGGCGTCCTACGACAGCGCGCAGGCGGCCGTGGCCAAGGCCGAAGCAAACCTCGCCCAGGCGGAGCTGAAAGTCAAACGGTATAAACCGTTGTTGGCGGCGCAGGCGGTCAGCAACCAGGAATACGACGACGCCGTGACGGTGCAAAAGCAGGCCACGGCGGACCTGGCGACGGCGCGCGCGGCGCGCCAGACAGCCGGCCTGACGCTCGGCTACGCCACCGTGACAGCGCCGATCGCCGGCCGCGTCGGCCGGGCGCTGGTGACCGAAGGCGCGCTGGTCGGACAGGGCGAAGCCACGCCAATGGCGGTGGTGCAAACGCTGGACCCGATCTACGTGACGATCACGCAATCGTCGGCCGATGTGCTGCGACTGCGCCGGGCGCTGGCAGAGGGCAAGGTCAAGCGTGCCGATGGCAGGGACAATGCCGGCGCCGCCAAAGTCACGCTGGTGACGGAAGATGGCCAGCCCTATGCCAAGGCTGGCAAGCTGCTGTTCTCGGACGTGTCGGTCGATGAAAGCACGGGCGCCATCACGATGCGCGCCGAATTCCCGAATCAGGACCGCACCCTGCTGCCGGGCATGTACGTGCGCACCCGGCTGGAGCAGGCCGTCAATGAAACCGGCATCACGGTGCCGCAGCAAGCCGTGGTGCGCGGTCCGGAAGGCGCCACCGTGCTGGTGGTCGGCGCCGACAACAAGGTCACCTCGCAACCGGTCAAGGCCGATGCCGCGCACGATGGCCGCTGGATTATCAGTGCCGGCTTGAAGGGCGGCGAAAAAATCATCGTCGAAGGCTTCCAGAAAACCAAGCCGGGCGGTGTCGTCGCGCCCAAACCATGGCAAGGCCCCCCGGCCGGCAACGCGCCCGGCCAGACCAGCGCCCCGGCCGCGCCAGCGACCATTCCAGCGCCGATTCCAGCGCCCGCCGCCGCCCCTGCCGCCGCGACCACCGCGGCAGCCAAATAAGCGGGAGACCCGATGGCAAAATTCTTTATCGACCGCCCCGTCTTCGCGTGGGTGATCGCGCTGTTCATCCTGCTGGGCGGGATGCTGGCGATCACCATGCTGCCGGTGGCGCAATATCCGACCATCGCGCCGCCGTCCATCGTGATTTCCGCCACCTATCCCGGCGCCACCGCGCAGGTGCTCGACGATGCCGTCACCAGCGTGATCGAGCAGGAAATGAATGGCGCGGATGGCTTGCAATACGTCGAATCGCAAAGCGAAGCCAATGGCAGCGTCAGCATCACGGTGACGTTCCAGCCCGGCACCAATCCGGACCTGGCCGCCGTCGACGTGCAAAACCGCATCAAGCGGGTCGAATCGCGCCTGCCGCAAGCGGTCACCCAGCAAGGCGTGCAGGTCAACAAGGCGCGCAGCAATATCCTGATGTTCGTTGGCGCCGCGTCCACCGATGGCACGATGGACACCGCCGCCATCGGCGATTACCTGGCCCGCAACGTGGTCAATGAAATCAAGCGCCTGCCAGGCGTGGGGCAAGCCCAGTTGTTCGGCACCGAACGCGCGATGCGGATCTGGATCGATCCGGACAAGCTGGTCGGCTACAAGTTGTCGATGGCCGACGTGACGGCCGCGATCCGCGCGCAAAATGCGCAAGTGACGGCCGGCACGCTGGGCGACCTGCCCTCGCCCCGCTCGCAGACCTGGTCGGCGCCGGTGGTGGTGCAGGGACAATTGACGTCGCCCGAGGAATTCGGCCGCATCGTACTGCGCGGCGCCGGCAGCGGCGCCACCGTACGTTTGTCCGACGTGGCGCGGATTGAAATGGCGGGCGCCTCGAACGCGATCAGCGCGCGCCTGAACGGCAAGCCGTTTGTTGCCATCGCCGTGCAGCAATCGCTGACCGGCAATGCGCTGGCCACCGCCAACGTGGTGCGCGCCAAGATGGACGAACTGTCGAAATATTTCCCGCCCGGCCTGACCTACACGATCCCCTACGACACCTCGCTGTTCGTCAAGATCTCGATCGAGGAAGTAGTAAAGACCCTGCTCGAAGCGGTGCTGCTGGTGTTCCTCGTGATGTACCTGTTCCTGCAGAACTTCCGCTATACCTTGATTCCCACCATCGTGGTGCCGGTGGCGCTGTTGGGCACCTTTGCCGTCATGCAGCTGGCCGGCTTCTCGATCAACGTGCTGACCATGTTCGGCATGGTGCTGGCGATCGGCATCCTGGTCGATGACGCCATCGTGGTGGTGGAAAACGTCGAACGCATCATGAGCGAGGAAGGCCTGTCGCCGCGCGCGGCGACCCGCAAGGCCATGGACCAGATCACCGGCGCCATCATCGGCATCACCCTGGTGCTGATCGCCGTGTTTATTCCGATGGCGTTCTTTGGCGGCGCCGTGGGTGCGATTTACCGCCAGTTCTCGCTGTCGATGGTGTCGGCCATGGTGTTCTCGGCGCTGATGGCGCTGACCTTGACGCCGGCGCTGTGCGCCACCCTGCTCAAACCGATCCCGGCCGGACACCATGAAAAACGCGGCTTCTTCGGCTGGTTCAACCGCCGCTTCGCCGCCACCGCCACCGGCTACCAGTCGATGATCGCCCGTATCCTGACGCGCACCGGCCGCTACATGGTGGTCTTCGCGCTGGTGTGCGGTGTGGTGGCCTGGCTGTATGTGCGCCTGCCGTCGTCGTTCCTGCCGAACGAAGACCAGGGCTACATCGTCGTCAACGTGCAATTGCCGCCCGGCGCGTCGAAGAGCCGCACGGAAGAAGTGCTGACCAAGGTCGACAGCTACCTGCGCGAACAAACAGCGGTGGCGCGCACCATCGCGGTGGCCGGCTTCAGTTTCTCCGGCAATGGCCAGAATGCCGGTTTGGTGTTCGTGCCGCTGAAAGACTGGAGTGAACGGGGGCCGGACGATGCGGCCGACAAGGTGGCCGGACGCGCCTTCAAGGCCCTGTCCGGGATTGCCGACGCCAGCATCTTTGCCCTCAGCCCGCCGCCGATCCGCGAACTGGGCAACGCCACCGGCGTCACGCTGCGCCTGCAGGACCGCAGCAGCCAGGGCCACGCGGCGCTGGTAGCCGCGCGCAACCAGTTACTGGGTCTGGCGGCAAAGAGCCCGGTACTGAAAGGCGTGCGCCCGGAAGGACTGGAAGATGCGCCGCAACTGCAACTCGACATCGACCGTGAAAAAGCCTATGCGCTGGGCGTGTCGTTTGCCGACATTAACAATGCGCTGTCGGTGGCGCTGGGCTCCAGCTATGTCAACGACTTCACGTCCAGCGGCCGCCAGCAGCGCGTCATCGCGCAGGCCGATGCGCCGCGCCGCCTGCAGCCGGAAGATATTCTGCGCATCCACGTCAAGAGCGCCTCCGGCGCCATGGTGCCGCTGGCGTCGTTCGCGTCATCGACCTGGGTCAGCGGCGCGATGCAGCTGGTGCGCTACAACGGCTATCCGGCGATCCGCCTCAGCGGCGACGCGCAAGCCGGTTACAGCACCGGCGAAGCGATGGACGAACTCGAACGCCTGGCGCAGCAATTGCCGCCCGGCTTCGGGATTGAATGGACCGGGCAGTCGCTGGAAGAAAAAACCTCGGGCTCGCAGGCGCCGGCGCTGTTCGCGCTGTCGATGCTGGCGGCCTTCCTGGTGCTGGCCGCGCTGTATGAAAGCGAATCGATCCCGATCGCAGTGCTGCTGGTGGTGCCGCTGGGGATCCTCGGCGCGCTGCTGGGAGCGACCCTGCGCGATTTGCCGAACGACGTGTATTTCAAGGTCGGCCTGATTGCGATTATCGGCCTGTCGGCGAAGAACGCGATTTTGATTATCGAGTTTGCCAAGGACTTGCAGGCACAAGGTAAAGGGCTGGTGGAAGCCACGCTGGAAGCGGTGCACCTGCGCTTCCGCCCCATCATCATGACGTCGCTGGCGTTCATCCTCGGCGTGCTGCCGCTGGTCATCGCCAGCGGCGCCGGTTCGGCCAGCCAGCGCGCCATCGGCACCGGCGTGATGGGCGGCATGATCACCGCCACGGTGCTGGCGGTGTTCCTGGTGCCGGTGTTCTTTGTCGTGATTCGCCGCATTTTCAAAGGCAGCGAGCGCCAGCGCCGCCTGGCCGCACATGAACTGGATTTACCGGAGAACCCGGCCAAATGAAACTGAACATCTTATCCGCCATGGTCGCCATGGCATTGGCCGGCTGCTCGATGGCGCCGCGCTATGAACGTCCGGCAGCACCTGTGGCCGACATCTATCCCGTCACGCCTGTCGTGGCTGGAATGGCCACCACCATCCCTGCGGCGCAGGGCAAGGCGGCCCATGACACCGGCTGGCGCGACTATTTTACGGACCCGCGCCTGCAGCAACTGATTGCCGCCGCGCTGGAACACAATCGCGACTTGCGCAGCGCCGCCTTGCGCGTCGAGGAAGCGCGGGCGCAATATACCGTGCAATCGGCCGACCGCTTGCCAACCGTGAACGCCAACGTCAGCGAAGCGCGTTCCCGCACGCCGGCCGCGCTGTCGTCCAGCGGCCGCGCCACGATCGGGCAGCGCGCCGACGCCGGCATCGCGGTGCCAGCGTTCGAGCTCGATTTCTTTGGCCGCGTCAAAAGCCTGTCGGATGCCGCGCTGGCGTCTTATCTCGCCACCGATGAAGCACGGCTGGCGGCGCAACTGACGGTGGTGGCGGAAACCGCGAAAGCGTACTACACGGAACGGGCGCTGGCCGAACAGGCGGCGCTGGCGCAACGCACCTATGACGCGCGGGCCAAGACTTATGGCTTGACGCGGCAGCGCGTGGACGCAGGGGCCTCGTCGCGGCTCGACTTGCGCTCGAATGAAACGCTGATGGAAACGGCGCGTGTGGCGGCATTGACGGTGGCGCGCCAGCGGGCCCAGGCAGCCAATGCGCTGACCGTGTTGACCGGACAGAGCGGGCCAGCTGTCACCGACGCGGTGGGCGCCGCTGGTGCTGGTGCAGCGATGCCATCGGCATTGCTGTCCGATAGCGCCATCGATGCACTGGCGGCCCTGCCCGAAGGCTTGCCGTCGGACTTGCTGGCGCGCCGTCCCGATATCCGCGCCGCAGAACAGCGCCTGCAAGCGGCCAACGCCAATATCGGCGCCGCGCGCGCCGCCTTCTTCCCGCGCGTCAGCCTGACGGCGGCGCTGGGCAGCGCCAGCCCGACGTTTGGTGGCTTGTTCGATGGCGGCAGCGGCGCGTGGTCGTTTACGCCGCAACTGGTGCTGCCGATCTTTGCCGGCGGCCGTAATCAGGCGAATTTGTCGCTGGCGGACACCCGCAAGCATCTGGCCGTGGCCGACTACGAAAAAACCATCCAGGTCGCGTTCCGCGAAGTCGCCGATGCCCTCGCCGCGCGCAGCTATCTGGGCAGCCAGGTGACGGCGCAACGGGCGATCCAGGAAGCCCAGGCCGACCGTTTGAAGCTGCTGACCTTGCGCTTTGAGAACGGCGTGGCCAGTTCGCTCGACGTGCTCGACGCCCAGCGTGAATTGTTCAGCGCCGAGCAATCGCTGGTGCAGGCGCGATTGCTGCGGGCCACCAGCGCGATCGACCTCTACAAGGCACTCGGCGGCGGCGTTCAATAGTCCCGGCAGCCCCGCATGACGCATGGTGGCAAGGCCCGGCCTTGCCACCATGGCGACGTACAATAACGATTCTTTGTCCCTCAATCGACTGACCATGCAATCCCCCATCACCATCCGCATTGGCGACCGTGCCCGCCAGCGTATCCAGCGCGAAGGCTTCCAGGCAGCCGATGTCGCCATCGTGCCGGCCGCCGCAGGCGGCCCGAAAGGCTTGATTTTGAACGGCTTGGACCTGTGGATGACGGGCGATTTCTTCAAGCAGGTCAAGCGCCCGCGCAAGCTGATTGGCGCCTCGATCGGCGCCTGGCGCATGGCGGCGTCGTCATTTGCCGATCCGGTGGCCGCCCACAAACGCCTGGCGCACCTGTATGCGCACCAGCGCTATCCGGCCAAGGTCGATGCCGCCTACGTCAGCCGCACCTGCCGCGCGCTGCTGGAAGAACTGCTCGATGGCCGTGGCGCGGAAATGCTGGACAATCCCGACTACCACTTGTCCGTCATCACCGTGCGCGGCACCGGTCCGCTGGCCCATGTCGCCGGCAACCGCCGGCGTGAAATGATCGGGTTTATCCGCGCCGCGATGGGCAACGCGCTGTCGCGCCAGCGTCTGGCCGGCGCAATGGAGCGCGTGATTTTCCATGACCGGCGCGACGATGCGGCCTGGCTGAAGCCATCGTTCGATGCGTTTACAGGGCACTTTGTCGGTTTATCGGAAGCCAACCTGCACAGCGCATTGATGGCGTCGGGATCGATCCCGCTGGTGCTGGAAGCGGTCACCGGCATTCCCGGCGCGCCAGCCGGCGCCTATTGGGACGGCGGCCTGATCGACTACCACCTGCACTTGCCGTACCAGCGCGATCCCGGGCTGGTGCTGTATCCGCATTTTTCGGATCACATCGTGCCGGGCTGGCTCGACAAATCAATGCCGTGGCGCCGCGCGCGCGACGCGGCGCTGGAAAACGTGGTGCTGGTGTCGCCGTCCCCCGCCTTCGTGGCGCGCCTGCCGAACGGCAAGCTGCCGGACCGCAACGACTTCAAGGCCTACGGCCAACATCACGACGCCCGCATCCGCGACTGGCAGCAAGCCATCGGCGAAAGCGCCCGCATGGCTGAAGCCTTTGCGCGCTGGGTGGAAAAGCCGGACTTGCGGGCCGTCAAAGGGTTTGCCTGACGGCTGCGCGCCTCACTCGCCCAAAAACATTTCCTGCAAATCATTCAAGAAGCGCTGCCCCAGGTCCGTCGGCTTGATCAGCAAATGGTCGCGCACCAATAAGCCCTTGGCTTCGGCGGCGTTGAGCGCCTGGTCGATGGCGTTGATTTGCAGGCCGGTACGTTCCGGGAACAGCTGCGGCGGGAAGCCGTCGCGCAGGCGCAGCGTGTTGAGCATGAATTCAAAGCCCATCTCGTCGCGGCCGATTTCCCGTTCCTCGTGCACCGGATTACCCGCCTTGACCTGCTCCATATACGTCTTCGGCTGCTTGTAGCGCGCCTGGCGCAAAATGCGGTGCGGGAATGAAATCTTGGAATGCGCGCCGGCGCCGATGCCGAGGTAATCGCCAAAGGTCCAGTAATTGAGGTTGTGGCGCGCCTGGCGGCCCGGCCGGGCATAGGCCGACACTTCGTAGTGGCCATAGCCGTGCGCCGCCGTCAGCTCGGCAATCATGTCCTGCATGTCGGCGCTGGCGTCGTCGTCCGGCAGCGCCGGCGGATACTTGGCGAAGACCGTGTTCGGCTCCATCGTCAAGTGGTACAGCGACAGGTGCGGTGGCTGGAAGCTGAGCGCGGTTTCGATGTCGGCGCGGGCCTGCTCCAGCGTTTGCGTCGGCAGCGCGTACATCAGGTCCAAGTTGAAGTTGTCGAACGTCGCTTGCGCGATCTCCACCGCGCGGCGCGCCTCGCCGCCATCGTGGATGCGGCCCAGCGCCGCCAGGTGGCCGGCATTGAAACTCTGGATGCCGATCGACAGGCGGTTGATGCCGCTGGCGCGGTAGGACTTGAATTTTTCCGCCTCAAACGTGCCGGGATTGGCTTCCATCGTGATTTCGATGTCGGCATCCATCGGCAGCAAGGTGCGCACGTCCGACATCAAGCGCTCCAGCCCGCTTGCTGACATCAGGCTCGGTGTGCCGCCGCCAATGAAGATCGTGTGGATCTTGCGGCCCCAGATCAATGGCAGCGCCATTTCCAGGTCCAGGCGCAAGGCCGCCAGGTATTCTTCTTCCGGGAAGGCGCGGTCTTGCGCTTCGTGCGAATTGAAGTCGCAATACGGGCACTTGCGCACGCACCACGGGAAGTGGATGTACAGCGACAGCGGCGGCAAGGCCGTCAGATTCAATGCGCCCGGCTGCAGGTAATTGAGCGCCGCGCCGGCATAGCCTGCGGCCGGTGCCGGCATCGAAGCGGGTTGAGGGGCGGCCTTCGAGGTGGTGTTGGACGCACCAGCACCGACCACTTTGATGGGGAAACTGCGCGCTTTCATTTCAGTTTTTCCACCAGCACGCGCAGGGCCTGGCCGCGGTGCGACAGGCGGTTCTTTTCTTCCGGCGCCAATTCCGCCACGCACTTGCCCAGCGACGGAATATAGAAATACGGGTCATAGCCGAAACCGCCCGCGCCGCGCGCCTCTCCGATGATTTCACCGTGCCAGCGGCCATCGGCAATCACCGGCTGCGGGTCGTCCGCGTGGCGCACGAACACCAGCACGCAGTAGTAGTACGCCGATTTATCCGTGTGCGACGCCAGGTCGGCAATCACTTTCGCGCTATTGGCCGCATCCGATTTCGGCTCGCCCGCATAGCGCGCCGAGAACACGCCCGGCGCCCCTTTCAAGGCATTGACACAAACGCCGGAATCATCGGCCAGCGCCGGCAAGCCGGTCAGGCGCGCGGCGTGGCGCGCCTTGGCCAGCGCGTTTTCGACGAAGGTCGCAAACGGCTCGTCCGCTTCCGGCACGGCGAACTCCCCCTGCGGGCGCACATCGAAGCCGACCGTGGCCAGCAATTCATTGAATTCCTTGAGCTTGCCTTTGTTGTTGGATGCGAGGACGAGGGTTTGGGTCATGGCGGGTTCCGGCTGAAATTTCAAAACGGGTATTGTACCGCGCCGCCACGCCCAGGCGCCCTGCGCCATTGCCGCCTGGAATTGGGTATTGCGCGCCACAGTTTGCAACAATCAAGTTTACTTTTTCAACAAATGTAATGAAACTACTTATTTATCTGGAGAACAAAAGGAGAAAAACAGCTTTTAACTACTTTTTTGTAATCGTCATACAAACGTTGTGCTGTAACAAAACTAAATCCACGTACCGCAACGACACAAGAACGGAGACACCGATGCAAAAGATCCAGCAATTCATTGTTGGCGCCACCCTGGCGCTGGCCGCCGGCAGCGCCACCGCGCAAACCAACGGCACCATGCTGCAATACTTCGACTGGGATTCCAATGGCGACGGCCAGCACTGGAACCGCGTCAAAAACAACTCGGCCGCCTGGGCCGCCCGTGGCGTCACCGCCTACTGGCTGCCGCCCGCCTACAAAGGCAGCGGCGGCGTCAATGACGTCGGCTATGCCGTCTACGACTTGTTCGACTTGGGCGAATTCAACCAGAAAGGCGCGGTGCGCACGCGCTGGGGCACCAAGGCGGAATACATTGCCGCGATCGACGCGGCACATGCCAACGGCATCCAGGTCTATGCCGATGTCGTGTTAAACCACAAGCTGGGCGCGGAGACCACCGAGTGGGTCACCGGCGTGCGCGTCGACCAGAACAACCGCAACGTCGAATATGGCGGCGACGTCAGCCTGCAAACCTGGACCAGTTTTAATTTCCCCGGCCGCCTGCAAGGCGACGGCACCCTCAAGTACAACAACTTCCGCTGGACCTCGTACCACTTCGACGGCACCGACTATGCGCAAAATCTGGGCGCCGACGGCTGCACCAATTGCCGCATCTATAAATTCCGTGGCACCGGCAAAGGCTGGGATCCGGAAGTGGGGACCGAATATGGCAACTACGATTACCTGATGGGCGCCGACGTCGACTTCCAGCACCCGGACGTGCGCCAGCACTTGAAGGACTGGGGCGTGTGGTACACCAATACCGCCAAGCTCGATGGCTTCCGCATCGACGCCGCCAAGCACATCTCGGCGTCCTACTTCCCCGAGTGGCTGATCCACGTGCGCAATGCCACCAGCAAGCCCAACGCGTTTGCGGTGTCGGAATACTGGGACAGCGACATCAACCGTTTGAACAGTTATGTCAACACCGTCAACAGCAACGCCAATGCCAAGCTGTCCGCGTTCGACGTGCCGCTGCATGCGAAATTCCAGGCGGCCGGCAATGGATGGGGCAGTTTCGACATGGGCTCGCTGCTGACCAACACGCTGGCGTCGTGGCAGCCGACCCGCGCCGCCACCTTCGTCGACAACCATGACACACTCGATGGCCGTGGCCTGTCGTCGAAAGTGCAGGACTGGTTCAAGCCGATGGCGTACGCCACCATCCTGCTGCGCGAAGCGGGCTATCCGACCGTGTTCCTGGGGGACTATGAAGGGGTGCCGGGCAAGGTGGCGAACCACGCGTGGATGCTGGACCAGTTGATGAAAGCGCGCAAATTCCACGCCTATGGCAAGCAAAACGATTACTTCGACCACGCGGACGTCGTCGGCTGGACCCGCGAAGGTAACGCCCAGCACTGGTATGGCGTGGCGGTGCTGATGAACGATAATCAGAATACCGCCGGCAGCAAGTGGATGTTTGTCGGCACCGCGCACGCGAACCAGTGCTTCACCGACGTCACCAATGCCGTGACATCGCAAGTGTGCGCCAACGCCAGCGGCTGGGCCAACTTCCAGGCGCCGCCAGCCAAGGTGACGGTGTGGGTGCGCGCCGGGAAGCTTGGGGTGAATACGAACTAAGCGCCTGATCAGGCGACTTTCAGCACCAGCTTGCCGTTGTTCTCGCCCGTGAACAGCTTGTTGAAGGTGTCGGGGAAGGTTTCCATCCCCGTCACCACGTGTTCACGGGTTTTCAGTTGGCCGGCGGCGATCCAGCCGCCCATCGCGCTGATGGCCTCCATCGCACGCGGGTAGTAATCAGCCACCATCACGCCGCGCATGGTGGCGCGCTTGACCAGCAGTTGCAGGTAATTGGCCGGGCCCTGCATGGCTTGCTGGTTGTTGTACTGCGAAATCGCACCGCACAGCACGATGCGGGCGCCATGGGCCAGGTTCATCAGCACGGTATCGAGGATGGCGCCGCCGACGTTATCGAAGAACACATCGACACCCTGCGGCGCCAGGGTTTTCAAGGCCTGCGCCATGTCGTCCGACTTGTAGTCGATGGCGGCGTCAAAACCCAGCTCCTCGGTCAGGTAGCGCACCTTGTCGGCACCACCTGCAATACCGATCACGCGGGCGCCGTGAATTTTCGCAATCTGCCCCACCAGCGCCCCCACCGCACCGGCCGCGCCGGACACCACCACCGTGTCGCCCGCCTTCGGCTGGCCGACGTCAAGCAGGCCGAAATACGCGGTCAGGCCCGGCATGCCCAGCGCGCCCAGGAACAGCGGCAGCGGCGCCAGTGCCGGGTTGACCTTGGTCAGGCCCTGACCGTTCGAATACGCATATTCCTGCACGCCCAGCAAACCGGTGACGTAATCGCCCGCCGCAAAGCCAGGGTGCTTCGAGTCGACCACTTTACCGGCCGTGATGGCGCGCATCACGTCGCCCAGCGCCACCGGCGGCATATAGGATTCCTTGCTTTCGTTCATCCAGCCACGCATGGCCGGGTCGAGCGAAATGTACTGCACTTGCACCAGCACTTCGCCGTCCTGCAGCGCGCGCAGCGCTTCGGCGTCGAACGTGAAATCGGCGGCTTGCACGGCGCCTTGCGGACGGCGGACCAGGCGGAATTGACGGTTGTTGGTGGCGGTGGTCATGGGGTACTCCTTCAGGAAGTCATCGATGCAGCACAGTGTACGCGCCGCATCGTTGCCTGATAAGCTCGCAATACAGCACAATATTGTTGTCCAATACGGAACAATCATCGGGAATTCGCACCATGCAAACCCTCAATCCCCAGCGCCTGGCCATCTTCGCCGCCATCATCCAGGCCGGCAGCATCAGCGCCTGCGCCCAGCGGCTCGGCTGCGGCAAATCCGTGGTCTCGCGTCAACTGGCAAAGCTGGAAGAAGAATTGGGGGCGCGCCTGATCCAGCGTTCCACGCGCCGCCTGGCGCTGACCGAAATCGGCGAGCTGGTGTTGCGCGAAGCGCAGCGCATCGAACAGGCGCTGGCCAATATCGAACAATTGAGCGGGCAATACCAGGATGAACCACGCGGCGTGCTGCGCGTGTCGTGTTCAATGGCCGGGCGCAAATTGCTGGTGCCATTGCTGGCCGAATTCACGGCGCGCTATCCGCAAGTAAAAGTGTCGCTGCAACTCGATGACCGCATGACGGACTTGATCGCGGAGCAGATCGACGTGGCGATCCGCACCTCGAGTTTGGTCGACTCCACCCTGGTGGCGCGCAAGCTGTCCGACAACCCGTCCGTCATCGTGGCAGCGCCCGCCTACCTGGCACGGGCCGGCACGCCGCGCACCGTGGCCGACTTGCAGCACCACGCGTGCCTGCTGTACGCGGTCGGCAGCCGGGTCTATGACGACTGGGCGTTCATGGGACCGGACGGGCCTTACACCATGCGGGTCGACGGGCCGCTGCAAATGAATGACGGTGGCTCGCTGGTGACGGCGGCGGTCGGCGGCGCCGGCATCATCAAGGTGCCGGCGCCGCTGGTGCGCGACGAAATGGCGGCGGGATTATTGGTGCCGCTGCTGCCGGACGTGGCACTGCCGCCGGGACCGTCGAATTACGCTGTGTATCCGGCGCGGGCGTTTTTAGCCCGCAAGACGACGGCGTTTATCGGTTATTTGCAGGAAAAGATGACGCGGGAATGATGGGCTAGCGGTTAAGCCAGTTCCAGCGCCTGCTTCTGCAACTGGATCAACTCGGTGATCCCGGCCTGCGCCAGGTCCAATAGACGGTTCATGCGCGCGCGGTCAAACGCCGCGCCTTCCGCCGTGCCCTGCACTTCAATAAAACCGCCGGCGTCGGTCATCACCACGTTCATGTCGGTATCGCACCCGGAATCTTCGATGTAATCGAGGTCCAGCACCGGCGTGTCCTGGTACACGCCGACCGAGATCGCCGCCACGAAATGTTTTACCGGCACGGCCGGCAAGGCGCCTTTCGCCACCAGCTTGGACAGCGCGTCATAGGCCGCCACCATGGCGCCGGTGATCGACGCGGTGCGGGTGCCGCCATCGGCCTGGATCACGTCGCAATCGAGTTTCAGGGTGCGTTCGCCCAGCGCATCAAGGTCAAACGCGGCGCGCAACGAGCGGCCGATCAGGCGCTGGATTTCCTGGGTGCGGCCGCTTTGCTTGCCCTTGGCGGCTTCGCGGTCCATACGCGTGTGCGTCGAGCGCGGCAGCATGCCGTATTCGGCGGTCAGCCAGCCGCGCCCTTCGCCTTTCATGAAGCCCGGTACTTTTTCTTCAACGCTGGCGGTGCAAATCACCTTGGTGTCGCCGCATTCGATCAGCACGGAGCCTTCCGCGTGTTTAGTGTAATGGCGCGTCAGGCGTACGGTGCGCAGCGCATCGACTGCGCGGCCGCTCGGGCGGGATGCAAGTGTCATAAGGTCGGATCTTTCTTGGTTAATAATTGGGTGGATTTTTCGATGGCGCCACGGATTTCCGCGATGGCACGCTCGATGGCATCGTCGTCGAACATGTCGGCTTCGGCGCCCGGCCTGGGCGCGGCCTGCGCTTCGGCGCCCAGGATGGTGGAGTTGACCTGGTCTTCGGCCAGCATTTCCGTGGAAATCATGGAAGCACCCGGCATCGACGGCATGCCGTCGGCCGCCGTGCTGCCCTGCCACATGATGGCCAGCGCGGTGGCGTTATCGCTGGCCGGACCGGCCGCCGCCACGGCCTGGCGCAGCATGTCGGGCACGGCGCGCACCACGGTTTGCGACTGCAGTCGCTGCGCCATGTCGTCATCGGCCAGCTCATTCCACAGGCCATCCGAGCATAATAGCATCACGTCGCCTGGCAACAGGCTGGCGCGGCGCGAGAGTTCGACCTTGGGCAGCGACGTCGCGCCCAGGCAGTTATACAGCTTGTTGCGGTCCGGGTGCGTGGTGCGCTCGGACGGTAGCACCAGCCCTTTGGCAATCAGGTTTTCCACGTGCGAATGGTCGCGCGTACAGGCCAGCACCTGACCGCCGCGCATCCAGTACAGGCGCGAATCGCCACAGTGGGCCCAGGTCGCGATGTTATGCTGGATCAGGCATGCCACCACCGTGGTGCGCGGCGTGTCCGGCAAATTGTGCAGCGCCTTGTAGCGGTGGATTTCCTGGTGCGCCGCCATGAACGCTTGTTCCAGGAAGCGCTCCGGGATTTTCACGTAGGGCGTGGCCTGCTGCTGGAACAGGCTGGAGATGGTTTGTAGCGTGATGGCGGCGGCGACCTCGCCGCGCAAGTGGCCGCCCATGCCGTCGGCCAGCACCAGCAGCAGCGCGTCGCGGGTAAAGCTGTAGCCCATGCGGTCCTGGTTCACCTTGCGGCCGCCGATCTGGCTTTCCTGGTACACAGAGAATTGCATGGCGAGTCCTTTGGCGTTACGGCTGCAGCGTGGTGTGGGCCACATCCTTTTTGCGGCTGAAACGCTGGAACAAACCGCGCACCTGGCCGCCGAGTTTTTCCAGCGTTCCCGGTTCCGCCGGCGGCTGCGGCAACGGCGTTTGCAGCACCTTCTGAATTTCCAGCAAGCTTTGCGGCCGCAGCAGCGGATCGACCGCCAGCGCGCGCCGCACCAGTTCCAGCAGTTCCGGGGTGTAATGGCCATCGAGCTTGGCAAAATGTTCGGCCATCTTGTCTTCCTTGCGGCGCTGGTCGGCCGGCTGCGGCGGCGAACCCACCATGCAGGCGAACATGGCCGCGCCGATACTGTAGATATCGGTCCACGGCCCCAGCGCTTCGGTTTTGCTGTACAGCTCCGGCGGCGCAAAGCCCGGGGTGTACATCGGCGTCAGCATCGGCAAGTCATTGTTGACGGTTTGCCGCGCGGCGCCAAAGTCCAGCAGCATCGGCGTGCCATCGGTGCGCAGGTAGATATTGGCAGGTTTTAAATCCAGGTGCAGCAATTTGCTGGCGTGCACTTCGCGCAAGCCCTGCACCACTTGCAGGAAGATCTGGCGGATGAACGGTTCACCGAGGCGACTGCCTTTGGCGCGCTGGCGCTGGATCTGTTCCTGCAGCGAATGGCCCGATTCATAGGCCATCACCATGTAAACTGTCTCATTTGCGCGAAAGAAATTGAGTACCCTGACAACATTGGGGTGCGAGATGCGGGCCAGCGCGCGGCCCTCTTCAAAGAAGCATTTCAGGCCGATGCGGAACACCGGCAAGTTGGTTTTCGCTATAACGGGCGTCAGTTCGCCCGGCTGGCGCAGCGCCAGTGTGCTGGGCAGGTATTCCTTGATGGCGACAGCGTTGCCTTCTCCATCGTAGGCGAGGTAAACAATACTGAACCCGCCGGACGCAATTTTCTTTACAATGCGATATCCAGCAATTTCCAGCCCTTCCGGCAACGGGGCGTTGTTCTGTGCAGCCATAGGATTTCCTCGCCTCAACAACTGGATTGTGTGGAGAAATCACAGTTTTTGTAAAGATTAAAAAAAGATCGGGGAGATCCATTGAGCATTTCCAGCATGACGGGCTACGCTGTCGCCACGAGCGAAAGTCCAGCCGGGACATTGACCATCGAAATCAAAAGCGTCAATTCGCGTTTTCTTGACCTGCAGTTTCGTATCAACGACGATTTGCGCGCCCTCGAACCCGATTTACGCTCCGCGATCATGGCCGCCATCACGCGCGGCAAGGTGGAGCTGCGCCTGAGCTTTGGCCGCAAGGCCGCCGCCGCCGGCACCCAGGCACTGAATAGCCAATTGCTGCAAGAGTTATCCCGTCTGCAAGGCGAAGTGGCGGCGCATTTCCCACAAGCGCCACAAATGTCCGTGGCCGAATTGCTGCGCTGGCCCGGCGTGGTGGAAGAAGCGCAAATCGGCCAGGAAACCCTGCAAGCCGACGTCGCCGCGCTGACCCAGCGCACGCTGGCCGCCTTCATCACCAGCCGCCAGCGCGAAGGCGCGGCGCTGGAAGCGATGCTGGTGTCGCGCATCGAGTCGATGGAAGCCATTGTCAAGCGCATCACGCCACTGATTCCCCAAGTCGTCTCGCAGTTCCAGCAAAAAGCCGTGGAGCGCATGCAGGAAGCGCTGGGCATCGCCTGCCAAAGCTCGAACACCAGCCTGTCGCGCCAGGACGCGCTGGAACGGATCCGCCAGGAAGTGATCCTGTACGGCATCCGGATCGACGTGGCCGAAGAACTGGGCCGCCTGTCGGCGCACCTGTCGGAAACGCGCCACATCCTGAAAAAAGGCGGCCAGGTCGGCAAGCGCCTGGACTTCATGATGCAGGAACTGAACCGCGAAGCGAACACGCTGGGCGCCAAGGCCTCCGTCAAAGAATTGGCGGACGCGTCAATGGAATTGAAACTGCTGATCGAGCAGATGCGCGAACAGGTGCAAAACCTGGAGTAAAACCTGGCGTAAGCCCGACGACGGCGCCCGCCGTCAGAACTTGTAGCTCACCTGGAAGTGCACGCCATGGTCTTGCAAGCTGGTCCCAGCCGGCAAGATCATGCTGTGATGTAACTTTTTCGCCACAGCCAGATCGACCGACACCGCATGCCAGCGCAACCGGCTGGCCACCCCGCACGACGCCAGCGTCACCCCGGCTTCGCCGACTTGGCGGGCCCGTCCGATGTCGATAAATGGCCGCAACGCCACGCCGCGCTCGCCGGCATTCCATAACGGATAATCGAACTCCAGCGTCGCCGTCGCGCCACGGTCGCGCACCAACTGGTTTTCGCGGAAACCGCGCACCGTCGCGGCGCCGCCGATGGCCATCGCATCGAGCGCCAGCAGATGATCGGGCGTGCCCTGCACGGCGGCGCGCAGCACCAGTTCCGCGCCGTCATCGGTGACCTGACGCCGGTATTGGGCCTGGGCCTGCCACAGAAGGAATTGGCGGCTTGCCGCGCCATTCGGCGGCAAGCCGGCAATCGCCTGCACATTATTACTACCCGCAAGCAGCGTTGCGCGCAGCGCCAGCGTTTGCCGGCCGGAGCGCTGTACGTAGTCGCCCCACAGGCGCCACAGGGTTTCACGGGTGTGCCCGTCCGGCTCGCCCGGCGTAAACGAGTAGGGCTGGCCGAGCAGCCAGGTACGGTTGGCGCGCCAGATCCGGCTGACACCGATCTCGCCTTTGCGTCCCAGTTCATTGAACAGCACATGGGACAGGCCGATATCGGTACTGGCCAGCCGGCTGCGGATATCGAGCGCACGGGCCGGTTCTTCAATCACCGACGAGGCGCCACGGTCGAACGCCAGCGCCAGCGAGGTGCCCCCCTGCCCCAGCGGCATGCGCCAACCCAGCGTGGCGCGCGCGCCGCGTCCCGGCCCCAGCGGTTGCTGCACGCTGGCGTCCAGCACATCGCCCTGGCCGCTCAGGTTGCTGACCGACGCGGCCAGTCCCAGCGCATGGGCGCCGGTCGCCAGCGGCCGGTGGTTATTGGCAAACGCCGTCACTTGCCAGGCCCGCGCGCGCACCACCGCCACATCGAGGATGGCGTCGCCGGCGCGTTCGCCCGGCAGCATGCGCGCCTGCATGCGCTCGAACAGCGGATCGAGCAGCAACAACTGGAAGCGCTCGCGCAACTGGTCGAGGTTCAACGGCCGCGCCGGATCGGGCTGCAAGCGCTGCCGCACATACGCCTCATCGAGCCGCTCCATGCCGTACAGGCGGATCTGCGCCAGACGCCCCTCCACCACCGTGAATACCAGGTGCCCATCGACGATCTCGCGCGGCGACAGCACGCCGGAATTGATATAACCATGCTCGACATAGCGCCGGCTCAACTGCTGGCGCAACTGTTCAACCTCCGCCAGGCTGACCGCGCGGTGCAAGTACGGGTCGGTCAACGTGGCCAGATCGGCGGCCGCGAGCACCGTGTTGCCGCGCACCTCGATGCGGCGCAACGTCACGCGCACCGCCGCATCCGGCAAGGATGCCGCCTGCGCCGGCGGCAGCGCCGGCAAGGTGAACGGCACATTCGGCGTATTCGGCAAACTCGGTAGGTTCGACGGCGCCTGCTGCGCCATGGCGCCTGCCGGATAGCACAACAGACCGGCCAGCGCCGCCACGCCGCTGCGGCGGGTCCAATGCCAGCGCATCATGGGCACCCCCGCTCAGCCGACATGGCCAGCGCCAGCATCGGTAACGGCGGCGCCCCCGGCGGCGCGCCGTCGAGCAGCGCACGCGCCGAGCGCGGCAAGCCGCCACGGCCCACCAGCGCCAGCGAACTGCCACCGCTGGTCTGGCACGGATTGCGCCCCAGGCCGGCGCTGTCGACCAAGCCGGCGTTGAGTCCGGCCAGGCTGGCCGACAGGTCGAGCAACGGACTGGCCAGCGAGATCACCCCGCTGACGCCGGTCGGCGCGGCGGCCTGGATCACGTTAAAGCTGAACACGTCCGGGCGATACGACAGCGGCGTGGCGCCGCCGGCAAACAGGGTGCCGCCACTGGCCAGCAACAGCGGCACGTCGATATTGACCAGGCCGCCTTGAGCATCGGCGGCGGCGGTATTGGCCTGCACAAAACCGGTGTTCATCAACAGGCTGGCGCCGGCCAGGCGGATATTGCCGCCATTACCAGCAATGCCCGTGACCGATGTGCTCACCAGCGCCTTGTCGAGCGTAATGGCGGCAGCGCCACCGACCGTGATGGCGCCGCCATTGCCATCGCGCGCGCTGGTGCTGATCGACGAATCGCGCAACGCCATGCGCTGACCGATCTGCAAGTCGATCCGGCTGGCGTCGACATTGCCGTCGGACGAGGTGGTGATGGTGGCGCCATCGAGTTGCAGCAGCGGCGTACGGATACTGATCTGGCCGGGCGCCAGTGCGGCCGGCGTCGCCACGCTGGCCTGATGGCTGGCGTCGATGCTGGCGCCGGCGCTCAAGGTCACGGCGCGCGCCGCCGTGATGCTGATACTGCCGCTGCGGCCCGTCGAGCCCAGGGTCGCCTCGGCCCGGACCTCGGCGGCGTTGCCATTGACACGCAGGGTGCCCGCCTCGATCGAGATCACGCCGGCATGGCCGGCCGACGCACTGTACGACAGGAGCTTGCCCTGCTCGAGCAGCAGCGTATCGGCCACATTCAGTTCGATGCGCCCGCCATTGCCCTTGCTCGCCACGCCATCGATATTGCAGCAGGTCGAAGTCGAAATCAGCCCGCTCAAGTCGCTGGCGCCAGCCTGCCCCAGCACCATATTATTGGCGCGCACCGAAATCAGGCCCGCATTGCCGTCTGTTTGCGTACTCGAATCGACCCGCCCGCCGCCATACTGGGCGCCACCGATGGTGATGCTGTCCGCCACCAGGGTAATCGCGCCGGCCGCGCCGGTCACGCCCATGCCGCTCACGCTGGAAGAAATACTGGCGCCGTCGAGTACCGACAGGTTGCCGCTGGCGCGCACCGTGACGCTGCCGGGGCTGCCCGACGCGCCATCCCAGCCACGGTTGTCGCTGCGGATCCGGGCCCAATGATTAAACTGCTCAGCCAGGCGGATATCGGCGGCGCTGACGTCCACCTGGCCCGGCGCGCCACTGCCGTTGGCCGTACTGGTAATCTCGCCGCTGTCCATGCGCAGCGCGCCGGCCACGCTGACCGCGACCGCGCCGCCCCTGCCGCTGCTGGTGTACTCGGCACTACTGCTGATGCGCGGCGCATCCGCGTCATTGCTATCGGTGCTCATCCGCAAAGCACCGGCCGTCAGCTCGACCCGGCCGGCGTTGCCGCCACCATAAGTGATCGAATCGATCGCCACGCCATTGTTCAACGCCGCCGTCCCGCTCACGGCCACCTGCACTGAACCGCCGTGGCCGCTGCTGCCCTTCCAACTACTGCTGGAAATGCGCGTCAGCGTGGTGGCATCGTAATACTCGCTATTGCTGGCGCGACTGCGATCGAGCACCAGACTGGCGGCGCGCACCTGGACATTGCCGGCATTGCCGCTGGCATAGGTATCGGCGGCAATCCGGGCCCCGCCATCCATCCGCAACGCCCCGCTCACCTGCACATCGACACCGCCGCCAGCGCCACTACTGCCAAGGCCGGCGTCACTGCTGATCTGGCTTAACTCGCCCGTCAGCGACACGTCGCGCGCCCGCACCTGGACCTGGCCACCGTGGCCGGCGCCGGCCGTGCTCGACGAAATCATGGCGCCGGACTGCAGCGACAGTGCGCCGGCCGCCGTCACGCTGATGGCGCCGCCCTCGCCCTTGTCATACGCCATGCTGCTGATGCCCGTCACGCCGGTCGCGACGCCATCGACATAGTCGAGCCGGCCATCGCCATGGATGGCAATGTCGCCGGCGCGGATGCGGGTCACGCCGCCGGCGCCGTCGCCATAGTTTTCGTTGCGGATCATGCCCCGGCCGCCAATCGACAGCTGGCCGCTGAGCCCGATATCGATGCTGCCGCCCTGTGCGCCACTGCTGTTGGCCACGATGGTGGCCGGATCGTCACCATCCTCCCGCTCGGCGTTGAGCGACAGGCTGGCGGCGCGCACCGTGATGGCGCCACCGCGCGCGCCGGTGCTGGACGACGACACCGTGGCGCCGCGCGCCATGCGTACCGCGCCGGCGACGTCGATGCTCAGGTTGGCGCCAGCACCGCCGTTATTCGCATCGGCCATCAGGCCGGTCTTGATGGCGCCGCATGCGCAGCCCGTCAGCTCCAGCGTGCCCGCCGATAACGCAATGTCGCCCGCCTTGCCGGCGCCCCAACTGCCGGTATTGATGGTCGCGCCGTTGCGCACCGCAATGCCGTCGGTGGCGATCAGGCTCAACTTGCCGGCATCGCCGTCGCCGCGCGCCAGCGAGGCCACCATGGTGGCTGGCCGGATACGGCCGCTGTCGCCGCTATCGCCATCGAGCACGATCGATTGCGCGCGCAGCGACACGGCGCCGCTGTTGGCCTCGCTGTCGGTGCGGATGGCCGCGCCATTGGTCACCGCCAGCGCGCCCTGGGCCTGCAGATCGACCGCGCCGGCATTGCCTGAACTGCCCTGCACGGCCATGCTGTACAGCGCGGTATTGACGCCATCGAACGTGATGTCGCCGCCGCGCAGCGTGACCGCACCGGCGTCACCGCTGCCCCAGGTCAGCGAGCGCAGTTGCGCGCCATTGCGTAGCTCCAGCGCGCGCGCCGCGCTGACGGTCAGCGTGCCGGCATGGCCGCTGCTGCCGGGGCCGGCGTTGCTTTCCAGCGCCGCCAATCCGGCAGCGCCATCGAGCGCGATGCTGCCGGCGCTGATCTGTACCGCGCCGGCATCGCCGGCGCCAAACGTGAATGAGCCAATGCGACCGGTGGTGACGGCCAGCGCGCCCGCCACCGTCAGCGTCAGTGCGCCGGCGTGACCAATGCTGTCCGCTGTGGCAAGAGTGTCGATGCGGCTGTCGGCGTCGCTGCCGTCGACGGTCACGGCGCCGGCAGTCACGCGCATGGCGCCACCGGCGCCAGCGCCGCTGGTCGACGAACGCAACAGGCTGCCATTGCGCAGCGTCAGGCTGGCGGCGGCGGCAACGTCAATCGCGCCGCCGGCGGCGGTAGCGGGCGCCTCGGTGCCAATCGTGCTTTGACCATCGAGCGTCACGCTGGCGGCGCTGAGCGCCAGCGCGCCACTGCCGCCGGCCACGTAGGCTTCATGGTCGAGCGACACGCGCCCGGCCAGCGCCGGCAGCGTACCGGCCAGCGGCACACTGCGCGCGCCGCCGCCCACGGCGGCCACGCGGATCGCGCCGGCGTCGCTGGCCAGGCCGGCGTTATCGAGCAGCACATCGCCGGCCACCACGCTCAGCGCGCCATCGGACGTCACCAGGCTGGCGCCATCCATGATGGTGATAGCGCTCGGCCGCGCGCCCAGGAAACCAAACGCTTCCGGCGCCGCGCTGGAAAAGGTGCTGGCCTGCTTCGGATCCGCATGGAAGCGGCCATCGGCAAATTGCACGTAATCGGCGCTGCTGACGTGGAACGCGCCCGGCACGTCGATCGCGGCGCCCGCGCCAAAAGTCACGCCGGCCGGATTGATGAAGAAAAACGCCGGCGCACCGCTGGCCGCCTGCAGGGAAATCACGCCATTGATATTTGACGGGGCGCCGCCGGTGACGCGGCTGATAACGTTGGCGATCCCCGCCGTGCTGGTGCTGAACGTGGCTGACTCGCCACTGGCCAGGTTAAACGTGTCAAAGCTGTGGAACAGGTTGGCGCCGGCCAGCTTACCCAGGCTTTGCGGGATCGCATAGGCGGGCCCGGTCAGCGTCTGTGGCGTCCGGCCCAGGCTGGCGTCGGTGCGGATTTGCGCATGGCTGGCGCTGCCGATGCCGATGCCGGCCAGCGCGGCGGCCAGCAAGGTCAGGCGCAAAGTCCGGCGCGAGGTCCGGCGCAAAACGCGGCATGGGGTCGCCGCAATGGCAGCGGGATGGGATGCAGTCGAAGTCATCATCAAAGCCAGTCTCACAGCCAGTTACCAATCAGGGAAAACGGCGCCCAGAACAGCGGATGGGCGAATTCGGGCGAGCGCATCAATGCCAACTGGGCTTGCCGCAGCGCTTGCGACTTGCCGCCCCGCGCTTGCGCCAGTTCGCGATAAAAATGTCGCATGACCAGCACGGCCGCCTCATCGTCGACCGGCCACAAGGTGCCCAGCACGCTCTTGGCGCGCGCCTTCATGGCGGCGCCGGCAATGCCCAGCGGTGCGCGGTCGTTGCCTTCGGCGGTCTCGCACGCCGACAGCGTCAGCAATTCGATGGGGTGACGGCGGAACTGCTCGCCCGACAGCAGCGTTTGCAACTTATCCAGCGTCAGCAAGTCGTCATAGGCCAACACAAAGCTGGCGCCGGCACTACCGCCAAACACGCCGTGTGACGCCACATGCACGATCTGGTATTGCCCACTGCTGGCGGCCTGGCTGAACGCCGCCACCGAAAAGCGCTCATCAAGCAAGGATGTGCCGGGCAACAGCGCGCCGACCGCATCGACTTCGCGTCCCACGCCGGGCAGCGCCAGCGCTTCGCGCACGCGCGCAACCAGGTTGGCATCACCGCCGCTGGCGTCGAACACGGGCGCGCGCAGCATGCGGCCCTTGCCGGCGCTATCGAGCGCTAAATTGCGCGCCACACCGGCCGCCAGTGCCCGGCCGGGCGAGGTCTGCAACAGCTTGTCGACCGCGCCGCCAAACGTGGCGGCGCCCGCCACCAGCGAGGCCTTGCCGCCGGATGGCGGGACGCTGGTATTGGTCATCGACAGGCCGGTCACGGTGCTGATCGCGTAGCGTTCGATGGCAAAGCGGCTGCCATCGTGCAGCGCGCCGATCGGCACCAGGCGCAGCGCACCATCGGCCGCCACCACCAGTGTATCGATACCGGCGGCGGTTGCCGCCGCGTCGATCGGCCGCAACAGCCAATCGTACAGTTGGCGCGCCGCGCTGGCGTAGTGGCTGGAACCATTGCGCAAGGCGTGCGCCAGTGACACGGCGGCGGCACGCACCTGCTCGCCCGTTGCCGGGCTGGTATGGCGCGTGATGCCGTCGGCGGTCTCGAACAGCAATTCGGTGCGGTCGGCGAACATCAGCGGGTAAAGCACCGCCGTGCCGACCGGAATCACGGTCGGGCTGCCGCCTTTGACGCTGTCGGTGGCGCAACGGTCGCCCAGGTAATCCTGTAACTCGGACTGCCGGATCAACTCGGCGGCATCACGGGCGCGCCGCAAGTAATCTGAGGACTGCGCGGCGGACTGGCCAGCGAACTGGCCCGGCGCGGCGGCGGCCTGCAACAGGACATCGGCCAGGCCCAGGTAGACCGGCTCGAACAGCGCGCGGAACGACGAGCGGCCATCATCGAGTTCGATCGGCACGTCGGGGCGCAAGCGTTCCAGCAAGTCGGCCGCCTGCTGGTAGAACGCCAGCGCCGCAGCGAGCTGTCCACGGGCCTGGCTGATGCGGGCCAGACGCCAGGCCAGCGCCACCTGCAAGTCCGCCACCGCCGCCGGCGGCAGGCCATCGGCCAGCGCCTGCGCCTGCTGTGTCAGCAGCAGCGCGGCGTCCGGCTGGCGCTGATCTTCATAGAGCTGGGCCATGGCGTCGAGCGCCTCGGCTTGCAGGCGCGACTGCGGCGGCGCCTGCTCGCGGGCCAGCACCAGGCTGCCATACGCCAGCGCCAGCTCGCCGGACTGGGCCGCCAGCTGCGCCAGATTCACCAGCAGTGTGGCGTGCTGCGCCGGCGGCAAGGCAGCCTGGTCGAGCCGCGCACGCAACGCCGCCAGGCTGGCCTGGCGTGCGGCGGGTGCGTCGAGCCGCGCCAGGTTCAAGGCTGCGCTCAGCGCCAGTCCGGTATCGCCGGCCGCCAGGCGCTGCGCCTCGGCATACGCCTGGCGGGCCGCCTCGGACTGCTTGCGCAACTGCGCCAGGTTGCCCAGGGCCAGCGCCACGCGCGCGCGCTCCCCCCCTTGCGTCATGGTATAGGCACTGTGCAAGACTGCATCGGCCTGCTCCAGGCGACGCGCCTGCAACAACGCCTGGCCCAGCGCGCTGGCCGACTGCCGGCGCTGCCCATCCCCCACAGCCAGTGCTTGCGCCGCCTGCAACGCATCGATGGCCAAGGTCAGGTTGCCTTGCTCACGGTCGGCGGCGGCGCGCGCCAGCAACTGGTCAAATGTGGCGGCGCCAGCCGCCATGCTATTGCCTATATTAAATAGCAAGACACAGCACAGCAGACAGGCAGGAGAAAACCATCGCATAGAAAGCATCCGGAGGGGCAGAAGGGGCATGAAGCCGACGGTGACCGCGACTGACCGCCATGGCCAGCCGCCGCAACTGACAGTGTCGCCGCTTGGATTTCCTCTTGTCAATTTGTCCTAAACGAAAACAACCGTACTAACAACACATCAAAAAGTCACGGCACTGATGCCTGAATCAGTACATTGCCCTTGCGGCAAGCGAGTAAAATATGCAACACCATCAGGTTTTCTCAGTGATTTTTTTCGCGCCGTGGTTGCGTGAAGCTTGACTACATCGCGCGCCGCCGCACAACGCCCCGGCCGCCTGGCCAACCCGGTTTTCCCTCTGTCAGCCGGGCCTTCGCCCCCTTGCTACCAAGGATCTCTACCTTGGTAGTAATTTGCTATGCATAAGATTTGACGTATGGCAGCTATTCCTGTGGCGTAGTCGGTCTCCCCCTGTGTAAACCCTACTCTACCTATACCGACTGGGCGCTCGCCCAAGAAGTCAGCAAGCAAAAGAATGCTGCGCAACATATAAAAAACCCCAAAAAAACATAACTCAGACACGTTTGGGGCGGCCGGGGTAAATGGTCGCATCAGCGGAGAATAGATAGGAGCAACACAGCATGAGCCAACCACAACTCCGGCCAGTCGTCAGCCAGGATGCGCCGCCCGCGGCGCCACAAGCCGTCAGCAAGATCGACGAGTATTTCCAGATTTCCGCGCGTGGCAGTACGCAACGCCGTGAAGTCGTCGCCGGTATCACAACCTTCCTGGCCATGGTGTATTCCGTGTTCGTCGTACCAGGCATGCTGGGTAAGGCCGGATTCGATGTCAGCGCCGTGTTTGTCGCGGTCTGCCTGACGGCTGCCTTTGGTTCGCTGATCATGGGCTTTTGGGCCCGCCTGCCGATCGCGGTCGGTTGCGCCATCTCGCTGACCGCCTTCATGGCGTTCGGCCTGGTACTGGGCAAAGGCCTGTCGCCAAACGTGGCGCTGGGCGCGGTGGCCCTGATGGGGATCGTGTTTACGCTCATTTCCGTGACCGGCGTGCGCTCGTGGATCCTGCAAAACCTGCCGCAAGGCGTGGCGCACGGCACCGGCGTGGGGATCGGCTTGTTCCTGCTCCTGATCGCCGCCAACAGCGTCGGCCTGGTCGTAAAAAATCCGCATGAAGGCTTGCCTGTCGCACTGGGCGCCATCACGTCCTTCCCAGTCCTGATGAGCCTGATTGGCCTGGCGGCCATCTTCGGCTTCGAAGCCCGTAAAGTCCCTGGCGGCATCCTGCTGGTGGTGGTGGCCCTGTCCGCCGCCGGCCTGGCATTCGACCCGTCCGTCAAATTCACCGGCGTGTTCGCCCTGCCAAGCCTGGGCGCCGACGGCAAATCGCTGATCGGTGCGATGGATATTCAAGGTGCGCTGTCGATGGCGGTGATTCCTTCGGTGCTGGCCCTGGTGATGACGGCCGTGTTCGACGCCACCGGCACCATCCGCGCCGTGGCTGGCGAAGCGGGCCAGATCAATGAAAAAGGCTACATCCACAATGGCGGCCGCGCCCTGACCACCGACTCCGTGTCGTCGATCTTCTCGGCACTGGTGGGCGGCGCGCCTGCCGCGGCGTACATTGAATCGACCGTCGGCACCGCTGCCGGCGCCCGTACCGGCCTGGCGGCCGTGGTGGTTGGCGCCGCGTTCCTGGGCCTGATCTTCTTCTCGCCGCTGGCCGGTCTGGTGCCCTCCTACGCCACCGCACCAGCGCTGATGTACG
Source organism: Burkholderiaceae bacterium (assembly GCA_019751755.1). GTDB lineage: Bacteria > Pseudomonadota > Gammaproteobacteria > Burkholderiales > Burkholderiaceae_D > Rugamonas. The sequence goes on along the minus strand of JAIENA010000309.1, from coordinate 6,549 downwards.
TCGGCCTGCTGATGCTGGGCAGCGTGGCGCGCATGCACATGGATGACAAGGTCGATGCCCTGTCGGGCCTGGTCTGCGCCGTGTTCATCCTGCTGACCTGCAACATCGTCACCGGCATCATGCTGGGCTTCTGCACCCTGGTGGTGGGCCGCGTCATTTCCGGCGAGTTCCGCAAACTGAACACCGGCACCGTGGCGATCGCCGCCTCGCTGGCGATCTTCTACGGCGGCGGCTGGGCGATTTAAACCCTGCACGCCTCAAGCGCAAACCGGCAGCCGCAAGGCTTGCCGGTTTTTTTACATCAAATCGATCGTCCTACAGCGTGGGACGACTCGACGGGCGCTGCCCGCCCAAGCCCTCGAACCACGCCAGCGCCGGCTCCCACAAAGCTTGCGCATGGGGGCGGAAATAGCCCATGTGGCCAATGGCGCCGATCCCCGAGCGCTTGGGATCGATATCAATGCCGCTCCACGGCGCATTGCGGTAGCCGGTCATGAAGGCATTGCGCGAATCGGGCGGCGCCCACAGGTCGTCGTCGGCGTTGACGGCCATGATCGGCGCCCGCACCTGGGCGAAATCGCGCGCCACCTGCCCCATTTCCGGATCGTCAAAGAAGTAATGGGGGTAATGGCACCAGCGTTTCCATTGGGTATACACGCCCAGCGGCAAGTCTTCGCCCATGCCCAGCTTTTTCCAGGCCAGGAATCCTTTCCAGCGCACCAGCAGCGGGCCCGCCACATGCCACATGAACCGCACCCGCAGGCGCTCCAGCGGCGGCATCCAGCCATGCCAGCCGGCGCCGGTGCCGAACGCATACAGGCCGTCGATTTTCGCGTGGTTCGGCAGCAGGCCCAACGCATGACCGCCAAACGAGTGACCTACCATATAGAGCGGCGCCGTCGATGGCAGCGCGCACGCGGCCTCCACCACGGCAGCCAGGTCGAGCCGGGCCCAGTCCAGGAAGCTGGCGCGGAAACCCCGCAGCTTGCCCGATTTCGATTGCCCGATGCCACGGTAATCGATGGTCAGCACCGTGTAACCGCGACTGGCGGCAAACTCGGCGAAGCGGCGATAAAAACCTTGCGGCACGCCGGTGGCGCCGGCCACGATCAGGCGCGCCCGCTCCGGGCCGCGTGCCGGGTAGCGCAGCACGGCCAGCGGGTAGCCGTCGGCGGCATGGATGGTCAGCGCCTGGGCTGCGGTGGTGTTCATGACGACTCCTTGGGGCTTAGGGTTTAGGGTTTAACAACAACAGCAAGGTTTCCGTGGCCTGCAACATCGGCGCCACGTCATTGGCCACGCGCGCCTGCAGCAAGCCGCCTTCATACGCGGCCACCATCAGTGCCGCCAGGCCCTGCGCACGCACTTCATCATGACCAACCAGCACCAGTGCCTGGACGATACGCCGGCGGAGCGCATCGAAGCCCTGCGCCAATGCGGTGCGCAATTCAACATCGGCCGGGGTCGTTTCCAGCGCCACCGTCGCCAGCGGACAGCCGATTTCAAAACCACTGTCGTCCAGGCCTTTCACGGCGCTCCCGACCCATGCGCGCAGGGCGTCGGCCGGCTGGTCGTGGGTGGCAAGCAATTTATCCAGCCCGCTGCACGACCAGGCCACGGTCGCTTCGATCGCGGCCACCGCCAGCGCGGTTTTACCGCCCGGGAAATGGTGGTACAGCACGCCTTTCGGCGCCTGCGCCAGCGCCAGAATCTCGTTCAGCCCGGCGCCGTGCAGGCCACGGGTTTGCAGGGTGCGGATCATGGCGCCCACCAGGCGTTCGCGGGTGCCGGGCGGCGGGGTCTTTTTGTCGGGGATGGTATTCATGCAACTCATTCTATAGACCAGTCGGTCTAGCATCAAGTAAAAAATAAGAGCGCTTGCACGAAAGTGGTGATCTGGAGCAAGCCTTGATAAAATACGCCTTTGGGCGAGCGTACTTGTGTACGGCCCACCAGTTACAGAAAGCACAACATGAGCCTACCTCACGCATTTTCTGGCAGCCTGTTCATGGTGGCCGCGCCGTCCGGCGCCGGCAAATCCACGCTGGTCAACGCCTTGCTGGCACAGGAACCCGCCATCAAGTTGTCGATCTCGACCACGACGCGCCAGCCCCGTCCGGGCGAAGAGCACGGCCGCGAATACTTCTTCACGACCGCGGAAGACTTTATCGCGCGCGCACAGGCCGGCGAATTCCTCGAATGGGCGGAAGTGCACGGCAATTACTATGGCACCTCGCGCATCTTCGTCGAAGAGCAAATGAAAGCCGGCACCGACATCCTGCTGGAGATCGACTGGCAAGGCGCGCGCCAAGTGAAAAAGCAATTCCCGCTGGCGGCCGGCATCTTTATCTTGCCGCCGTCGATCCAGGCGCTGGAAGAACGCCTGCACAAGCGCGGCCAGGATGAGCCGCATGTGATCACGCGGCGCCTGCTGGCGGCGGGCGGCGAAATCGCACACGCGCCCGAGTTTGAGTATGTTATTATCAACCAAGACTTTCCCGTCGCCCTGGCCGAGTTGAATGCGATTGTCCGGGCAGCCCGCTGCAGGTTCTCGCAGCAAGCAGCACGCAACGTCTCGCTCTTCGCCCAACTGGGCATCCACGCGGAACACGCGGAATAATCCGTACTCATATGTGGATGCCCGGCCTGAAGGCCCGGCACCCATGTTTAAATAAGCACACCCGAATTGGAGTAACAGATGGCCCGTATCACCATTGAAGATTGCCTGAAAACTATCCCTAACCGTTTCCAGCTGACTCTGGCGGCGACCTATCGCGCCCGCCAGCTGCTGCAAGGCCACACCCCGAAAGTGGATGCCAAGGATAAACCTACCGTTGTTGCACTGCGCGAGATCGCGGCCGGTAAAGTCGGCCTGGAAATGCTGAAAAAGGTTCCTATGTAAGCTGGGCGCCTTGCGCCCTTCACTTGCAGACGCGGTTCGAACGTTTACAACGTTGACTCTGGACCCGTATGAACCTGACTCCTGACGATGTAACAGGCAAGCCCGCCAGCCGGGCCCAGCGCCCGGCCAGCAACGAGCCGGGCGGTCCCGCTTCACCACCTTCCCTATCGTCTCCCGTGCCCTCTTCGCCACTGGCTACCCCTACCCTGACCGCGGGCGTTGCGTCCGTCACCCACCTGACTGAAAAACTGTCCGAATACATGTCGGCAGCCGACCTGAAAAAGGTCAAGGAAGCGTACCGCTTTTCGGACGAGATGCATCTCGGCCAGGTCCGCAAGTCCGGTGAACCGTATATTTCCCATCCGATCGCCGTCGCGGAAATCTGCGCCGACTGGAAACTCGACGCGCAAGCCATCATGGCAGCCTTGCTGCACGACGTGATGGAAGACCAGGACGTCAAGAAAGAAGAATTGATCGAGCGCTTTGGCGCGCCAGTGGCGCACCTGGTCGATGGCCTGTCGAAGCTGGAGAAAATCGAATTCCAGAGCCAGATCGAAGCGCAGGCGGAAAACTTCCGCAAGATGCTGCTGGCGATGGCCTCCGATGTGCGCGTGATCCTGATCAAGCTGGCCGACCGCCTGCACAACATGCGCACGCTGGATGTGATGGCGCCCGCCAAGAAACGCCGCATCGCGGGCGAAACCATGGAAGTGTACGTGCCGATCGCGCACCGCCTGGGCCTGAACAATATTTACCGCGAATTGCAGGACCTGTCGTTCTCGCACCTGCACCCGCTGCGTTACCACGTGCTGGCCAAGGCCGTCAAAGCGGCCCGGGGCAACCGCCGCGAAGTGGTCAAGAAAATCCTCGAATCGGTCAAAAACACGCTGGCGGCCGCCAGCATCGAGGCCGAAGTGTATGGCCGCGAGAAGACCCTGTATGGCATCTATAAAAAGATGCGCAGCAAGAAGCTGAGTTTTTCCCAGGTGCTGGACGTGTATGGCTTCCGTGTCGTGGTCGACAATTTCCAGCATTGCTATGTGGCGCTGGGCACCCTGCACTCGCTGTACAAGCCAATGCCGGGCAAGTTCAAGGATTACATCGCGATCCGCAAGCTGAACGGCTACCAGTCGCTGCACACCACCTTGATTGGTCCGTACGGCACGCCGGTCGAATTTCAGATCCGCACCCAGGAAATGCACCGCACGGCCGAGTCCGGCGTGGCCGCGCACTGGCTGTATAAAACCGGCGACACCAGCATGACCGATTTGCAGCAGCGCACCCACGCGTGGCTGCAATCGCTGCTCGACATCCAGCAGCAAACCGGCGACTCGGCCGAATTCCTGGAACACGTCAAGGTCGACCTGTTCCCCGATTCGGTCTACGTCTTCACGCCGAAATCGAAAATCATCGCCCTGCCACGGGGCGCCACGCCGATCGATTTCGCCTACGCGATCCACACCGGGATTGGCGACCACACGGTGGGCGTCAATATCAATGGCGACGCGGTGCCGCTGCGCACCGAACTGCGCAACGGCGATATCATTGAGATCATCACGGACCAGCAATCGCGCCCCAGCCCCGGCTGGCTCAGCTTTGTGCGCACGGGCAAAGCCCGCTCCGCGATCCGCCACCACCTGCGCACCATCAACCTGCCGGAATCGATCGAGCTCGGCAAGCAATTGCTGGCGCACGCGCTGGCCGTGGCCAATATCGACCCGGCCTTGCCGGAGCCGCTGGCCGAACGCCTGCTCAATGAATCGTCGGCCAAGTCGCTCGATGAACTGTATGCCGACATCGGTATCGGCAAGCGCATGGCGGCGCTGGTGGCGCGCCATATCTTTGGCCTGATCGGCGGCGAGTCGGCCGCCATGCCGGTCGATCACAACAGCGCGGCGGAACTGGAGCCGGTGACGATTTGCGGCAGCGAAGGGGTGTCGGTCCAGTTGGCCCAGTGCTGCCAGCCGATCCCCGGCGACGGCATCATCGGCCAGTTGCGACGCGACCAGGGTTTATTGGTGCACACCACCGACTGCTCGATTGCCAAGCGCCAGCGCCAGAAGGAGCCGGACCGCTGGATTCCCGTCAAATGGGGCCACGACATCAACCGCCGCTTCGACTGCCGCATCAAGCTGCTGATTGAAAACGAGAAAGGCATCCTGGCGCGGGTGGCGGCGGAAATCGGCGAATCCGACGCCAACATCACCTTTGTCGGCATGGATGAAGACGCCGAACACGTGCTGCACCAGTTGCGCTTCACGGTGCAGGTCAAGGATCGCGTGCACCTGGCCGGCTTGCTGCGCAATATACGCAAAGTCGCTGGCGTCAACCGGGTGCTGCGCGAACGCAGCTGACCGGCGCCCGGCGCCAGGGGATTAATCTCCCGGGGCCGGGTACGTCACTTCCACGATATCGAGTTCTTCCACGCCGGTCGGCGTGTGCAGCACCACCGTGTCGCCTTCACGGGCCTTGGTCAGCGTGCGGGCAATCGGCGAGATCCAGCTGACTTTGCCCTTCAAAGGATCAAACTCATCGATTCCGACGATCGTGATCGTATGTTCTTCGCCATCCTGTTTCGCATACGTCACGGTGGCGCCAAAGAACACCTGGTCGCTGCCATGGTGGACGCTGGGATCCACCACTTCCGCCAGGTCCAGGCGCTTGGTGAGGAAACGGATGCGGCGATCGATTTCCCGCAGCCGCTTCTTGCCATAGATATAGTCGCCATTTTCCGAGCGGTCGCCATTCGACGCGGCCCAGTGCACCACTTTCACCACCTCCGGCCGCTCATCGTCGATCAGTTGCAGTAATTCCTGCCGGATGCGCTGGTAGCCGGCCGGCGTGATGTAATTTTTCGAGCCCTTGGGAATCGGCGGCGCCCCTTGCAGGTCCTCGTCGTCCTCGTCGCCGTCGCTTTCTTTGACAAATGCTTTGTTCATAACCAATTTTTAAGGGTGTTTCCATTATTATCAAACCATGAAGCGATTGTACACACTCAGGCGCCGCCTGCTGGCTCCCTTGGTCTACCTGGCGGCATTGACCCTGCTGCTGGAAGAGTGGCTGTGGCACCTCGGTGGCCGCCTGATGGCGGCGCTGGCGCGGCGGGTGCCGCTGCCCCGGGTGCGGGCCTGGATCGCCGCACTGGAGCCGGTACCCGCGCTGTGCCTGTTTGTCTTGCCGGGACTGGCGCTGTTTCCCGTCAAGATCCTGGCGCTGTTCGCCATTGCCCAAGGGCACGCGCTGACCGGCATCTGCACCATCGTGATCGCCAAAGTGGCGGGCGCGGCCCTGGTTGCCCGCATTTATGCGTTGACCGAGCCGGCCCTGATGCGGCTGGCGTGGTTTGCCTGGTGCCATGGCCGCTTTATCACGCTGCGCGACCATTGGATCGGCCGCTTGCGCGCCACCCGGGCCTGGCGGCAAGTGCGGCAACTGGCCACGCATGCCCGGCAATGGCGCCTATCGCTGCAACGACAACCCGATCCGGCGCACCATGGCCGCAACGGGGTACGCTGGCTGCGCCTGCTGCGACGCTATATCGCCCAGTGGCGGGCGCGCCGCAAACCACCATGAGTGGCGCACTGACCGGCCCGGGCGCTACACTGCGCCTATGAGCCATTCCGCGCCCCCCGACCAACATCCCGACC
>JAIENA010000232.1 GCA_019751755.1 Burkholderiaceae bacterium | reverse complement strand
CCACCTTGTTTTAGAAGGAACGAGGATCCGGAAATCAGGGCTACGCCGCAAGTCTGGGGTTTATGGCGCGCTTACGAGTCAACTACCTTCACGCACTTGTGCTCCAAGTGATTTCGGAATGCATCAAGTGCTTTTGCATTCGGTTGGGCGACGTCCCTAAGTTCGGCATCAAACAGATCCTTCGATAGCCAGAATAGGCCTCGAAGCGGTAGATTCTTAGATGTCTCAAAAGTCTCTCGTACCCGGAGTGGGGGCGTACGCCCCTTCACTTGCTCTACCCAGACTGTTCGAAAGCTAATCTGCTTCTCCGGGATCCCCAGCTTCCAATAGCTGTTGATAAAGTAGGCAATCTTATCGAACAGGGAATAGGCGAATCTGTAGGCTGTCTTGACCTGCTCTATGGATATCGAGTACAGGGCATAGTCTGAATTGAAGGACAACCGCACCAACCTGTCAGCGACGTGTTCGCGCCATTTTGTAATTCCCTCGAATAGGTTCCAACGTGCAAATACATACTCCTGCTTCAACTGATTAAAGAATGCCAAGTAGCTTATGCCGGCATCTCCGACTTTGTGATTGGGCAGCATGAGAACATCGTGTGCCGAAATGGAGCCTGTACTCAGGTCGTTCATTGGATTCAAAAAAAGGCGACGCTCCAGTGCCCACTCTCGAAACCTCTGCTCCTCACGAGTGCGTCCCAACGAGTACTTTTTCTTTGGCGCCTCCTTGCGTAAATCTATGCCATCGAAATGCGCTTCGAGCCGTTTTAGGCGCCACTCAAACTGGGCCAGCGCTTCTGGAAAGGTAGCTCCGTCCCGTCCAATGCCACCATCGACAGCTTTTGCCAATTCGCTCCCAGCCTGCATCAGGAACCGCTCTTGATGACCTCCGTCGTAGAGCACCTCTGAATAGGTCCCCAAGCCAATACCCAAATTTCCTCTTGCCATACCATGATGCGGTATATAACGAAGTGCATTGCGCCATTCGACCAGCGCGTCGACGAAGCGGCCTCCAGTGCTTAAGGCATTTCCAAGGTTACAGTGCACCTGCGCCTTGGTAAGCGAAGAGAGCGCTTCAAATCCCTCATGTTGGACTGAGGCCCGCAGCCAATAGACCTGCTTCAAGAGCTCTGGGTGCTCCCAGGACCAAGAGGCTGATTCAAAGTGACGTATTCTGTGCAGATCTGCCCACGCATTCGCTCGGTAATAGCAAAGTAAGCTCGCCGACTCAGGGAATGAACTTACATCAATGGTGTCGGCAAGCCTCAGCGCTTCGACCAATGCATGCTCGTCTTCCACATCGCCAGAAGCATCGATGTAGGCTGCGAGGAATTCGAGCGCTTCGGTCACGTCAGCCAGTGCAATCCGCTTCTCAAGTTGGGTGCGTAGACCATCAAGACTAGGCAATTCTTCGGAACCATCGTGCACAACGTCACTCCCAAAAAAGCTGTTCTGATCAGGACACCTAGCATCATTTCACTGCACTCACACCCAGCGCATTAAGCGTTTCGGTAGTCATCAAGCCTGTCTCCGGGAAGCCCTTCACGCTTTGGAACATCCTCAGCGCGTGCTTGGTCTCATCGTCCAACTTTCCGCTAATGTGGCCATTGAACAGACCGAGGCTATTCAGCCTAAGCTGTACCCGGAATACCTGCAGATGGAGTTTTTCGGAGCGAGAGAGCGGGACGTCGCCACCAGCTTGTACAGGTGCTGTCTGCACAGTACCAGTAGCTACAGGGGAATGCGGTTGTGCCCTGACGGAACCAGAGCCTGAAGTAGCGTTCAACGTGCCACTCTGGTTCGGGTCAATGAATGAGTTTACTGGCAAGTTCCCCTGCTCCGAATGGGTTCCGGACGTGCCGCCAGACTGCTTAGAGGTTGAAGACGTGCTGCGGTCCGGCGGTGCGGCCGGTGCCGGCGGTACGTACGGCGCAGGCACCGGAGGCGGCGTGTAGGATGGTGTGTAACCGGACGACCCTGAGTAATGCGAGCTGTGACTTGAATGCGAGCGATGGCTTGAGTGCGAGCGGTGAGCTGCGAACAGGTTGTCGAATTTACCGTTCAACGGCTGCAAAGTGATCCCTTTAGAATCATCATCCCCCGTCATCGTTGGCCCAGAGTGCTGCTCACTAGCCTTTGTAGGTAGCATCTGAAGGCCCACAACAAAGAGCACCAGGCTCTTTACGAATCGACTCATTCCACTATCTCCTTCATTTTTCTAATTTTTGTTGGCTTCCATCCGCGTTCATGCCATGCAAACAGGCCGCTGCAAGAATCCTTGACAGTACATCCCTGGCACTCCGTTGCATATACCTGCTTCCAGTCCGAAATGCTTCGAACGGCTCGTGGCCAGAGCTCCCTGGGCAGCGCGCAGAGAGGCGTGTTCATAAACATATGGCGGACACCATAGCGCCGCAGTGTTCGTGATGCCTGTGCGAGTTGTGGCCACCAGTCCTTGAGATCAAGGTCACAGACCTCTTTGTTCGCAAGCGCGAAGCCAATTGGCTCGCAGGCCATCAACGCGACCTCGTGAACGAATGGGAGGTTTTTTCCAATGAAATCACACAGGTCACCTAGGCGCTCCAGTATAGGTTCGATTAGCACTATCCGAACCTGAATCGCCTGACCGCGCTCTTGCAAACGCAGAATCCCTTCCAGCGTCTGTTCGAATGCGCCTGGCGATTGAACGACAAAGTCGTGGAGCATGTGTGCATGCCCATACAGGGGAACGAGCCACGCTACACTGGCCTCCAATCCATCAAGAAGACCTGTCGCAATTTCTCGATTGTTTAGAAGGCGACCATTGGTCAGAAGGTCAATCCTGGTCGTTGGGTGCCGATGGTGGATCTCGTCCAAAACCTCACGGAGTCTTCGTCCAGTCAATAACGGCTCACCGCCCGTGATACCAATGCTCTCTGGTGAGTATTCAATCTGCCGAACGATGTCGATGGCCTCGTCAACCAGCCAACCGTCATCACCCTTCGTGGGAGGCTGCGAACACATCAAACAGTTACTGTTGCACCTGTTCGTAAGGAATAAGGTGTGATGCACATCGGAGCACCGGTAAGAGACGTCGACAGTTCCTTTGCCAGAAATCGGCATGACCACATCTCCCAGCTCGACTTCAGGGCTCTCAATCCAACCAAGATTCCCGACACCTCGAGCGACCAGGTCGAGAATCTGCTCCGCCTCTGCAGAGTCTTGGATCAAAACAAGGAAGTTGACCTCTGGCGTCCACGAAGAAATGACATTCTCGAGCGCCACCACTCGGTGCGCGCGCCGACTTGTCCACGAGCTGAAATTGGCCGCTACCCTTCGCATACAGACTCCCGGAGGCCCGCCGGTTGCGCCCATTGATGGAGCAGATCTAACTGCGCTTCCGATGCCCCTGCAATACGCTCAAACATATTGTCAAACAGTGCCAAATGCCTTGCGCAGTGCTCCGTCTCCCGGACTGGAGCAAGCATATTTCCATGTTGGGCCTGGGCGTCAACCGGATTCGGGCCACAATATGAGTGATACGCGCAGGTTCGGCATCCTTCAATTTGGTTTGGTTCGCTAGCCGCGCGCAATTGCACTAAGACGCCTGCGCCCTGCCCTACTTCAGCACGAATGGGTCTCATCCTCAGGCTGACATCACCAGTCTCGGCCAACATCCTAGCTTCATCGCTTGGGTAGATGTAGCCGTCATAGTTGTAGACAAGCACACTGGCGCCCGCGCCAGTTGGGCTTTGCAAGTCCACGTAGCCGGCATCGAACGTCGATAGAATCTTGTTGCAGATGATCGATGCATACACTTCCCGAATCTGGACACCCTTCGAGTTCCACCAGAGGATTCGTTCAAGTGCAGCTTCGTAGAAGGCCTGGAATTCTTCCACCGAGTAGCCAAGCTTCGATTGATTACGTTTGGCAAAACCGTAGCTACTTAACGGCCGCAGGAATATCTCCGGCAAGCCCAGACGCACGTACTCGTCAACAATCTCATTGGGATATGCAAGTGAGGCACGCGTGGTGGTCATCAACGCTGAAACGCTGGCGGGGCCAATATGGGCGCGAGCGAGTTCAATGCCCGCTAGCGTGCGTTGGTAAGAATTTCGCTCCGGAGTCGGCCGATTCTGGTTATGCAGTGCAACTGGGCCGTCGATGCTCGTCGACAGGTATACTCTGTGTTGATTGAAGAACTCGCACATATCTGCCGTCAACTGATGCAAAGTCGAGGCCACGACGAATCTGAGCGTTCGTCCTTCCAACGCGTTCTTCGCCTCGATACGCAGGATAGCCCGCCGCACCAGGTCAAAACGCAGGAGTGGGTCCCCTCCCTGGAATTCAACTGTCAGTACTGGTGATGGTGATTGGAAAATCGAATCACACGCGGCATCCAAGACTTCGATGCTCATAGTATGTCCTTCGCTTTCAAGCGCCCGGCTAACCTGGCAGTACTTGCATGAATGTGCGCACTGGAGGGTGGGAACAATGATGTGTAGCGATGGGCCGCTCTGTACAGTGGACCGTTTCGCTACCAAACGAGCCTTTTTAAGCAAGGCTGTACCGGCCCCTTGGAACGGAGACTCAACCAGGAACTTAGCAATTAGGCGCGCCTTAAGGTCGATTGGAAGGACCGAGTCGTCACCAGGCAGCAACGCCAACGTTTCGTCGTCCAAGATTTCCCAATCGCCTGTTTCGGAAATCGCAACGTACTTCCCTGGACAGAAGCGCCGAATCCGCATGCTTCCGAATACCAAGTCGTCCCCGACTTCGTGTGTCGAGGTTTGATGCGCCAACTTCGGCAACTTGATAAAGCTGATCGGGTGTATTTGCATTGATGCTTGAGAGAAGAGCTTTTCGTAACTCACGTCACCAACAAGGTTCCGTCCTAATTCCTGCACTGGCGACATAATTGATGAGCTTAAATAGTAATCGGAATCAGCCGCAATCAGAAGAGCAAATACGGGCGTGTTGGCGCTGACGCCAAATTGAACCTGGCCGCAAGTGTTCCGACACCAGCATATCGCGCTTAGTCAGCTCTAAACCATCATCGTGGCTCATTGCCATAGTTCCACTCCCTTGTCGGCTACCGGCCGTTTCGGGCGCCAACTGGGCGCTATATTCCTCGTCGTCAAACGGCAGCGTCTGGCCAGCGGCCAGCTCGGCTACCAAGTGCGCGCGCTGGCGGTTCAAGGCGCGAGCACCTTCATCACCGCAACGACCCAGCTCGAAGTCAATTTGTTTAATCGCATCCTCAATTGCAGTCCGGTGCTCCTCCGTCAAGATCGTGCCGGGACCATTGTCTTGATCGAAATGTACTGTTATGTCTTACTCCATAAAAGGTTTTTTACCATTTTCCATTCTTTTTCCCTTGATGGACTTTCGCGCGAGAAAGTCGTTTCTCGTACTGCAGCAGCCATGCCAGCACTGCGGATTTTCAGCTTGCGGGCACCGCTACGCGCACTGTGGCGGTGCCAATTGTCTTGCTACATATTATAGTTAACCAAGGGAAACAAATTATAACCAATCATCACAAAATGATTAAGGCGTCGAATGTTTTAAAGTTCCAACATTGTCGCGAAAAATGCCCTCATCTCCCTAAATCACTTCTTCGAATGCACGCCGCAGAACCGCCTTAGATACTTGCAGATAAGGATCTACATGGTCCAACTCGGCGTCCCCAAGCATGAGCTGGACCGTTTCCAAGGCAGCGCCATTGGCCAAAAGGCGGCTGGCCATAGTCCTTCGGCCAGAATGGCTGCTACCACCTTTTATGCCGGCGTCCCGATACAGCTTTAGTCACGTGCGATTGCAGCGCATCACAGGCCGCGTACTCGACCCGTTCGCCCGCCTGATTAATCCGGGGTTTTGTGTTCATTGAATAGCGATAGCCTTTGAAAGTCAGAATCAGCGCGCTGTCTGGCCGCAGCCCACGATAGCGCTTCGGATCATCACTCATCCGCCAACGCCGTTCGACACGCAGCGTGAGGTGATCATCAATCGCTGCGATCAAGTCCCGGTTTGTCGGGTAAATGCATCGCTGTCGCAAGCCCTTTGTGATTCTGGCCGGAGCGAAACCTCGGATCGAATGGCTCCGTATGGGAACAGCATGTCTCCCACTTCGATTTGCGCAATCTCCGACACGCGCATGCCTGTATGAATGCCAAGCAGCAGGACAAGAACGTCCCGCTCAGGATCGCGGCTAGTTCCTTTGGTGGCGCGGAGAAGGTGCCGGTATTGGCCCGGCTTAAGAACGGTGGCTTGTGCCATGGTGATCCTCTGAATAGGGTGGAAACGGGTTATATTCAGAGTGAGATGCCGTTGGCGTCTTTTTCTAGTCTACCACCGCATGTTTCCAGCGGTCCTCGGAAAAGGCAGCCGCACACATCTCCCCATCGCCCCCAGCGAGGACGTAAAGCAACCACCCATACCGCAAATTATGAACGCCCAAAACCCCACCGCCCCACTCACGCCACGGCCCCACTCACCAACCGATCAATCTCCTTCTGCAACCGCCCAATCAATTCCTGATTCCGCCGAAACGCCGACAACCCAAACGGGCACTGCCCACTAAGCATCCGCGCCCGCAGATGCGCAATATGCTCAGCAGAGTACCCAAAATCCATCAAGCTGGCGTCGCTCCCCGCCTTGAGCGCCCGATTCGCCAGTTGCATAAGCCACTGCGCACGCCTGATCCGCATGATGAGCCGTTGAAAGCTCCTGATCGTGATCATTAGTTCCGACCTTTCACCTGTGCTCATGACCGCTCCCGTTGCTGGTGAACGTTGCACGCGACGTCCGACGCCAGCATAGCTATTGCGCCCGCCCGACCAAACTGGCCGAGAGGGCTGAAAAACCCATGGATTAAAAGTTAAACAACGAAAACAAAGACACTTTATGGCAAGTCAAACAACTTCATGAAAGAGTACACGCACGCGCATAGCAGGCCAACCGACCAACTTCCACCGGTTCAGCAGGAATATTGACCGCCATCAGAAACCAGCGGGCCAGCCCTTCACATTTCCGCATCATCTCCATAATACAAAAGATAGAACCCACCACTCCATCGCCGTCAGCGGCGAATCGAGGTTGCCATGAACAAACCAGTCGAAGCACAGCACCTGCGTTCCGAGCAAGACGCGCCATCCGCAACGCCCGACGCGCTGCTCCAGCAAATCCTGCCCAAGCTGCACCAGACGCAGGATGCGATTGAACCTGCCGTGCGCATGGAAGAGCAACGCCGCCGCATCCAGTTCATCGCGGGCTCATCCGTCAAAATGAATTTCATCCTGTGCGGCCTGCTGGTGCTGTCCGTGCTGCTGAACGGTTACCTGGGCTGGCGCGCAACGCATCCGGTGCGCGAATACTTCGCCACCGACAACGGCCGCATGTTCCCGCTGATTCCGATGTCCCAGCCCTACCGCAAGACCGCCGACGTCATCCAGTTCGCACGCGACAACATCACGCGCTCGTTCACACTGGACTTCCTCAACTGGCGCCAGCAACTCGAAGAACTGCGCCCCGGCTATACCCGCGACGGCTTCCAGCAATACCTCGACAACCTTGACCGCATGGGCATCCTCGACACGGTCAAGGACAAGCGCATGAACCTGTCCATCAGCGCCGGAACCGGCGTGCTGTCAAAGGAAGGCATCGAGGGTGGCGTGTTCTTCTGGCAGGTCGAATTACCGATCGAAGTTCGGTTGGAAGGCCAGACGTTGCGCCTGCCGCCCCAGCGCTTCCGCGCCGTCACCCGCATCGAACGCATCTCCACGCTCGACTCGATACAAGGCATCGGCATCGCCAGCCTGGTAACCGCCCCCCTGTAGGAGGACAATATGCATAAGCTTCCAGTTATTCTGTCGCTGGCAATGGTCAGCACGTTCACCGGGGCACAGGCGCCGCAGCCCATCCCTAACCAAAGCACCACGTCCCCCCCGCCAGCTGCGCAGCGGCCATCCGAATCCGTCACGCCGCAATGGGTACGCGCACGCGAAGACTTCCCTCCCCCACCGGTGCCAACGCCCGCACAGGCGCCCGGTGTCGGCGAAGCGCCAGCGCCAGCCCCCGCAACGGGATATGGCGCCGCCGCAAAGGCGCAACCACAGCCCTCAGCGGTGGCATCCGACCCGAACGGGGTCGCCCCGCTGCCGCCACTTGCGCCACCGCCCGGCGGCGCGCTTGATTTCAATGCCGCGAAAGCCGCCATTGCTCCATTCACGCCGAATGAAATCATCAAGCTGCGGCGCTCCCTGGATGACACGCGCAAGGCCAAGGCATACCGTCCGGTCCGCACTGTGCCCCGGATCAGTAGCATCACAGTGGACCTATCCCCCGGCGCCGCGCTGCCGATTGCCCGCATGCTGCCAGGGGAAATGGCGACGCTGGTGTTCACGGACATGGCCGGCCATGCCTGGCCACTGGCCGCCGCGCCACGCGTCTCTGACGCCCGCTCATTTGAGGTCGAATGGCTGCAAGATACCGCATCCATCGTGATCTCCTCCCGCAGCTCGTATGAAGATGGCAACCTGGTCGTGATGCTGCGCGGGCATGCAACGCCAGTGATGATCAAGCTGGTGACGGGAGAGCCGGATTCGGCGGGTAAAAACCGTATCGTCGATTACCGGCTTGACCTGCGCATTCCCGGCCGCGCGCCGGGTGCGCCATCCGCCATCACGGGGCCGGAAAAAATCGCGCTGTATGACGAAGCCATGCAAGGTTTTCTCGATGGCTTGCCCCCGAAGGAGGCGGTCGCGGTCGCGCTGCACGGCGACGTTCCGTCCCGCACACAGGTCTGGCAATTCGCCGGGGCGCTGTACCTGCGCACCAAGGTCAATATCCGCTCCGCGTTTGACCAAACCATGGCCTCGAGTGATGGCACGCGGGTCTACCGCTTGCCGCCAACGCCCTATATCGCCCTGTCGGATGGTGATCGTTCCGTCATCGTCGGGCTGGAAATCAACTAGGAGCAAGTCATGAGCATCTTCCAGGCAGACGTCGGGCGGCAGTTCAAGATCGTGGTCGCCGCTTGCGCCAGTGCGGTGCTTGGCTTGGGTTACCTGGCCTATAGCTATGTGCATTCATCCGGCCAACACACGACAGAGATCAGTCCTATTCAGGCTGGCAATGGAACGAACGCCGAGGAAAGCGAGCACTATAGCGACGTCCTGCATCGCTACAATACGGTCAACGCCACTTCCGCCATCGACACGGGCAGCACCTACCTGTCGGCGATGTCATCACGCGCGCAGCAAGTGCCGCCAGGCCCCGAACGCACAAAGCCCGAACCGCAAGCACCGGTGCAACCACCGCCTTCGCCAGCGCCTTCTGCTGCTGCGCCGTCAGCCGCTGCCGCCCCCACGCTTGATTCCCGCCAGTCCGAGCGCATCGGCGAACAAGTGCTGGCGTTTATCGGCGAATGGACACCCGCTACCCATTCGACCGCCCGGCAAAGCGATATGCCCCAACCCGCCGTCACCGCACGCGCCCCCAGCGATGCAGGAATCGAATCCAGGCCGCAGCAAAAGCTGGTCCCGGCGTTTGCACTGGTTCCCGCGCAACTGGGCACCGATCTCGATACTGACGAAAATTCCTGGGTCTTCGCCCGCGTTCCCATCGGCGAATACGAGGGTGCGGTGCTGCATGCGCCCGGCTACAGACGCGACAACAATGCCGTGGATATCACGTTCACCTACATGGTATGGAATGGCCATACCTATCGGGTTAACGCCAAGGCAGTCGACAAAAACAGCATGCGCACCAGTCTCGCCGGCCAAGTCAATAACCGCTACAACTCACGGATACTGCTGCCAGGGATCGCAAGCGGACTCAGCAAAGCTGGCCAATTGTTCGAACAGGCCGATACCCAAACAACCACGACACCCTTCGGCGGCGTGATCGAGTCACGCAACGGGCCACCGAGCTCTCGGACGATCAAAGGCACCATTATCGGCGGCATGGCAACGGAGGCCGCCCAGGTCTTGCGCGGCGACGCCGCGCAACTGCCGCCGAAGCAGGTATTAGTCGCACGCGGCGAGACCATAGGCATCCGGTTCCTCGAATCCGTGCATCTGGCAGACGACGTCGATCTGAAATCCAATACGCAAGGCGCTATTCCCGCCAACACCGAAGTTGGCACGGCCAGCACCCCGCGTTCGCCAGCAAAAAACGATACCTCCAACGGCCCGCCAGCAGGCCGCAACTGAACATCCGACCGGTGAAAAACATGGAACAGCACACCGCACACAATGATGCCGCCGCCCCTGCTGATATCTTCGACATGGAAGCACACCACAAAGCGCCGCGCGGACAAGACCAGGTACCGCCAGCGGCAGGTGCGGCGCCTGCCGACCAAAAACCGAACGTCAGCCGGGCATTGCTCGACCGGTTACTCAATCTGTCGCCCCGGCACTGGGCCATGATCACAGCGGCGATCATCGTCACTGGTCTCGTATTGTCAAGGCTGACTGGGAGCGCCCCTGAGTCATCCAGCGGCAATGACCAGTTGCTACCGACGAATTTCCAACAACCGCCCACACCACCAGCGGCGCAACACATACCAGCAGCCGCGCCGCCAAGTGCGGAACAGCATCCTGCACAACAAGACCAGTCACTACCACCCGCAGCGCCTATGGGTGAGTCGGAGCGGACCATCATCCGCACCGCGCTGGAGGATTTGAATGCGCGGGTGAGCCGTCTGGAGGCAGGCGCCACCCAAGCCAGTGCAAACACCGCGCCGATCATCACGCCCCCGGTGGCGGCAGCCGCCGCGCCACAACGCCCTGTCCGGACACCGGCAACCAACAAGCCTGCTGCTGTCGCCCGCGCAGAGACCTTGCCGCTGCTGACCGGTTACGCCCTAAACACGATCTACCAAAACCAGGCCTGGATCGAACACGACGGTGCCACCTACGCCGTGCAGGTCGGCGACAAGATCGGGGCGCTGCGCATTACCGGCATAGATGCCCGCGCACGCCGCGTGGTCACGCCGGACGGCCAGATTCGATAGGAGACGACCATGGACATCGCAACGATGGTCATTACCTTCGCCAAAGAGGTTCCAGCCGCGCTGTGGTCAGCCCTGTGGGCGCTGGGCATGCTGGTCGGGACGCTCTATTGCGGCAACGCCTTGCTGCGCATGGCGCGCGCTTCACGCTTGCCCGGGCAGTCGCCCGTGACGCTGGGAGACATCCTTCCCATCATGATCATCGGCGGCTTGATGTACAACCTGAGCAGTTTCATCGACGTCACCTGGAACTCCATGGGGGCTGGTGTCGTCTCCTACGGTCCGATCACCTATGCCACCAGCAAAGACTTCGGCAAGTTTGCCGATGCCATCAACGCGGTATTAACCATCGCCAGTGTCGCCGGCGGCTGCTACTTCTTCAAAGGCGTTGTGCTGCTCAAGCGCGCCACGGCGGACGGTCAATCCTCCAACGGCTCGGAAGACTCGGTTTGGCGCGCCATTACCCACATGATCGGCGGCTCGCTGCTGGTGCAAGTTGCCGACACCATCGAGCGTTTTCGCCAGTCGCTACATCTTTTTTGGTAACCACAGGGGAGGACTTTACGCAACAGCATCCATGTAGCCGAACGCGGCACCGATGATGGCGCCGCGTTCGGCAATTTTTTGACGGGAGATAACAATGAAATATCCAGACATTTGCGGTGCTTTCAACAACGCGTGCCGCCACCTCCATATCCGCCTGCTGGCGACACAACATATGGTTGCCGCCAGCCCCGAGCAGCTGCGCCTGATGCGTATCAGCGCCGCACTCACCTTCGGCGGGCTCGTGATGGCCAGTCCGGCACACGCGGTTACGACCACCGGCGTGGCATCACTTGTCAGCACGTTCAAGAGCCAGGTGGCGTCGATAAAGACAGACCTCGGCGTCATCTTTGCAGGCCTTGGGTTCGGCGGGGCCGGCTATGGCGGCATTAACTGGATCAAGAAAGGCCGCGAGGGTGAACACAGCCAAGTTAAGGCATCGCAAATCTTTATACCGATCCTGGCCGGTGCCGCCCTTGGCTCGATGGGATTCGTCATGCTGACGGCAGGCGAAACGGCTGGTATTGGCAAAGCTTCGCACGGCAGTGTGCCAGGCGCCGCCAGCTAATGCTTCGAACGCAAAGCAGCATCGACAGGAGCCTGTACCATGAAACAAACCAAATCCACAGCAGCGCAAGCAATCCTGGCGCAGGATGCCGACACGATGGTGGCGGACGGTGATGGTTTCTGGCCCCGCCCGCTGCTGCTTTCCACCGCCAGCAAAATATGGCGCAAACACACCAGTCTGCAATCCGGTCCGGCGGGCGTAAATGGCGTGCAATGCGCCACTCACGCTACCAGCGCCGGCAGCGTCGATGCCCCGTGCATCTTCTGTGGATTCGCTTGTACCCGGAACGAAACCCACCACCGCAACGACAACCACCAGGATACCCAGCCGGACAATCTGGGGCCGATCTGCGCAATTTGCCATCGTTGGCAACATCTTGGCGACCTACCGTCAGGCGATGCTTACCTGTGCTACCTGCCCGGCTTGTCCCCTCAGGACGCCAGCCATCTGCTACGGACCGTGTTGGTGGCGCTCGGCGCTGGTGAGGCCGATCTTCGCGCGGATGCCCACGCCTTGCTGAACTGGATGGCATCACACCGCGTCTACGTCCAGCAAACCTGGGGCAGCTGCGAGCCGGCCGTCTTTGCGTCGGCCTTGCTGCGCCAGTCGGCTGATGAAAAGGAGTGGCGGGAAATCAGCTTCGAAGATCTGGCGCTGGTGGTGTCGCCAGCCTGTGTCGCCGAGACGGCGGCATGCTGGAGAAGCGATGCCTACCGCGACTTGCCAGTCAACACCTGGCCACAGGTGCACCACGGCATCGTGCATGCCCCACTTTAGATATAGGGCGCAGGAGACGAGTATGAACATTCTTGAAAACAGCGTCAACGCGGTCGAAGACGTGCTGGCTTACCTGGCCAGGTATATGATCGGGCGCGACCTGGCCAGTTACTGCGAACTGGCCACCGCCATCGGCCTAACCGATGAGGACCTGCAACGCAACCCGGAACTGTCCTGTCCCTATACGCTGGTCAGCGACACCAATGAACTGCTGACCGTCTTCGAATTGCAAGGGGCCTACCAAATCCTCTCGCGGGACGAGTTTGCGGAACTGATCGAAAACCTGCGCATCCGCCTCAATGGCTACCTGCGCCGGTATGGCCACTCCTTATCATTCGGCTTTGAGCGCGACCCTGAGCGCGCCACCGATGAATTGATGCGCCTGGTGGAACCGCAAATCAATACCGCCCGCCGCATCGGGCTGCGCACCGAAGACATTATCCTCGACCGCGTGCGGCGCAACGCCCCGCTGGTGGTGTGGGAACAGAACCTGCTGGTTGTATACACCCACCTGAACATCATGGCGGATGAAGAACGGAAGTCCGAACTGAAACAACGCGCGGCGCAAGCGTTCACGCATAAACTTCCCCGGCTCGCGTTCGGGCAAAGTCCGGCGTCCATCCTCATGTCAATGAAATACCGCCACGATACGGTGCTCGAACGGCTGAAGTTCGACTTCGAGCACTGTGGCCCCGAAGGACGCCCCGGCGTCCTGCTGCGGCAGTTGAGCGTGGATGAAGCCGTGCGCTCCGTGCGCATCATGGCCAACCGCCAGCGCACCTCGCAGAAATTCCGCCCGGCCCTGCTGGGCAAAGCGATTACCCCGCATGGGCGCGCCGATCCCCTCGATGCGTCGGACCTCGCCGCGCCGCTGCTGAGCTATCAGATCTGCGCCAACGACATCGCAACACCCGGCTCGCTGGTTGAGACCGACGGCCTGTTCCACGGCACGCTGACCATGGAGCTGGGACCGCAAGACCCGCAGGCCTTCTCAGCGCTGCTGGAATCCCTGGCGCGCGACATCCCATGGCGCATCCGCTTTGACTTGTGTCCCGGCGGACTGGATGAGATGCGGGGAAGAATGCTGCTCACCACCTTTGTCGGCATGCTGCCCGCGAACAAGGATATCCGCCAGTCGCTGCTGGACCTGCAGGAGCGCAACAAGCGCGACTCGATCCTGTCGCTGAAGGTGGCGCTATCCACGTGGGCGCCTTCGCCGCAGGAAGTGCGGCGCCGCATGGCAACACTGGAGAAGGCAATTCAAGCCTGGGGCACCTGCCAGGTCACCTCGGCCCATGGCGACCCGGTGGCGGCATGGTGTTCAACCATCCCGGCTTTCACGCATAAAAACGTGGCCAACCGCCTGGTGCCGCCATTGCCGGACGCCCTTGCCATGCTGCCCTTCGAACGCCCCGCCACGCCCTTTGCCGATTGCGGCAACATGCACATGCGTACGCCGGACGGGAAAATCTATTCGATTCAACTGGGCAGCCGGCTGCAAGATACGTGGATAGAACTGCTGGCCGGCACGCCCGGCTCAGGCAAGTCCGCCATGCTCAACACCATGGCCATGGCCTCCGCCCACACTGCGGGCGCCACGCGCCTGCCTTTGTATACAACGGTCGAAGTCGGCGCCTCGGCCATCGGCTTGATCGACATGATCCGCGACTCGCTTCCGCCAGAACGCAAGTCCGAAGCCATCTATCTGCAATTGGAAAATTCGCAGGACTTCATGGTCAACCTGTTCGACACCCAACTGGGCGCACGCTTCCCTACCCAGCAGGAACGGGACTTTCAGATCGATTTCCTGAACCTGCTGTGCACCGATCCGTCCACCCGGCAGGTACCGTCCGACTGCGCGCGCGCCAACCAGATGCTGGTCGACATCGCCTACGAAGACCGCTGCAACCACGCTCCCCACCTATACGAATCGCAGGTGTGCATGGAAGTCGACCGCGTGCTGGAATCGAGCGGCCTGCTGTCCATGCATGACGCGGTGTGGTGGGAAGCCGCCACCTGGTGGGAAGTCACCGACCTGCTGTTCCAGGCAGGCCACCCTCGGGTTGCGTCCATCGCCCAGCGCTATGCGGTCCCGGTCCTCCCTGACTTCAATGCTTACTTGCACAACGAATCGATCCGTCACTTGTTCGGCGAAGCACGGATCAACGGCAATGGCGAGTCGGTGCTGAGCTACATGGACCGCTGTCTGGCGGTTGCCAACAGCACCTATGCATTATTCCAGGGGCGAACCCGGTTCGAACTCGATAGCAACACCCGGGTCGTTGCCGTCAATTTGAACAACGTGATCGGCACCAAGTCGGCCGAAGGAGAGTTGCGAACTGCCGCCATGTTCATGTTCGGCCGCTTCCTTGCGGCCCGCCACTACTTTATCCGGGAGTCGACGCTGCTGCCGGTCGTGCCAGCCGCCTATCGCAAATACCACCTGCAACGCATCGCGGATGTGAAGCAAGAACAAAAAGTCCTGGTCTACGATGAATCGCACAACGCCGGCGGCTATGAGCCATTTATAGAAACGCTGATCAAGGATGGCCGCGAAGGCCGCAAGTGGGGCATCCGCGTGGTGGCGTCATCGCAGTACCTGGCCGACCATCCGCAGCGCTTGCGGGCCGCGGCAACCACCATCTTCCTGATGCGGGGCGGCAATACCCAGGACGAACAAATCCTGCAGGACGAGTTCCCCATCTCACGCCAGGCCATTGTCCGGCTGCGTCGCGAGGCTGTCGGTCCGGGGCCGGAAGGCGTCAATTTCCTTGCCTTGTTTAAAACGAAGATCGGCTTCATTGCCCAAATACTGACCAATACCGCCGGACCGATCGAATTGTGGGCGTTTTCCACCACGCTGCAAGACGTCGCGCTGCGCGACCTGCTGGCCGCGCGGATAGGCATCTGCGCGGCACGAACCACGCTGGCGCGCCGCTTCCCGGGTGGCACGGCACTTCCCACCATTGAAAGAATGCGGGCCGATGCCGCCGGCGACGACACCAGTTCCGCCATCGAACAGTTGGCCGATACCCTGGCCGATGAGTTCCTGCATGTCACCTAGCCGCTTCAAGCAGAAGGAGAAGATCGTGAAGCCTGTCATTCCATTCCGGTGCAAGGTCCTGGCATTCGCCGCCTGCGCCGCCGTGATCCACCCGGCCCATGCGGCGTGGCCGGTGTTTGATTCAGCGGTGCTTGCCGCCGTCAACACCGTGAACGCATCGGTCGTCGCCTTGAATACCAGTGTCACCCGCATGCTGTTTGACATCGGTACCGCCATCAATCAAAACGGCCAAAAGACCGTCAGCACCATCGAAGCGGCATCGAAGGCCCAGCGCGACTTCGACACCGTGCAGGAAACCAACCGCCGCCTGGAGGATGCGCGGCAGCGCTATGACATTCCATCCAGCATCTGCGCCGAATCCGGAGCCGGCAGCGCCACCGAAGTCATTAAGGCCGCGACCAGTGCGCGCGCCGGCCTGCGGCCCGGCGGTGGCGCCGCGATCTCCAATGCCGCGATTGCCGCCGCCATCAACAAGCCGCCGGTCACCCAGGAAGCCGATGCGGCGCGTTCGACCCATATTCATACCAAATACTGCGACGCCGATGACTACGCGGCATATGGCGGCACCAAGGCATGCCCGGCCATCTCGCCCAACATGCCAGGCGCCGACAAGCGGTTTGACACGATCCTGCACGGTGCCGGGCCGGATGCCAAACTGCCCGACCTGACGTTCAGCCAGGAGCAGTCGGACGTTGCGCGCATGTACATACAGAATTCCGTGCGCCGTTCGGTCGGGCAGCAATTGCGCAAGTCGGAAACAGATACCCCGGCGGGTACCCAATATGTCGGCCTGATGAACCAGTACAACGCCATCATCTCCGCCGCCGCCGAGCCGCAGGAGCAGCGCATAGCGGAAAGCCTGCCCAACCCCGCCACCAAGCCCTTGCTGGCCGAAGCGCTGACGACGCCATCGGCGAATGCCTACTACAAGTTGATTGCATCGCCGCGCGCGAAAGCGGCCGGCATGATGTCCTTGCGCGAATTCGAAGCGTTCGAAGTCGGCCGCCGCTATGCCAACACCGAGTACCAAGCCGACCTCCAGGCCATGAGTGGCGACAACCTGCTGCGGGAGCTGATCCGCGTAGCGTCCTTGAATAACTGGCTCGCCATGTCGCTGAAAAATGAAATCCAGAAGGGAACCATGATCGGCGGCCTCACGCTGGCCAGCACGGCGCGCCGGGAATTCGAGCCTTTACTTACCCAGACCTACCAGTCCGTTCCTGGCAAGACCGGCAAATAGGCATGTGCTCATGTCGCTGAGGGAGAAATCAAATGACCATTCGAAAAACAATCCGTATGCTTGGGCGCGGAGTTGGCCAGGTCCTCTGGCCATGGCCCAGCATCAAGCGCACGTTCACACAAATGAACGCCGCCAGACAACACCATGCAGACAATCTGGCCTACATCCGCGATCTGCTTCAGCGCTCCCGTGGAAAGG
This sequence comes from Burkholderiaceae bacterium, assembly GCA_019751755.1. Taxonomy (GTDB): domain Bacteria; phylum Pseudomonadota; class Gammaproteobacteria; order Burkholderiales; family Burkholderiaceae_D; genus Rugamonas. The sequence continues at coordinate 15,809 of JAIENA010000232.1, read as the reverse complement.
TCGACGAACCTAGAACGGATGGGGATACCAGTAGCCCCGAAAAAGACGTCGCATTCGAACAGTTTTTTGGTCGAGGACCAGCTTCATTGGCGCGCATCGCCAAACTGAAACGTCTCTTTCTCTTTCAGAAACGTCTGGCGCTGGCAGCGGCAACAGTGATTTTCGCGGTGTCGGTTTGCGCCATCGCAAACGGCGCTTGGCTGGCGATCGCCACAATTCTGTCGAGCGGCCCGATGCTTTTCATGGCCAGCCTGACCGCCCAATTTCGGCTGTGGCAGCTAAGGAACCGTCGCCTGTCACGCCTGGAACGCGGCGGATTGAAGTACTTCTTTATAGAGAACCGCGATTGGGTCCGGCAAGTCCTGGATCCCGAATTCAGTGCAAAACTGGGGGAGTAATGCAATGAAACCGCGCCAACTCCTCCCTGCTCTGTTCGCACTGCTTGCCATGCATGCCATGGCCGATGAGGGAACCACTCTTTCCGCAATTTCCGAAGCTGCAAAACATCCTGGTGACAAAAGCAGGCAGGCGCTGGTGTCTGTTTTCGGTTCTGTCGTCAACGACCCGTTGGCTGCCAGCGGCGGAAGCGAGACAATCCTCTCCGCGCTATTCCACAACACCAATGCCGCCCTGCTCGTTGTCGGCGGAATATTCGCTACGTATGTGGGTTTTCGCAACCTGACAAAAATAGCACATGACGGAGCCCTGTTCGACCGGGAACAACATACGTTCTGGGCCCCCGTCCGCCTTATCTGGGGCATCATTTCCCTGGTACCTACGGCGAATGGCTGGGCGCTCTGCCAATTGCTGATGCTGTGGGCGGCATCCCTGATGGGCGTCGGCATTGCCAATCTCGCGACCGACGCGGCGATCACCGCCTTCAAGGATGGCAAGGATATGGTGGTACAACCGGCAATGCCAAGTACGCTATCGATGGCCAAGTCGATCTACGAACTGAACCTGTGCATGCATGGCATTAATGCGGGTCTCGACCATGTCGCGCATAACGGTGGCTTCCAATTTCCCGGTGAATATGTGCAGGACTTCCGCACGGCAAATGGATTCGTCCTCAGGAATCCGAAGAGTAGCAAGGTCTGTGGAGGGGCGACGGTGGCCCCGGAACTGCTGGAAGCACACGCAGAGTCGACTTCATGGTTCAGCACCACGGTCGACGCTAGTCCCATCTACAAGGCCCATGCCAAAGCGCTGCTCGCCATGCAAACGACCATCCGGGAAGATTCGTTAAAATTTGTGCAGGCAGTGGTGACTCAGCTCGATGGCGGCACCGCAACGCTACCGGACTCGAACCTGGCCATCGAACGGGCAGCCCTCGCCTATGAACGATCAGTGAATCTCGTCGCGAACGCGGAAGCGAGGAAGGCGCCGGAACTCGCGTCCGAGTTGGGTAGCCGGATTAAAGATGCAGGCTGGTGGAGTTTGGGCGCCTGGTATCAAACCTTTGCCGTCGCAAACAACAAGTTATCGGATGCCGTCGCCGGAAACGCACAGCTTACCGGGGAAAGCTTTTCAGGCGATAGTGGACTGGTAGCGATACGCGGTGCGATATCGAAAGCCTATAAAACGCAATTGGCACAAGATTCCACCTCCGCGCCGCTCGGCCAGCCATCCAGTACCGGTGGCGCGGATCCCAACAAAGTGTTGGGATCGCTATTCTCCAAGTCGGGCATACGACTGCTCAATTACATCAATGGCGCAGACTTCGGCGCGTCCGGTGTCGGCACCGTGAATCCGCTGATTAAAATGAAAAATATCGGCGACTACACACTCGTCACGGCGGAAGGGGCCGCAGTCGCTTTTGCGGCACTCAATGCCACGGTTGAAGCCGCCAAGGCAACAGCAGCCGGCAAGGTACTCGACCTGTCAACCGGAATAGGGGCTCTTGCACATGGAATCCTGGATGCAGTTCGACCATTTTTCCTGATGATCGTGATTCCCCTATTCCTGATCGGCGCCGCTCTGTCCCTTTATCTGCCGTTGGTTCCATTTATCGTCTGGTTCGGAGCCATTATCAACTGGCTGGTGGTGGTGCTGGAAGGAGTCATCGCGGCACCGCTGTGGGCCATCGCGCATCTGGATGGCCACGGCGAAGGAATGGGTCAACGATCCGCACATGGCTATCTTTTCCTGCTGAACCTGATTGCCCGCCCATTTTTGATGGTGGTGGGCTTCTTCGGCGGCGGCGCGTGCCTGGTGGTGGGCGGCACCTTTCTGAACCAGATATTTGGCATTGCGGTCGCCAATGTGCAGTTCAATTCGTTCACCGGCCTGATTAGCTTGATCGGTTTTCTATACATCTACTTCACCATCTGCCTCACCTTAGTGCATAGCTGCTTTGGCCTGGTACTCATCGTGCCCGACCAGGTCATCAACTGGGTTGGTGGCGCCATTTCAAGCCGACTCGGCAGGGATACCAACGAATCGGTCGGCAGTTCCGTCAATGTGTTGACGAACCGGCTGGAGCATATGCACCGCTCACCGCAATCTCCGCTCATTGGTAACAAGGACAAGCCGGGTGACGGAGTCAAACGATAGGAGCATGCCATGGGACGCGCATCGCACAAGCTTTACAGGTTACATACCGGCCTGACCGGCATTCTGCTGCTTGCTGGCGTTGTCTGCGTTCCATTCTTTCTGGTGTCGATGCTGGACTTCGTCACCAGCGGCTTTTCCCACCGATATTGGCGAGAGATGGCCTCGTTGGGAAAGTTCATGTTCCCTGCCCTCGGCTATGGCCTGACCATCGGATATCTGAACATGAAACGCACCGACAACGCCATCGCCGCCACTAAGCCCCCGGGCTTCGATCCCGGCTACGAGATCCGCTGGGGCGACAAATACTTCGGTGTTGCCCGCGACCGCAGTTGCATTGTGATTGTCGATATGCCGCGCCAATACGCGGCCTGCCATCCGATCAGCTTCCTGCAGAGCTACATCATCCAGCAGGCGAACATACAGTCGACGCTGACCCTGCAATTTAACGACTTTGACTATTCCAGTCTCGAATTTCCGGTAGCGACCAAGGCCACCGAGGCTATCGCGGCAAAGCTCAACTTCGCCGCCTGGTCATAACCGCAACCGCCATACCGACAGGAGATTCATGCCATGCACGCACAACGCTCGCAAGAAAACCATGCCAGCAACTCCCCTTTGGGCAGAGAATTTGCCGCATATATCAAAGACCAATATGCATCGCAACTGGCGCAATCACGCAAGAAGGCCGGTTCCGCCGGCGACATTGACGACCAAGAGGAAGCAATTCTAGTGCGCTCGTTCTATTACCGCATCATGCGCACAGCCTTCATCAGGAACGGCCTGGCGCATAGTCCGGGCAGCGACTTTGTCAGCGCCGCCACCGCCCACCAGTGGGCAACGCTCGACGCGATGGACTTCCGCAACGTGAACAACATCGACCGCAATCGGTGCACGCATTGCGCGGAAATCATTTGCGCCAGCCCATCGCCGTTCTACCGGAGCGCCCTGCAGCGCGTCGCCCCGGACGTGCTTGAAATCGCCCACGCCGCCATCCGCACAGAGCATGCGCAGCGACGCCCTCAGCCAGCGCCGCCCAGCGATGCACAAGGCGTACTCGCCCTTTCCCTGCCACGCAGCGCACCCATTTCGGCGCTTCGTCTGGCGCCATCGTCCCATTCGCATCAGCGTTAAATTTTGCATTATGTACATTGTGCAAATTCGGAGGAGATATGCAGCCGTTCAAACCACGCCATGGGGCACCGTTAGACACCCTCCCCGGCAACGCGCCGGATGCCGGCCCCCACAATCCGTTGCGCAGTGCCCGAGAAGACCTGCTGGCGCGCGCATCGGCCACTTACGCGCTGGTCCTGTCGGGATTGACGCCTGGACCGGACGTATCCGCCTCCCAGATGCGCGAACACTTTACCGAGCTGGTGCTGGACCCGGAGCGCTACCACGAGGTGGACGAAGCCGACAATCCAGCAGGATTGCGCGTCGGCGACCAGGTATTGCGCGACGGGCATGGCGATACGCCGCACTACGTCACCAGCATTATTTGCGAACGACTGGACGATACAGACGCCATCCTTGTCCGCACCATTTCCACGACCTCCTATGGCGGCTGGTGTGAAATCTGGGCAGTTCGCCGTCCAGGCCAAGTGGCGTCAGCCAAGGATTCCGTCGCCAGCAGCGTTAGCGGGCCGCCACTGGCGCCCACCACCGACGCTACGCGCAAACTCGCCGCCATCACGACAGCGACCGTAACATCCACAGGCCATGAAGAAACGCTGCCGCATGCGGGTGCCGACGCCGAGCCGTCCATCAGAGCCGCTATGAAATGGGGCTTCGCCACGTTCAAATCAGACGACGACAGGTATGTGGCGCCAGCCCGCTTTCCCTCCGCCTCAACCTTTATCGATCTATCCGAGGCAGGTTGCCACGTCACCATCGATATCGCACGCGCCCCCAACGGTGCATGGGCGAGCGCGGTCAGCGCATCCGACAGCAAAGTTGCTTTTACAACGGAGCTGGCTCCCACCGATGCATGCATCCAGCACCCGACCTTGAATGCGGCCCTACAGGCGGCACTACGCCTGCTCAAACGCCAGCTGAACCGTCATGTGTACGAGCTCGTCAGGGATGCCGCCGAAGAGCGCTTGAGCAGCATGACCCGCAGCAGCCTACCGATACGCGCGCCAGCCATCGTTGCACAGGCCAAGGCACTGGCAAGGGCCTACATCGCCGCCTCGGGCGACCTGTTCGACACGTCCGACATCCAGCTGCTGGGCGGACAAGCGCATCAAAGTCAGCGCGCCGAGCTGCTGCGCATGCTCAACGAAAATGCCACCATCCCGGACAAAGCCGCCACCATGGACGTTTTGCTGGAAGCCTTCTATGACGTCGCCGGCATCCGGCAAGCTTCGCCGCAGGAGCGCCAACAACTGCTGGCGCAATGGCTTACCGCGCCCGATGGCGCGCAGTCCCTCGCTGGCGATCCTGCTAAGACCGCGTCGATGTCGCCGGATGACTCAGCGGCAACGGCAGCCAATAGCGTGTCCGGCGCAGCAGCCGTAACAGCCTGGGTGCGCGCGCAACTTACCGCCGGCCAGCGTTTTACCAATGGCGAACTGTTTGCCGTCGCCGCGCAAGCGTATGGCTCCCCACTGACCGCCGGCACCTACACCTCCCGCGCAATCCACGATGCAATGGAGGCGGGGCTGCATCTGGCGATCATCGACGCCCGCCTGACACCGGCGGGCGCCGCCCCTGACGCCGCCGCGAACCTGGAGCGCATTGAACAGATCCTGGCATGCCTGCCAACACAAACCCGCCGTACCACCGACAGCGAGGAGTTTGACCAGTATTCGACAGTGCCGACGCTGGCCTTTATCGCTGCCTGGGCCGCCAACTTGCGCAAGGATGACATCATGCTTGAGCCGTCCGCAGGTACCGGCGCCAATGCCATCCACGGCAAAATGGCCGGCGCCACCGTCATCGTCAACGAACTGGCCGCAGGGCGGGCCGACCTATTGAACCGACATTGGCCACAGTGGCGGCAGTTCCGCGAGGACGGCGAACAGTTGCACAACATTCTTCCGGCCGATATCCAGCCCTCGGTCATCGTCATGAATCCCCCTTTCAGCCGTACCGGCGGGCGTCTGCAAGGTGAGCGCAGCAACAAGGTGATTCAGGCCCACATGCGCCAGGCGCTGGCCCGGCTGGCGCCTTGCGGACGCTTGGTCGCCATCGTCAGCGAGAATTTTGCACCACACCGGCCCATGCACAGGAAGGTCTGGGATGAGCTTCTCGCCCAATCTTCGCTGCGCGCCAATATCAAAGTGCCGGGAAAGTTCTACGCTAAATATGGCGTCTCGGTCGCGGTCCGCCTGATCGTGCTGGACAAGACCGGCCCGCATACCGGACGAACCATGACCATGGACGCCAACGCGCTGGCTCCGATCATCACCCAACTGGAGGCAATCCGCCATGACCGTCCCTTCCCCACATCCGCTGCATCCCCTGCTCGATCCCCTGAACCTCGCGGCACTGGCGATCCTGCCGCCGGAAATGCGGTACAGCAACGAAGCACCATTGGTTTCTCTGCTGAGGCTGGGTCTGGAACAAGGCCTGCTGATCCAACCGGCCAGTCCGGCAGGCCCGGACCAGGAGCAGATAGTGGAATGGATCGACCTGCTGTCGCGAATGGGACCGGCGGCGGTGGCGAACTTCCTGAGCAACCCGGAACAATTGCCGGAGGAAGAGTGCTACCTGAGTCCGGACATGCTGATGACGGCGAAGACACCGGAGGACGCGGCAGTGATCCTGCTGGACGCACTGGTCAACAGCCTGATCGTGCGCCAGCGCCCATAGCGGGCATCGCCGTCAGCGCATTGCAGGCAGCGGCCAGTTTGTCCACCGCCGCGCTGTCGGATGCCGTATACGAACAATACTTGCCGCAGCGCCTGGCGATCCCCGGCGCGCAGGCGCATCCCGGCAAACTGGTGCAGTCGGCGGCCATGGCGGCGGTCTTGCCGCCCATCCCGACTTACACGCCCAACTTGCCCGCCACGGTGGTCGATGCAGCCCGCCTGTCGTTGGCACAACTGGAGGCCATCGTCTACGCCGGCCAGGCCCACACCCGGCAATTGCCGAACGGAGAGCGCCAGGGCTTCTTTATCGGCGACGGCACCGGCGTCGGCAAAGGACGGGAGATCGCCGGCATCATCCTGGACAATCTGCGCTCAGGACGCGGCAAGGCGGTATGGGTCTCCGAAAAACGCGGTCTGTTGCGCGATGCCATGCGCGACTACCAGGCGGTGGGCGGCGATGGCGCCACCTTGTTTGCGCAGGCCAAGAGCCGCCCTGCCGCCGCCATCGACGCAGTGGGCGGCATACTGTTCACCACATACTCGCTGCTGGCCTCTGGCCAGAAGCGCAAGGAAGGCAAGCAGGCCACGTTACAGAGCCGCCTGCAACAGCTGATGCAATGGCTGGGACCTGACTTCGACGGTGTCATCGCGTTCGACGAAAGCCACAACATGGCCAACGTGATCGAAAAACGTGGTGCCCGCGGCGCCGCGCCGCCCGCCGCAAGAGCCTTGGCCGGGCTCGACCTGCAGCGCGCCCTGCCGCAGGCCCGCATTGTCTACGTGTCGGCCACCGGCGCCACGGAAGTGGCGAACCTGGCCTATGCGCCCCGGCTGGGTCTGTGGGGCGACACCACGCCCTTTGCGAGCGCGTCCGGCTTCGTAAAAGCCGTCGATGCGGGTGGCGTGGCCGCGATGGAGCTGATCAGCCGCGATATGAAAGCCATGGGCGTCTACATCGCCCGCTCCCTTAGCTTCGATGGCGTGACCTACGAACGACTGGAGCATGCCTTGCTTCCTCTGCAAGTCGATATTTACAACGAACTGGCCGGTGCCTGGCAAACGGTGCTTCAAAACGTCAACGCCGCCCTGGAAAGCACCGGCCAAGGCAAGAACGGCCACGCCAAGAGCGCGGCCTTATCCCGATTCTGGGGCGCGCACCAGCGCTTTTTCAACCAGATCATCACCGCCATGCAGATGCCGACCGTGATCGAACATGCCCGCGCCGCGCTCGATGCCGGCCAAGCGGTCGTCATGCAGCTGGTGAACACCAACGAAGCGGCGCAGGAACGTCAACTGGCCGATATGGCCGCCAACGATACCGACATCGAAGAACTGGACTTCACGCCCCGCCAATGCCTGGTGGACTACGTGCGTTCCGGCTTTCCGATTCTGCAGTACGAACAATACAAGGACGAAGCCGGCCTCGTGCGCAGCCGTCCGGCCACCGATAGCAGCGGCAACCCGGTCATCTCCCGCACTGCGGAGCAGCAGCGCGACGCGCTGCTGGAAACGCTGCACGAGATTCGCATTCCGGACAATCCGATCGACATGGTGGTCAATAGTTTCGGTCCTGACGCCGTCGCGGAAGTTACCGGCCGTCAGCGCCGCTTCATCCAGCGACACGATGACGAAGGCCACCTGCAAACCGTGGAGCAAAAGCGGCCACCGTCCGCCGCCCTGGCGGACGCCGACGCCTTTATGGCCGACCGCAAACGCATTCTGGTCTTTTCCGATGCGGGCGGTACCGGCTATTCCTTCCACGCGGCGCAGGACGCGCCGAACCAGCGCAAACGCATCCACTACCTGGTGCAACCCGGCTGGCGCGCCAACAAGGCGGTGCAAGGCATGGGCCGCACGCACCGGGCCAACGAAATCCATCAGCCGCACTACGTGCTGCCAACCACCAATCTGGAAGCCCAGCGCCGCTTTATCTCCTCCATTGCGCGCCGCCTCGACCAGTTGGGCGCCCTCACCAAAGGGCAGCGCCAAACCGGCTCGCTCGGCCTGTTCAGCGCCGACGACAACCTCGAATCGGACTACGCGCGGCGCGCCTTGCACATCCTGTTTGGCGACATGTACCACCACCGCTCGCCCCTGTCCTTCGATGAAACCGTGCAAGCACTGGGCTTGAACGGCTTGATCGACAGCCGTACCGGCGCCTTGAACGAGTCGAAATTGCCGTCGATGCCACAGTTCCTCAATCGCCTGCTGTCGCTCAAGACCTTCGACCAGAATCGCGTGTTCCGGGAATTCACCAAGACACTGGAGACAGTCGTCGAGCGGGCGCGCCAGGACGGCACCTACGACCGGGGAATGGAAACGGTTAATGCCGATACCGTCAAGAAGATGCGCGATGAGCTGGTGCACACCGACAGCCGTACCGGTGCGGAAACCCGCTACGTCGAACTGGCGCTGCACCGCCCGACCCGGTTTACCCCTTTTGCGGAACTGCCGGCATTTGCCAGCGATGAATCCGGCCCCGAAGCCTTCATGGGCTACTACCGCAATGAGCGCAGCGGCAAGGTGTTCGCCCTGCTCAAGACCGGGCAAGGCGTCAATGATAAAGGCGTGACCTACACGCGCGGCAAGCAATACCACCCAAGTGGTCCGGTTCGCTACGTCGACAACGTCGATCAAATCGACGCTGCGGCGCGCGGCCGCGTCACCATCCAGCGCATGGTCCCGTGCCCGGTGTATGCCGGACCGCCGTTTGTCGTGGAATGGAAACGCAATGGCCAGACGTTCCAGGAAAGCAGCAACGCCGCCGCCAATGCATTGCGTTCGCGTGGTCTGGACGGCATGGACTACATGCGCTTTATGCGCGGCATACCGGCGGAACGGCGTGGCGCCATCGACAAGGTGATTGCCCGCATCAAGGAAAACATCAGCTACGAGGAAATGGAACGCACCGTGCGCGCCTACACGCAATTAGCACCGGACGAAGCACAGCGGGCATGGGCCGCCGAAATTGCCGCGACGCCGCCCACCCATGTGCAGCCGCTGCACCTGATCACGGGCGCCCTGCTCCCGGTATGGGACCGGATTCCGGACACGCCAAAGGTGGTCCGCACTCAAACAGATGAAGGCGAGCGGTTGCTTGGCCGTGTGGTTGCCCCGGGCCTGTTGCAACAAACCTTGCGCAACCTGTGCGTCGGCACCGACGTGGCCCAAATGCCCACCGAGCAAGTCATCGAGCAGATCAGGGCGGGCGCCAGGGGCGTCTTGTCTAACCGATGGGCACTGCAAGCGACCCGCAATGCCGGCGAACAGCGCATCGAATTGCATGTACCCACCTATACCGGCAACGATATCCGATGGCTGGAAAGCCTGGGCATCCTGCACGAGCGTATCCGCTGGCAGTCGCATTACTTCATCCCAACCGGCGCCAATGAAGCGACGGTGCTGCAACGCCTGCTCGAATCCAAACCATTGGCCGATCTGGTGTTAAAGAATGACCCCAAAGAGGATAGCCCCGTCTTTTCACGCCTGCCGCCGGCATCGGTGATCCCAAGTGACCGGCCATCCATGGCACTGGCCGATGTCATGCGGCATGCCCAATCAGTCTGCGCTGCCTGGACGCCGGCACCGCCCGCCGTGTGCGTGCAGTCGGTGCGCGACCTGCCATTTGCCACCGACAATGCCGTCCGCGCCGCGCTCCACCGTGGCAAGATCTATCTGGTTGCCGACCACTTGCATGACGAAGCCGACATCGAATTCGTGATCGCCCATGAAATGATCGGCCACTACGGCCTGCGCGCGATCCTTGGAGAAGACGGCATCGAGTCGGAAATGGCGCGTCTGCGCCGCGCCAACCCGGTCCTGGCAGGCCGCGCCGCGCAATTGGCCACCGCCTACAACATCCCTCTGGCCGACGCGACGGAGGAAGCGATGGCCGACCTGGCGGCCAGTGGCACGGAAATCAACGGTTTCCGGCGATTGGCGCTGCTGCTGCAGCAAGGGCTTCGCCATATCGGCCTGCACAAGGCCGCCGACTGGCTGGAAGGCAAAACCCAAGCGGAGACGTTCGAGCTGATCAGCCGAGCCCGCGCCCTGGTCACCCATCGCCGCACCGGAATGCAAGGCGCCATGGCCTTCGGCGATCCCCCGCCGTCCAACCGTCCCGGCGCGATGCCGCCCGATACCACGGCACGCCGCAAGCCATTCGTCACAAGACACGACGCTGGTCAAACTCAGTACGGACATTCCGGTGAATCTTCGCACCGTATCTAAAATGCAAACGTGACCGCGTTCCAATGGAGACATCGCCATGACGCCAGCCCTTCCCCCACCTTCTCCACCGCCATCCGTGCCGGCCTGTGTCATGCAGGCCGCCGCCGACTATACGCTGCCGCCGCGCGCCCTGCTGGCGGTCTGGGCCACGGAGGGCGGCAAACCCGGTACCGTCAGCCGCAACCGCAACGGCACCGCCGACCACGGGCCGTTCCAGATCAATACCTTATGGGTGACCCGCTTGAGTGCCCAGTATGGCGTCACGGCCGACATGCTGATCCATGACCTGTGCTGGTCGGCACGCGCCGCCGCCTACATCCTGCGCTTCGAAATCAATGCCGCCGGTGGCAGCTTTTGGGACGGGATAGGCCATTACCACTCCCGTACGCCCGCCCTGAAGACCGGCTATATCGCCCGCGTCTATCGCAATTCCCTGCGTTTTTGAGGACCGACCATGAGCACTCCCTCCCCCGCTGACGACATGGATCTGGTGCATCTTGGCCTGCTCGTCTTATGCCTGCTGGGCCTGATGGTGGCCTGGCATTTCTACCATGCGGACATTGCCTACTGGACCTTGCGCTGGGCCTGGCACCAGTTGCAATGGGTGGAACAGGTTTTCGCCGGTGACATGCTTCAGGCCACAAAACAGTCTGTTCTGGCCGCCGCGCGCGCTCCTGACGGCCTGACGTTCCACCAAACGCTGGCCCTGCTCAATGAGACAGGACGCTATTTCGTTGCCCTGCCGCTGCTGGTCACGTTCTATGGATTGTGGAGCGCACAACGCCACCCTGCGAACCGCACCCGGCGTCACATCACCGCCGCCACACTGCCGCGCATCATGTCCAGCCACTCGCCGGCCGTCACGCCAGTCCTGTACTACGGCGACCTGCTCAACACCGATCCGGTTGAGCAGCGGCGCGCCCTCAATCCGGAAGAATGGGTCGAGCGCCACGGCCTGGTCGTCAACCAGCAGTTGCGGCGTGAAGCATGCAAAGCGCTGCTGCTCATGGACTTGGGCAACACCATCAGCGCCCCGGACCAGCTGTCGCCGGTGGAGCGTGCACTGTTCGCCGTCTTTGGCGCCCGCCTGCTGTCGGACGGCAAGGACATTCCACAGGCGCAGGTCTTGCTCGATGCCCTCAATCGCTCCTGCCACCATGGCAACTGGAACGGTCAGCCCGGCTACCCGGACCTTACCGTGTGCGACGCCGCGTTCGCAAAATATGCCGCGCACCCGGCCAGCGCCGACTGGATTGCCCGCCACCCATATCCACGCACGCTGCTGCACGCCATGCACAAGGAGGCGCTGTCGACCGGAAAACTGCCGAGCGCCCATTTTCGCTGGCTCAAGGGCATGGACCGGCCCCTGTGGTATGCGCTGAACACGACCGGACGCAAAGCCCCCTTCATGGAATCCAGCGCCGTCTTTACCCAATGCATGTGGGAGAAGTTCGCCTTCGACAACGGCTACCGCTTGCAATCACCCTGCCTCGATGAAGCCGTCAACGGCCTCGAGTCCTACCTGATCAAACTTGGCATTGTCAGACCGCTGTAACTCCCGGAGGAAATAATGGAAACCAAAGACCGCATCGAATTGTTTGGCGATTCACTGTTGATCCAGTTCGCCACCACTGGCCTGACCAGCAACGTCTCGCTGATCGACGTATTAAAAGGCGCGAATTTCAGCCGGGAAGGCGCGTCCATCAGCGTCTGTACGCAAAATTTGCTCCTTGAGAGCAAAGTGGAAACCTTTCCGAACGAAGCGCTGGCCACATCGGCACTGGCGGGCATTTGTACCGCCATGCGCCGCTATGCACGCACCCGGCGGCTGCAACATCTGTGCCGTGGCGCCATCCTGTGGCTTGGGCTGCCAGTCTTGCTGGTGATGCTGATGGCGATGCTCAATCTCGCGGTATCGCGCGCCCAGGCGGAAACCCCGCAACACCCTGCCACGCAGGCGCCCATGGCACACGGCCCAGAGGCCACCGCCTATGGCGCACCATCGCGCCCCACCCCGGCGGAACTGGCGCAGGCCATGGCGGACGGCGCCAAGACCGGAAACTACTCGATCCAACTGTCGTCCGGTTCCAAGGGGGCGCTGTATATCTTTGCCGATCCTACTTGCGGCGCTTGCCGCCGCCTGGAGCGCGAGTACGCCGCGCTGGCCAAAGACTACGCCATCCACATCTTCCCTGTCTCCGTCATCGGCGGCGATGTCGCCCGCAGCCGCTTGAAGCGGCTGTTCTGCGCGGACACGGGCAAGCGCACGGCGTACTGGAAATCACTGGCCTCGGGCTATGAAATCGACGCGCCGGACTGCGCCAAGGGTGCGGCGGCTGTCGACGGCAACAACCAGGTATTCAACGCCATGCACCTGGAATTTACGCCCACCATTATCACGGCGCGCGGCAACATGGTCCCGGAAACCCTGCCCAGTACGGCCGCCGCGATCCGGCAATGGGTCAGCCGCCAAGACACCGCACCAGCCCGTTGAAGTCCTCCGGAGGATAGCACCATGGCCCACCAAGCTGAACATGAAATCGATCAGGGACGCCTGATTCGCGATACACGCACGGCCGGCGCACGGTTTGCCGCGACGTTGTACCGGCCCGGAGTATTCAGCGCCACCATGCTGGCCATGGTCGCGTTGCAAATCGTCTGCCCGGCGTTGTGGCCGGCCTGGCTGCTGGTCGCGCTGTGGCTGGTCACACAATTCAACGAGCGCCCGTTTCATATGCCGTTACGCATGCCGAAGGACCTCGGCGGCAAAGACCCGACCGACTACACCGAGTCGGTGCAAACCACCAGCCGGCTGTTCGGCCTGTTCCCGGCCACGCGCTTAGTGCGCACCGTGGTGATGGCGGCGGGCATTTTCTATGCGGGCTACCAGCGCTCGAAGATGCCATACGAACAGGGCCGCGAACTGTGGCTGACCAGTTCAGACTGCCGCGCCCATATTTTCCTGGCCGGGACGACCGGTGGTGGCAAGACCGATACGCTGATGGGCATATCCTATAACGGCATCTGCTGGGGTTCCGGCGTGGTCTATGGGGACGGCAAGGCCAGCGCCACCGTGCCATTCAGCATGTGGTCACTGGCCCGGCGGCTGGGCAGGGAAGACGATTTTCTGGTGCTCAATTTCCTGACTGGCGGCGAAGACCCTTTCAAAGCCATGCTGGCGCGCACGCTGGCGGAACAATCCGGTAAATACAGCCTGGCCCAGTCCAACTCGATGAACCCGTTTGCGGAAGGCGCGGCGGACTTCCTGTTGCAGCTGACCGCCTCCATCATCCCGAAAGCGTCGGGGGAAAGCGTGAAATGGCAACAAAAGGCCATCAACATGATCGACGCCCTGTTCCGTGCGTTGTGCTACAAGCGCGCCCGCGGCGAACTCGATATTTCGGTGACGACCATCCGGCATTACCTGGCCCTGCAAAACCTGGTATCGCTGTACCTCGAAGGGCGCGACGGAAAATTGCCGGAACTGGCTTACCTGCCCATCAAAGCATACTTTGAAACCGGCCTGCCCGGCTTCCGCCCCGAACAGGCCGACGCCCCCGACCAATGGGACAAGGAAGTTTATAACCAGCACGGTTATATGACCGGCGAATTCTCCCGCATCCTGTCCCTGCTGACCGACACCTATGGCTATATTTTCCAGGAAAAGTACCCGGACATCGACATTTCCGATGTCTTGCAAAACAACCGCATCCTGGTGGTCATGATTCCGCCACTGGAAAAATCGGCCTCCGAAGCGGGGGCGCTGGGCAAACTGTATGCGTCACAGGTACGCCTGACCATGGCGCAAAACCTGGGCCACCAGCTTGAAGGCACCAAGGCCGAGGTGCTGGACACCAACCCCACCAATGCCCCCAATCCCACCATCATCATCAACGACGAACTGGCAACCTACTTCGCCGAAGGGATGGCGACCATGTTCGCCCAAGCGCGGGAACTGAACTACACGATGGTTGCCAGCGTACAGGATTTGCAGGGCATGAAACGCAGCGAGGCAGGCGCCGAAACGGCATCGGTCGTAGCCAACACCAAGGTCAAGTGGACACTGGCCCTGGAAGATCCGGAAGACACCTTTGAATTGTTCCGCAAGGCCGCCGGCGAAGCCTATATCAGCACGCTGGCGCGGCACGATACCGTCAGCGGCAGTTTTTCAACGACGTTCAGACCACAAGGCCAGTTGGAGGTCGAAAAACATAGCCGCATCACACTAGCCGACCTGAAGCGCCTGAATCCCGGCGAAGGCTACATTATCTTCAAAGACAAGGTCGTGCCCTGTGCATCGTTCCATATCCCGGACGTCGACAAGAAAAGCACCAAACTACCGCTGCACATCAACCGTTTCCTGCAAATTGCCCGTCCGACCATGGCGGCCATGCCGCGCGACGCGTTGCGTATCCACGGCTCGGACCAGCGCATCGCGGACAATATCCTCGCTATGCTGCGGCGCTGCGAAGCGCCCATCTATCCCGAACTGGATGATCCCATCCTCACGGCGGTCAAGTCGGCGGCATCGCATTTGAATGAAATCGAACGCTTCAACGTCACGCCGGTCGAACGGGGCATCGTGCTGTTCCAGTCGGCGCGCAAAGCGCTGCACGTGGCGCGCCGGGAGGGCCGCACCGGCCATATGCACGCGGCAGTCACGCCGCTTGATGACAATGATGACGATGACGACGATGAGGACATTAGCGATGACTAAGCCCCGCGATCAGACAGGCGCCGCACAGTGCTGCGGCCGTAGACCTTGCACTTTCCTGGCCAAACCGTAGCGATGCGCACGATCATAATTGCCACAATAGCGCTGCTCATTTGGGTTTGCCCAACTGTGGGCGGCGCCCAGGTCCCATCCACTGAGGCGGGCGCACCGGCGCGCGGCGTCACCTTTCCAATGCCATTGAGCATCGCCGATGCGCGCCCCCAACTACAGGCACGCTTGGCCAATTTGGCGAACCCGGCGCTGCGGCGGCGTTATCACTTGCTGATCCCATTCGGCGCACCGTTATTCCCACCGGACGAGCAAATTGTCATGGATACGGCCCGCCGTGGCGGATTGCATCACGGTCTGGATCACTGGCTGCATCTGGGCCCGGCCGCACGGCGCTTCGACCTGCTGGTTCTGCCCGACGTTGACTACTTCTGGCCAGCCGACACCCCAAGCGGCCGCCAGCAGCCACTCTATTCAACCGCCTTCATTTTGCA
>JAIENA010000018.1 GCA_019751755.1 Burkholderiaceae bacterium | reverse complement strand
GCACATTGGAAATCTCCGGGATGAGGGCATCGTGAATCTTAGAAACGCGCGCGCAGTTCTAAGAAAGCATTCTGTTCATTGAGCTTGCCTTCATGGTGCTCGTCTTTTGTCCCGCTTCTGTTGATAAAGTTGTTGATGCCGGTTTGAGTCTCGCCCAAGCCGACGTAACGATAACCCAATCCCACCGTGAATACTTGATTCAGGCGATAACCCATGCCTACTGTCAGGCCGTAGGCAAAGTTGTTCTGCGTATGCTTATCAAAGGTGCGCAGCGTTGTGCCTTGATAACCAGCGGCGCGGATATTGGATATACCGACGCCGGCACCCGCGTATAAAGACAGTGCTTCGGCGACAGGGAAATCTTTATAGGCATTGAGCATGAGGCGTTGGGCGCTGGCTTGGACCACATTTCTGCTCTCGCCGCCAGTCCATTGCCACAAGGTGTCGAACTCCGATTTGGTCCGCGTGCTGTACTCTGCCTCGACACGCCAGGCATTAGGCAGGTACCGGCCGACGGCAAGCGAGCCACTGGTTTTGTCGCTGGTGTCGGGGCCGTTAATGATGCTGATTGCACGCGGACTGTATGGCTTTTGGTCGGCAATGCGCAGTTGCGCACTCTGTGCGCGCAGCGACACATAATTGCCGTGGGCGGTAGTCGTCGAGTCCTGCGCCTGTGCCGCCAGCGACAGTCCTGCGATGAATATTAATGACCATTTCATTTTCATGATATTTCCTTGTGTGGCGAGTTGTTTCACATATGCAGATTATTCTGATCAAATTGGTCAGAATAATGAGATGCGAAACTGTATTCTGCGGCGTGGCTTTTCTTGTCGCAGCAATTGCATATGCTGTATCAGCACAAGGTAATACTCGTATCAAAAATAAAAAAGGGCGCCCAAAAAAGGCGCCCCAGTTTCTCATTATACCGCCCCCATCAGGCGTCTCACCGCACGGCGTCATCCCGCAGCAGTGCATACAAGTTCATCTTCAGGACGCCTTACGCCGCTTGGGCCCAGCCTTGGAGGCCGGCGCTTTCTTGCGCAAACTTTGTTTCACCTGTTTGACGGGCTTGTCCTCATCGCCGGAGATGAATTTGCGGATTTTGAGCGCATCCATCAGGCGCGCCGAGCTGGCGCCGGCGTTTAGCAGCACCATGGTCGAGTACTTGCCGGCCGACTTGATGCGCATGATCAGGCAGCGGCCCGCTTCTTCGGTGTAGCCGGTCTTGGACATGCCAATGTCCCAGCCCTTGGCGCCGACCAGGCGGTTGGTGTTGCGGTATTCGACCTTGCGGCCGTTGATGCTGATGGTGTCCTTGCTGTCGGTCGACATGTCACGGATGGTGTCGTACTTCGACGCCGCGTGGGCCATTTTCACCAGGTCGGCGGCGGTCGAACGGTTGTTCGGCGACAGTCCGGTCGGTTCTTCGATCACGGTGCTGGCCAGGCCCAGCGACTTGATTTTCACGTCGACGGCGCGCTTGAAACCGGCCTGGCCACCGGGGAAGGTGCGGGCCAGCGCGGCGGCCGCGCGGTTGTCGGACGACATCAGCGCCAGTTGCAGCACATCGGCGCGCGAAATCGCGGCGCCGACCGGCACGCGCGACTGGCTGTGCTTCAGCGTGTCGACGTCGGCTCGGTCGATGTTGATGGTTTCTTTCATGTCCAGCTTGGCGTCCAGCACCACCATGGCTGTCATCAGCTTGGTCAGCGAGGCGATTGGCACCTGGGTGGTGGCGTTTTTTTCAAGCAGGACTTTGCCGGTGTCGTCTTCGACCACCAGCACGTTTTGCGAGCCGAGCGGCAGCGCCATAGCGGCGGCGCTCAAGGACATCAGCAGGGCGGCTACTGTTTTCTTGATCATGTGAATATGCAATTGGGAGGGACGGAAAATAGACCGGATACTGCATTGCACAATATCTATACAGCAATATTTCCTGAGGTACGAAGATACAGGAATTAGACAGACTCGTCTATGGCGTGGAAGCAAAAAAGCCCCACAGGCGGGCCTGTGGGGCTGATTGCGCAACGCTTCAGCGGGCTTGCTGCTTAGTTGCTACTTATTTGCCGTCGTAAATCTTGTCGAACTCACCACCGTCGTCAAAGTGTTTTTTCTGCAGTGCACGCCAGCCGCCAAACAAGTCATCCACGCTGAGCAGCGTGATCGGCTTGAAGGTGGCTGCATATTTCTTGGCCACCACGTCCGAACGGGGGCGCAGGTGGTGCTTGGCGAGGATTTCCTGGCCGGCCTCGCTGTACAGGAAGTTCAGGTAGGCGGTGGCGGGCTTGCGCAGGTTGCGCTTGTCGACCACTTTGTCGACCACGGCCACCGGCGACTCCGCCAGGATCGACGTCGTCGGGTAGACGATGTCGAACTGGTCGCCGAATTCGCCTTTCACCAGCAGCACTTCGTTTTCAAACGTCACCAGCACGTCGCCGATCTGGCGCTGCGTGAACGTGGTGGTGGCGGCGCGGCCACCGGTGTCCATTACCGGGACGTTTTTGAAGATCTTGCCGACCAGGTCGCGCGCCTGCGCTTCATTGCCGCCTTTTTTCAGCACCGAGCCCCAGGCCGCCAGGTAGGAGTAGCGGCCGTTGCCCGAGGTTTTGGGGTTCGGGATAATGACTTTGACGCCCGGCTTGGCCAGATCGGTCCAATCCTTGATGCCCTTCGGATTGCCCTTGCGGACCAGGTAAATTACGGTCGAATAAAACGGCGCCGCATTGTTGGGGAACTTGGCTTTCCAGTCCGCCGCCACCAGACCGCGGTCAGCCAGCAAGTCCACGTCATTGGCCTGGTTCAGCGTCACCACAGACGCTTCCAGGCCGTCGGCCACCGAGCGCGCTTGTTTCGACGAGCCGCCGTGCGCCTGGTTGACGGTCACGGTCTCGCCGGTCTTCTTCTTGTAATCCGCAATAAAGGCTGGGTTGACGTCCTTGAACACTTCGCGCATCACGTCATACGACACGTTCAGGATCGTGGTGTCGGCCGCATACGATGGCGTGGCAAAGGGCAGGGCGGCGGCCAGCAGGCTGGTCGCGATCAGGGTGCGGCGCTTGTTACGCTTATTACTTTTCTGTGTCATGGGACTTTGATCCTGTTGTGAAAGACATATAGGCATGGTCTATAATTCCCGCCGGAAAAGATACGAATTTTTAGTAATAACTAAATCACAAATTCGCGACTGGACAAAACGCACGGCAGGCGACACGAGCTTTTTCTGGCTGGTGTATAGTCGCGCTGTGTGTCGGCGGCAAGCCGCCGGCGCCGGGGTGATCGGCATTATTTTGTGAGTACACATGAGTCTTGAAATTCGTATTGCTGCAGTTGGCGACGCTGCCGCGGCATGCCAGGTTTTGCGGCGGTCCATCGCTGAATGCTGTGTCCTCGACCACAACAACGACCCCGCCATCCTGGGCGCGTGGCTCGGTAACAAAACGCCGCAAATGGTGGCCAGCTGGTTCCAGTCGTCCACCAATCATTCTTTGGTCGCACTGCGCGACGACACCTTGGTGGGCGTGGCGCTGCTGACGGGCGCCGGCAAGCTGGCGTTGTGCTACCTGGCGCCCGAAGCGCGCGGCCTGGGATTGGGCCGCGCACTGCTGGCGCGCATGGAAGAAATTGCCGGCGGCTGGGGCGTGAAAGCACTGCAATTACACAGCACCGCCACCGGCGCCGGCTTTTTTGAGCGGCTCGGCTATACCCGCGCCGGCCAGGTGCGCTCGCCGTATGGCGTCGACACCACCTTTTTCTGGAAGCAGTTGGGCGGCGGTGCTGCGCCCGAGGCGGGCGACGACGCCAAGCCCCGCAAGCGTTTCTGCAACTGTAATTCAGCATAAATTCAGCATCATTCAGCATCATTCAGTCCCCACCATCTGAAAGAGTCGCATGCCTGAAATCGCCGTCAGCCGCCAGGATATTTTCCCGACCACGATCTGGTCGTTCGATCTGGCTTACCTGCAACCGTACTTTCCGTTGTGGCTGGACCAGATACGGCAATTGCGCGCGGCCCAGCCGCAGCCGGCCGGGCGCACCTTGCGGCGCGGCTGGAACAGTGACACAACGTTGTTACAGCAGACCGCCTTCGAGCCGTTGCACGCTGCGGCGCAAACCGTGTTCGGCCAGGTGCTGCAGGAAATGCAGTTGCCGGGCGCGATCCGGTTCCGCGTCGAAGGCTGGGTCAATTTGCACGAGGAGGGCGGTTTTAATATGCAGCACATGCATCCGAACCGCCTGCTGTCGGCCGCGTTTTACCTGCAAGTGCCGGAAGGCTCGAATCCGGTGCTGTTCCACGACCCGCGTCCGGCCGTCAAGCTGGGCCAGGTGGCGGGGCGCGGTTTTAACGGCGGTGGCCTGACCGCCGCCCAGCCCGCGCTGGGGCAAATGCTGGTGTTTCCGAACTGGCTGGAACACCATGTCGAACCGCACCCGGTGGCGGCGCCCCGGGTGGCGATCGGCATGAACGCCGTGGCGGCGTAAACAGGCGCAGGATTCCGGCGCAGAATTCAGGCGGCGCACGCGCACGCGGCGCCGTGGCGTTCGTGGGCCTGCCGCGCCAGGCTGGCGACCTCGATGGCGTGGCCATCGGCAAACATTTTGAGTTCCCCCGGCACAAAGCCATGCCACGTTTCATCGCTGGTCAGCGGCTGCGTGGCGATCACCACCATGCGGTCGTCCGGCCCGTTGTGGCGGCTCAAATCAATGCTGTGTTCGCAATCGACCAAGCTGGCCTGGGCGAACGGGTAGGCGCGCGAGACATAGTGCAAATGGGTCGAGCAATGGGCAAACAGGGTGTCGCCGTCGGACAGCAGGAAATTGAAGGTGCCGTACACCGCGATTTCCGCCGCCAGTTCGGCCACCGCCACATATAGCGCGCGCCGGTTCGGTTGCACGCTGAAGCGCTCGGCCAGGCCTGACAGCAAATGGCAAAAGGCCCGCTCGCTGTCGGTGTCGCCTTCCACATCATACAGTCCGGTGTCCGGATAAAACCCTTTCAGGTCGCCATTGTGGGCGAATGACCAGGTGCGGCCCCACAGCGTGCGGGTGAAGGGATGGCAGTTTTCCTGCGTGACGCGGCCTTGCGTGGCCTTGCGGATATGCGCCACGACATTGCTGGCCTTGATGCGGCGCTGTTTCATTTGTTCGGCCAGCGGCGAGGCGATCGAGGCACGTTCATCGCGGAACAGGCGCACGCCGCGGCGGGTGTGGAACGCGATGCCCCAGCCATCCTTGTGCTCGCCGGTGCGGCCGCCCCGTTCGGCGAATCCGGCAAAGGAAAAGCGCAAGTCGGCTGGCTGGTTGCTGTTCATTCCGAGGAGCTGGCACATGGTGACACCGCAAGTCAAATTAACGATGAGGCTACGATAGCGGTGATGTGCGTGCGGCGGAACGAATGTTTTGCTATATGCATAGTTGTAATACGGAATATGCTCCAACATGCGCAAAACGAATATGCTTCAAATAAACCATTCGTTTTGTGTTGGCAACGGCTGCGATAAGGTGTCGTCAACGTCACTGCAGCAACCTGGAGCCTAACGACATGCGCTTTCCCGTCCTGAACCAATACCTGTCCCGCTTGTCCCGCGACGGCGCGACCCAAACCAGCATCCAGCTCGACGCGCACGGCCGCGCCCAGGGCCGCTTCTTCAACTGCACCATGACCAGCGCGTTCCAGCCGGTGCGTGAATTGCAGCATGGTGCGGCGGTGGCGTATGAAGGCCTGGCGCGCAGCGCGGCCGGCGGCGGCGAAGGCTTGTCGCTGTGGAAACTGCTCGACAGCGCGGCCAGTGACGATGAATCAGTGGAACTGGACCGGCTGTGCCGCATGCTGCATGCGATTAACTTCTTCCGTCAGGAAGACGCGGCCGGCGCGGCCAACACCGACCTGTATTTGAATGTGCACAGCCGCCTGCTGAGCGCGGTGTCGAGCAACCATGGCTATGCGTTCCGCCGCATCCTCGATGCGCTGGAGTTGCCGCTGGCGCGCATCGTGCTATTGCTGCCGCCGGTGACAGCGCAGCAAGGCTGGCTGATCAATTATGTGGCTGACAATTACCGCCGCAACGGCTTCCGCTTCGCAGTGCAGGCCGCCGGCGTGCAGGACGGCGCGGCGTTGCTGGAGCGGGTCCGCCCGGATGTGCTGCGGCTCGATGCGCGCGCCGTGGGTGGGGCGATCGAGGCTGATGCCGCCACCGTGGCACTGCTGGAACAGGCCCGGTGCGCCGGTGTGCGGGCCGAATTCCACCGCCTCGATTCGGTCGCCGCGCTGCAGTCGCTGCACCGCATTGCCGAAGCGGCCGGGACCGCGCTGCTGGCGCAGGGCAGCCTGCTCGATGTGCCGCAGCCGGTGCTGGCACCGCCAGTGTTGGGTGGCGAGGTGTCGGCCAGGGGCGTGGCGCCTTAAACCACGCTTAATTTTCTCTTAAGTTTGCCATATCGACTTCATGCACTTCCTCAACTCTGTGCGCTAATCAGCTATAGTTACACGGTATTGTTTTATCGGATTGACTATGGCATCGCGCAGAGACTTCTTACAAACTGGCCTGGGCCTGACCGCCGCCAGTTTCATCGGTGCGCCGCTGCTGGGCTGCGCGGCGCGCGCGGAACCGGTGCGGCAGGCAAAAGCCGCCCCGAAACCGGTGACCAAATCCCCGGCGAAAGCCGCCGACAAGCCCACCCAGCTGGCCCAGATGGCGCCACGGGAGGCGCCGGACGAGGATCTGGAACCGCCACCGGATATCTTTGATGCGCAATCGCTGGACCTGGAATTCTGGGTCCGGCCGCGCACCATCCAGCTGGTGCGGCCGGCCAGTGGCGAAAAAACCAAGCTGCTGTACTGGAAGGATGGCGAGCTGATCGAGTCGGCTTACCAGGAACTGTGCCACTTGCTACGCGACGTGAATGGCAAGCAAACCGCGCCGATTGATCCGGACTTGCTGAAAACCCTGTGGGGCGCCCAGGCATTCGTGGCCCGTTACGGGATTGAAAGTCCGGTCGAAATCCTGTCCGGCTACCGCACCAAAAGCTCCAACAGCAAGTTGATCGAGCAAGGCATTCCCGCCGCGCGCCAGTCGCTGCACATGGAAGGCAAGGCGGCCGATATCCGCATTCCCAACCTCAACGAGGAAGTGCTGGGCGGACTGGTGCGCAGCTTCCGCCAGGGCGGTGTGGGCTTTTATTACCGCTCCGGCCCCCGTGGCGGCTGGATCCATGCGGATACTGGTTTGAAACGCACCTGGAAAGGGTGATCGTATTGTGTTTTCTGGCGGCAATCCGCGCCTTGCTGTAGAGTAGTGAATATCGGCCCAACCCCCGCCGCACGTGAGTTCTTTGATTTTTCAATAACAAAGCTGGAGGTGGTGGCTTATGCGGAACGCACTTTGGACGTGTGGTGTCGCCGGTTTGTGCTGCTGGTCGGCCTTGCCGGCGCAGGCCCAGGCGATAATCGACGAAACACCCGCTGCAGCGCAGTCGATCAGCGCCAACGTCACACTGGGATCACAGTATATTTCTCGCGGTTTCCGCCAAACGTGGGGCAAGCCCACGCTACAAGGCGGGTTCGACGTTACTGGAAACAACGGTTTTTCAGCCGGCACTTGGCTGTCCAACGTCAGTAACCGCTTCGTCGAAAACGGCTCGCTGGAATGGGATGTGTATGGCGCGTATAACGGGGCTTTTGGTGGCGTGGCCAGCGATATCGGCTACAGCGTCGGCCTCTATTACTATAAATATCCCGGCGCCGAGATCCGCGCCACCCGCACCACCTACGACTACGGTGAACTGGCGCTGGGGCTGACCTATAAATTCGCCTACGCCAAATACAACTACACGGTCACCAAGTCATTCTTTGGCATCGAGAATGCGCGCGGTACCGGCTACCTCGATCTTGGCGCCAATATCGAACTGGGCGATGGCTACACGCTCAACTTGCACGTCGGGCATGGCCGCGTGGCCAACAACAGCATGTGGAGCTGGCGCGATTACAAAGCCGGCGTGACCCGCGTGCTGGCGCCCGGATGGTCGGTGTCGGCGGCCTACACCAGAGCCCACGGCAAGACCAGCGCCTACGACAACTACACGCTGGGCATCCCCAATTCGGCCGGCGTGATCGAGACCTCGAATCCGGCAGCGGGCACACTGGTGCTGGCGCTGACGCGAACCTTCTGATTTTTTCCGGACCTGACATGACCACCGTCTATTCGACTGCCTCCTCTTCGCCGACGCCGCGCGCGCGGCTCGGTTTTTCGCTGTCATTGAATGGCAAGATTTGCGCGGCGGCCACCGCGCTGGTGGTGCTCAGCCTCGCCGTGACGGCCACCGTCATCGGCATCCGCAGCAGCGCCAGTGCCGAAACGGCGGCAATGAACCTGGCCCGCACGTCGGCACGCGAAGTGGCGGGTGCGCTGCAGGCGCGCATCGTTGGCAATTTATCGGCGGTGCGCAATCTGGCCGGCGCCATGCGCGGCACACGCGCCGCCAACCAGGCACTGACGCGCGACCAGGTTAACGAGATGGTCAAGGCGACGCTATTTGGTTCGGAAGACCTGATCGGCGCCGCCGTCACGTGGGAGCCGAATGCGCTCGATGGCAAGGACGCCGAGTTCGCCGGCAAGCTGCCGCTGTACGACGCCAGCGGCCGTTTCATGCCGTATTGGACCCGTGCCAGCGGCGGCGGCACCCATGTCGAGCCGATTGTGTTCGACAGCGCGCCTGGCGCCAACGATTGGTACGACATCCCCAAGC
Source organism: Burkholderiaceae bacterium (assembly GCA_019751755.1). Taxonomy (GTDB): domain Bacteria; phylum Pseudomonadota; class Gammaproteobacteria; order Burkholderiales; family Burkholderiaceae_D; genus Rugamonas. The sequence goes on along the minus strand of JAIENA010000018.1, from coordinate 23,784 downwards.
GCAGCGGCAAGGTGTTTTTCACTGAACCTTATAGTTATCCGGTGGACGGCAAGCCGACGCTGATGGCATCGCTGGTGGCGCCGATTATCATCGACGGTCAATTCCAGGGCACCGCCAGCGCCGACTTCATGCTGACGCGCCTGACCACGATCCTCAATGAATTGAAGGTCAGCGAAGGCGCCACGCTGAGTCTGATCTCCAACGGTGGGCTGTACGCCAGCACGCCCGTCGCCGACAAGCTGGGCAAGAAGGCCGAGGACTTGCCGGCCGCTGCCCTCGAGCGCGTGCGCCAGGGACAGTCTTATGAATACGAGGAACAGGGCGAGGTGCATTTGCTGCAGCCCCTGTTTATCCACGGCGAAACCGCGCCCTGGTCGGTGCAACTGACCTTCCCCAAGAGCGTGGCGCTGGCACCGGCGCGCGAGCTGCTGCTGTACACGGTGATCGTGTCGCTGGTCTGCGCGGTGGTGGCGGCGCTGGTGTTGATCACCGTGCTGTTCCGCCTGACCGCGCCGTTGCGCACGTTGGCCGCGCGCATGACAGCGCTCTCCAGTGGTGACGCGGATCTCAGTGTCAAGCTGGAAGTGCACGGCAAGGACGAGCTGGCGGTGATCGGCACCTGCTTCAATCAGTTCGTCGGCAATATTCACGATGTGCTGGTGCAGGTGAGCGCCAGCGCGCAGAGCGTGGCGCGCGGCAGCGCTGAGATTTCGCACGGTAATAATGACCTGTCCGCGCGCACCGAGCAGCAGGCCAGCGCGCTGGAGCAAACCGCCGCCTCGGTCGAGCAACTGACCAGCACCGTCAAGGAGAATGCCGAGAACGCGCGCCAGGCGAATCAGCTCGCCGGGTCGGCGTCGGAGGTGGCGCAGCGCAGCGGCGCCGTGGTGTCGCAGGTGGTGGCGACGATGGCGTCGATTAACGATTCTTCCAAAAAGATTGTCGACATCATCAGCGTCATCGACGGCATCGCGTTCCAGACCAATATTCTCGCGTTGAACGCGGCGGTGGAGGCGGCGCGTGCCGGCGAGCAGGGACGCGGCTTCGCCGTGGTGGCGTCGGAAGTGCGCAACCTGGCGCAGCGCAGCGCGGCGGCGGCCAAGGAAATCAAGTTGCTGATCGATGATTCGGTGGGCAAGGTGGCCGCTGGCAGCCGGCTGGTCGACGAAGCGGGGAACACGATGGATGAGGTGGTGTCGAGCGTGCGCCGGGTGACGGCGATCATGAGCGAGATCACCACCGCCACGGCGGAGCAGAGCGACGGTATTTCCCAGGTCAATCAGGCGATCGTGCAAATGGACGGCGTGACGCAGCAGAACGCGGCGTTGGTCGAGCAGGCGGCGGCGGCCTCCGAGAGCTTGCAGGAACAGGCGGCCCACCTGACCGAGGCGATCAGCGTGTTCAAGCTCAGTGCTTCGGCCACCGGCAGTGACCTGCGTGCGGTGGTGCCGGTCAACCGGAGCGTTGCCACGGCCGCTCCGAAACGCCTCCTCACCACGAAAGGCGGATGATAGCGTGATTAGGGTGATGCCGGTCGGCGATTGGATTACACTACGCGTTTGACCGTCTTGATAAGAATCTATGCAGCAGATTGATCGCCCCCGCTTCCGTCCCGTGCCCTGGACGGCGCTGGAAACCCCGGCTGACGTCGAATTGTGGATTGCCGAACACAACCTCGCCTTGCAGGAATTGATTGCCCCCCACGAAACCGGCTACGGCGTCTGTTTTACGCTGGCCGAAGGGGGCGATATTTACTTGCAGACCACGCAAGAGGGCGCCATTCTGCTCGATGTCACGGACGAGGCCGAATGGGTCGCGCCGCTGGTGGCCGCGGTGGGCCAGGTCGAGCCGCCGAAAGGGTCGATCTGGATCTTGCCGGACGATAAACTGGTGCAACTGATTATGGGGCTGTCGGGCCTGATCGCCACCTCGATCCTGGTGGTCGGTCACAATTTTGGCCGTGGCCAGCGCTCCCGATACTAAGTAATAAGGATCTTCATGACACTGTCCCGCCGCACCACCTTACAACTGGCCGCTGCACTGCTGCTGGCCGCCGTGCTGCCGGTCCACGCCGCTGATTTGCTGGCCACCGTCAAGGCGCGCGGCACCCTGAAAATCGCCATGGAAGGCACCTATCCGCCGTTTAATTACAAGGATGCGATGACCGGCCAATTGCAGGGCTATGACGTTGATGTGGCGAAACTGGTGGCGGCCAAGCTGGGCTTGAAACCGGAATTCGTCACCACTGAGTGGGCCGGTATCCTGGCCGGCCTGGTCAGCGGCAAATACGACGTGATCGTGTCGCAGGTGACGATCCAGCCGAAGCGCGAAATGGTGTTTGATTTTTCCACGCCGTACACGTATTCGTCGCCGCAACTGATCCAGCGCCGCGACGACAAGGTGACCTATGCATCGCTGGCCGACTTGAAGGGCAAGAAACTCGGCGTGGGGCAGGGCAGCGTGTTTGAGCAGCAGGCCAAGGCGGCCGGCGGCATCGATGTGCGCAGTTATCCGGCGGCGCCGGAAAACTTGCGCGACTTGTCGGTGGGGCGCATCGACGCCGCGCTCAACGACAGCCTGATGACCGCTTACCTGCTCAAGACCTCGGATTTGCCGATCCGCGCCGGGGCCCGCGTTGGCGCCGGCGAGCGCTGCGCGATTCCCTTTAAAAAGGGCAATCCGGCCTTCAAGGCGGCGTTGAATCAGGCGCTGGCCGAGGCCGCCGCCGACGGCAGCTTGAAAGCCGTGGCCATCAAATGGTTCGGGGTCGACGTTAGCCGGGCCCCGTAAATGGAGGGGCTGGCGCGGCTGGAGTGGTTTGGTCAGTGGGCTGCGCTGTTGCGGGACGCGGCGCCCGTCATGCTGACCGGCGCCGGCTATACACTGGTGTTTGCCGTGGCGGCCATGGTCGGCGGACTGCTGATCGGTTTTCCCGTCGCCGTGTTGCGCATCCTGCCGTGGCGGGCGCTGGCGTGGCCGGCCGCCGTCTATGTCAGCCTGATGCGGGGCACGCCGCTGCTGGTGCAACTGTTCGTGATTTATTACGGCTTGCCCGGCATCGGCATTGAATTCACACCGGTCACGGCGGGTATCCTGGCGCTGAGCCTCAATGCCGGCGCTTACCTGTCCGAGAGTTTGCGTGGCGCGATCACGTCGGTGGCGCGCGGGCAGTGGTCGGCCAGCTATTCGCTCGGGCTCGGCTACCGCGACACGCTGGTGCACGTGGTGTTGCCGCAAGCGCTGCGGGTGGCGGTGCCGGCCATGAGCAACAGCTTGATCAGCCTGATCAAGGACACCTCGCTGGTGTCGGTCATCACCATGGCGGAATTGATGCTGACCACCAAGGAATTGATTGCCACCACCTTTCAGCCGCTGCCGTTGTACCTGGCGGCCGCCGCGCTGTATTGGCTGATGAGCCTGGGCTTCGAAGCGCTGCAGCGCCATGTCGAGCGCCGGCTGAACCAGCCGCACGCCCGCTAGCAATCGCTTGGCGCTGTTGTGTTCGTACACTCGACACACCAGAAGACGCATGCTAGTCTAGGTTGAAAGATAGCGCGCGATCTACTGATAAAGGCGGGGGCATGGACAAGGAACTGCAAACAGCGATGTTACGGTCCGCCGGCCTGCCGCAGCCGGTGCTGGCGGGGGCCGGCTTGTCGGCCAGCGGTGGCGGCTCGTTCGCCGATCTGGCGTTGACGCCGGAGCGCGCCCGCTACGAGCAGGACCATGCGTATTTCAACGATATTTACCTGCTGGCGCCGGTCGGCTATTTCGTGCTGGGATTTGATTCCACGATCCTGCAAATGAACATTGTGGGGGCGGATTGGCTGGAACTGAAGCGCAACAGCGGTGCGCTGTTGCCGTTTCGCCAGTTTGTCGCGCCCCGTTTTCTGTCGGATTTCGACCGTTTCCTGCGTGACGCCGCCAATACCAGCGAACCGCAGCGCTGTGATGTGCAACTGACCCGTGGCCGTCCCGGCGACCAGGGATTTGCCGCGACGCTGCGCGCCAGCGCCGACGGCAGCGGCCAGGCCATCCGGGTGGTGCTGGAACCGGCCGAGGGCAAGCTGGCCGCGCTGGAAAAGAGCGAAGAGCGGTTCCGCCGCATCGTGCACAGCGCGGAAGAGGGCATCTGGGAAATCGATGCGCAAGCGCACACCTCGTTCGTCAATCCGCGCATGGCGGCCATGCTGGGCTACAGCATCGAGGACATGCTGGGCCAGCCGCTGGTGGCATTTATGGATGACGAAGGGCGTGCCCTGCTCGAGCGCAATATCGCGCGCCGCCAGCAGGGCATCGCGGAGCCCCATGAATTCAAGTTCGTGCGCAAGGATGGCCAGGTACTGTGGACCACGCTGGCCACCAATCCGATCTTTGATCATGCCGGCGCCTATATGGGGGCGCTGGCGCTGGTGACCGACGTCACGGCGTCGCGCCAGTCGGCCGAACTGATCTGGCAGCAGGCCAATTTCGACCAGTTGACGGCGCTGCCGAACCGTCACATGTTCCATGACCGGCTGGCCCAGGAAATGAAAAAAGCCCGCCGCGAAGGCTTGTTGCTGGCGCTGCTGTTCATCGACCTGGATGGGTTTAAATTGGTCAACGACACCTTTGGCCATGAACAGGGGGATGCGCTGCTGGTGGAATCGTCGGCCCGCATCACCGCCTGTATCCGCGCCTCCGATACGCTGGCCCGGTTGGGCGGCGATGAATTTGTCGCCATCGTCTCCGGGCTGGACCACGCCTCCGCAGTCGACCGCGTGGCGCAGAACATCATCACGGCGCTGCGCCAGCCGTTCCGGCTCGACGGCGGCGACGGCTGTGTCTCGGCCTCGCTCGGCATTGCACTGTTTCCCTCGGACGCCTCGGATGCGGCGGAACTGTTGCGCCATGCCGACCAGGCCATGTATGCGGCCAAGCATGCCGGGCGCAACCGCTATCACTATTTCACGCCCGACTTGCAGCAAGCCGCGCAGCGCCGCCAGCGGCTGTCGGCGGACTTGCGCCATGCGCTGGCCGATGGCCAGTTCGAGCTGTATTACCAGCCGATCGTCAACCTCAATACCAGCATGATCGAGCGGGCCGAAGCGCTGCTCAGGTGGCGCCATCCGGAGCGTGGGCTGTTGCATCCGCATGACTTTATGCCGTATGCGGAATCATCCGGCCTGATCGTCGAGATTGGTGACTGGGTGTTCCGGCGCGCGGCGGAGCAAGTCCGCCAGTGGCAGCTGGACCTGGGGCGTCCGTTCCAGGTCAGCATCAACCAGTCGCCGGCGCAGTTTCGAGGGGCCGGGGCGGTGGACTGGCTCGAGCACGTGGAAAAACTCGGGCTGGCGCCCCGTTCCATCGTTATCGACGTGACGGAAAACGTGTTGCTCGATGATGCGGCGGAGGTGCTGGAACGCTTGCGCCATTACCGCGCCATGGGCTTGCAGGTGGCGCTCGATGATTTCGGCACCGGCTATGGCTCGATGGCGCAGCTGCGCAAGTTCGATATTGATTTCATCAAGATCGACCGTTCGCTGCTGCAGGACATGGTCGGCGACTCCGGCGACCTGGCGCTGTGCGAAGCGCTGATCGTCATGGCGCACAAGCTGGGACTGAAGGTGGTGGCGGAAGGGGTGGAAACACCGGCGCAACAGGCGCTGCTGGTGGCGGCCGGCTGCGATTACGCGCAGGGCTATGTGTTTGCCCATGCGGTACAGGCCAGTAAATTTGCCGGCATGGCGCGCAACGGCCTGCCGCGCCTGTCGTAATCCGACGTTGGCCTGGACAATAAAAAACGGGCCAATGGCCCGTTTGTATTTCCAGGTGGAAACAATTTACTGTATAATCACATCCGCAAGCCGAGCAGCGCCATGACGCGCTCGCGATTGATGCCGCTCAGCGCCGACGTCAGGCTCAGCAGCGACGAATAATTGGGTTCGTTGGCGGTGGTGACAAAGTTCTGCGCCGCCTGGTCCATCCCCGCCGCCGATACGTCCGGCATGGCGGAACTGGCGCGCTGCGACGCGTCGAACAGGGCCAGATTGACTTTGGACAGCGCCGCTTCGACGTGGGCCAGCGCCTGGATCACTTGCTGCAGCGTCTGGCGCAGCATTTCCGCGTCATTGGTGTGCCAGTTTTCCGGCGTGATGACAGGCGCTTCCGGTTCGGTCCGCACCCGGTTCAACTGGCCGGTCGGATAGCGGATGCCGCCGCCCTGGACCGCCAGCGTATCGCGGACATTGCTCCAGTTCGATTCCGGCGTGATGAATTCGAGGTCGCCATTGTCCGCCAGCGACACGCTGATATTGACCGGCGCCAGTGCCTGGTTGAAGCGGGCGATGATTTCCTCGTCCGACAAGCCCGGTTCAAGCTGGACCGACCGCAAACCCTGAGCCCCGTTACCCACTGCAATGGCCAGCGTTTCGCGGGCGCCGTGACGCAGGTTACCCATGGTCATGCCTCGCACTTTGAAGCGCTGCTGCGATTCATTGCTGTTGTAGCTGAGTTGGCTGTCCAGGGTGCCGCCGGACGCATCCTGGCGATTGCGCCAGGTATCGCTGAATTGGCGGACACGGGCTTCCACCTGGCCATCACGGCCCTGGCGGCTGGCCAGCTTGGCGGACAGTTCCGACTTCAGTGCACGCAGCTGCGCGGCGCTTTGTTCCAGGAAATCGACGGCTTGCTGTGCACCTGAAATATCCCGCTGCAGTGGCTGGTCCCAATTGCTCAGGCCGCGCCGGGCCACCGGCGGCGGGGCGCTGGTGGCGCCGACCTGCTCCGGTGCAGCGGACTGCGCTGCCGAGCCGGTCGAATCGACCTTGCCGGCAGAGCTGGTCTTGCTGCCCGAGGGGGCGGCAATTCCGCTGGAACTGGTGCGCTGAGCGATTTGCATGCGAGTTACAGTACGTTAAAGAGAGACAGGTTGCTTACTTTGGCATAGGCCTTGTAAGTGGATTGCAGAGCAACATTGTAGCCATTAAAATCTGTCGCGGCGACACCGTAGTCGAGCTTGCCAAGGTCGGTCAGCGCCATCTGGTTCGACAGACTGACATTGGCGTGGTTGTCGGCCAGCGTCGCCATGATGTTTTGTGCGCCGCCCAGGTCGGCGATTTTTGTCGACACCAGATTCAGCGTTTCATCCGCCCCCACCAGGTTGGCCTTCAGGGTGGCGTGCATGGCGGGATCGTTGGACGACACGCCGGGCTGTGCCAAGCCTTCCAGGGTGGCGTCGATCTGGTTCAGGAACGACTCCAGGCCCTTGACGTTGACATTGGCGGTTTGCGAAATCCCGTTGCCGACCACGACTTCCTGCTTGCCATCATTGCCAGTATAGGAGTAGCGCGAACCGGCCGCTGCATTTTCATCGAAGGTAATGGCGTCGGTTTCGGTCAGGGTGCCGGAAAACACGAAGCGGCCTTCGGCGTCGCGCACGTTGGCGCTGTACAGCATCGAGTCACGCAGCGAGACCAGCGACTGCTTCATCGACTGCAAGTCGTCCGGCGTGACGGAGCCGCCATCAAGCGCCCACACCAGCAAGTCGCGCACCTGGTTGATGTCGCCGACGGTACTGGTCAGGAAGGTTTCATTTTTTTGCAAACGAATTTTCACCGCGTCGATATTGGCGCGGTACTGGCCGACCTGGGCTTCTTCGCGGTTCAGACGCGAAATCCGCACATTGGTCAGCGGGTCGTCGGACGGCACCATCACGGCGTTACCGGACGCCATTTGCTCGGTCAGCTTGCTGATCTTGTCCTGGTTCACCGCCAACGAGCGGTTCATCGAAGCCTGGAATTGTGAAGTGGCGATACGCATGTTAGGGCTCCTTAGAACATCGCCAGGGTCGAGTCAAACAGCTCATTGGCCACAGCGATCGCCTTCATATTCGCCTGGTACATTTTCTGGAATTCCATCAGGTTGACTGCTTCCTCATCCTGGTTGACACCGGAAGTCGACTTCCAGTCGTCTTCCGCCTGCTGCCGGATGGTGCCGGCGGTTTTCAGCAACGTCTGATTTTGCTGGCTGTCGATGCCCAGTTTGCCCACCATTTGGGTATCGGCATCCCCCACCAGCACCGAGCCGATCGACGACAGCGTGATGGATTGGGTCCGGATGCCAATCAGGTTTTGCAGGTTGGCGCTGTCGCCCGGAGTGCCGTCGGCGGAAAACGCCAGTTGGCTCGCTTCGAACGCCGGGTCGATTTGCAACATGCCGGTGGTGCTGGCGGCATTGAAATTGAACAGCGCAATGCCGGGGTTGCCGTTGACATCGGAGCCGGCCAGCAATTGGGTATTGATCTTGGTCGACAACTGGTCCGCCATGTCGACGATCGACTGCTGCAGCGGCGCCAGGATTTGATTGCGGTATTGCGACAGGCCACCCATCTGGCCGCCCATCGCGCTGTCGTCCAGCTCAAACGTATTCTTGTTGAAGGTCAGGTTCAAGACCGCGCCGTCGGCGGTCTGGCTGAACGACATGGTCGAACCTTGCGGGCCGATCACCAGTGGTTGGCCGGTGCGCAGCGATACGCTGCGCGAACCGTCCGCCTGGTCGATCACTTCAATCGACAGTTTCGAGGCCAGTCGGTCGATCGCCAGGTCGCGCTCATCGATCAGTGTCGACACGTTGGTGCCCAGCGCTTCGGCGCCGATCACGTTCTGGTTCAGGCGGGCAATCGCGTCAATGTCGGCGTTGATGTTGGGAATCAATGCCTGGCGCTGCTGGTCGATCGACAGCCGCTGGTTGGCCATCACATTGTAAATACTGTTGAAGTGCTGCGACATGGCGTTGGCGGCCGTCACGACTTGCTGGCGCAGCGGCGTCGACGTTGGATCAACGCCAGCGGCATTCAATGCCTTGAAGAACTGGTCGACGCCGGCGCTGATGCTGGACTTGTCATCGCCCATCACGCGTTCCAGTTGCGACAAATAAGGCTGATTCTGGCTGTATTGCCCCTGCTCGGACGCGGCGCGCCACAGTTGCTGGCTCTTGTACGCATCGGTAAAGCGGCTCAGGCCGGTGACTTCCACGCCCATGCCAGGCGCCTTGCTGGTGATCCCGGGACCCACCGAACCAAGGTTGACGCCCTGGCGCGTGTAGCCCTTGGTTTGCATATTGGCAATATTCTGACTGGTCGTCGTCAGCGCGGTTTGCGCGGCGAGGGCGCCAGACAATGCGTTATTGATGATGCTCATGTAGCAAGTCTTTCCAGGTAGTGGCCGGGATTGCCTGCTGTTTGCATGGAGTCCGGCCGGTTATCTGATACAGGCGACCGGCGACGGCCGAAAATTAAATCGCCGGCGAAGATTTTATGTCAGGCAACACTTTTCGTTGTCCTTCGGAAAGTGGCATCGGGGCGGCGGTGGGGTGGAGCGGCAGCGCGGCGCCCGGCGGGGTGGCCGCCGGCGCGGGCGGCGGCAACAGTTGACGTAAGATCGCGTCGGCAACGCCGAACGCGCGGCGGCCCGCCATCTGGTCGGCCACCAGGTTGTCGGCCATGTCCAGCATGTCGTCGTTGGTCTTGTCGCGCTGGCCACTGTCGTCTTCCTGCAGTGCGCGGCCGGAGTTACGCATCTGGTGCAGCATGTGCGAGATGAAAAACGATTCAAACTTGACGGCGGCTTCGGTGGCTTTGGCGCGGTATGTGGGATCGACCGGATCCGTGGCGGCGGCGGCTTCGGCCGCCTGGCTGGCCGCATCCTGAATCGGCGCCAGCCCATCCTGTTTGCCCATGTTCAGTTGCCGGGGCAACAGCGGGGCTAATCGGTTATCCATCGTCACTCCTAAAATCTACTTACACGCGCTATTTTTACTAAATCACCACCAACTCGCCCTCAATCGCGCCGGCCTGGTCGAGTGCCTGCAAGATCGCCATGATGTCGTCCGGCGTCGCGCCCAGGCTGTTGATGGTGTCGATAATGGTTTGCAGGCGGGCGCCGCCCGGCCATTTGAAGGTTTGCGCGGCGTTCTGGTCGACGCTCACTTGCGACTGGGCCGAGGCCTGCGTGGTGCCGCCCTGCGACAGTGCATTGGGCTGGCTGACCTTGGTGCTCTCTTCAATTGTGACCTTCAGCGAGCCGTGCGTGACGGCGGCTGGCCGCACCCGCAGGCCTTCCGCGATCACCACGGTGCCGGTGCGCGAATTGAACACGACTCTCGGCGTTTCATCGCCGACGTCAATCGGCAGCGCCTGCAGCTTGGCCATGAAGGCGACGCGCTGGGTCGGATTGTCCGGTGCCGCCACTTCGATGCTGCTGCCATCGGCGGTGGTGGCGATCTGGCCGAACTGGCGGTTGATCGATTCAACGATATTGGTCGCGGTCTGGAAATGCGGGTGGCGCAGCGACAGGCGCACCGACGGCCTGGTGGCGAAATCGGTGGCGATTTCGCGCTCAATCATGGCGCCATTCGGGATCCGGCCCGCGGTCGGCGTATTCACCGTGACCGAGGAGCCGCTCTTGCCGCCGGCGGCAAAGCCGCCAACCACCACATTGCCCTGGGCCAATGCATAGACTTCGTTGTCGGCCGCCTTCAGTGGCGTCAGCAGCAGGGTGCCGCCCCGTAAGCTTTTCGCGTCGCCCAGCGACGACACGGTGATGTCGATGGCCTGGCCACGGCGGTAGCCGGGCGGAAACACCGCCGAAACCATCACCGCTGCCACGTTTTTGCTTTTCGCATCGGTGCCGTCCGGCATTTTCACGCCGAATTGCTTGAGCATGTTGATGACGGACTGGCTGGCAAACTTGACCTGCGTGGTGTCGCCGGAGCCGGCCAGGCCGACCACCATGCCATAGCCGACCAATGGATTGTCGCGCACGCCCTCGACCGTGATGAGGTTGCGCAGGGTTTGTGCGGCGTGCACCGGCAGGGCGGCGGACAGCGCCGCCGTGGCGACGATGGCGAGGGCGGCAAAACGGGTCAATACGTGAGGTTTCATGGCGCCACCTTAGAACGGCATCAGGGTGCTGGTAAAGAAGCGGGTCAGCCAGCCGGGGGAGTTGGAATCGGCCAGGGTGCCCGATCCCGAGTAGGCAATGCGCGCATTGGCGATGCGCAGCGATGACACCTTGTTGTCGGCATCGATGTCGGCGGCGCGCACATAGCCGCGCAGGCGGATGAATTCCTCGCCCTGGTTCAGCGTCAGCAGCTTTTCGCCGGCCAGGCGCAGCAAGCCGTTCGGCATCACTTCCTGCACCACCACCGTGATGGCGCCGGACAGGGCGTTTTGCTGGGTGCTGGTGGCGTCGCCTTCAAACGTGCGGCCCGCATTCAGGTCAATCGCCGCTTTCGGGAAGGTTTTGCCGAGCAGGCCGGGGGCGGCGACGTTGACGCCGGAATCCTTGCTGAACTTGGTGCCGGCCGATTTCGAGGCGTTGGTGGTTTCTTCGAGCAGCACGGTGACGACATCGCCGACGCGGAAGGCGCGGCTGTCGGAATACAGGGAAACGCCGGAATCGGGCGCGAACACCCCGCCCGAGGTACCGCGCTGCACCGGTTGCGGCGAGCGTCCCATGGCGGGGGCATCGTCGAACGGAGCGGGCCGCACTGGAGGCGGCTGCACCACGGCGCAGCCGGTCAACGCCAGGGCGAGCGCCGCCAACAACAGGGATTTCATCAGCGTGCTGCCTGGGCCAAGTATTGCAGCATGTTTTCCGCTGCGGACAGGACTTTGGTATTCATTTCATATGCGCGCTGGGTGGCGATCATGTCGACCATTTCTTCCACCACCTGCACGTTCGAGCCTTCCAGCGCACCTTGCTTCAGTTTGCCGTACTGGTCGGTGCCCGGGGCGCCTTCGGTCGGCGTGCCGGACGAGGCGGTTTCCGCAAACAGGTTGTCGCCCAGCGCCTGCAAGCCGGCCGGGTTGATGAACGAGGTCAGTGTCAGCTGGCCCACCACGGTCGGCGTCGGTGAGCCGGCGGTGCTGGCCGATACCGTACCGTTTTCCGCGATCGTCACGGCGGTGGCGTTGGCGGGAATCGTGATCTGCGGCACCAGCGGCAAGCCGGAGGCGTTCACCAGGATACCGTTGGCGTCGAGTTGCAATTGGCCGGAGCGGGTGAAGGCTGCTTCGCCGTTCGGGCGGCGCACCTGCAGGAAACCCTGGCCGCTGATGGCCACGTCCAGCGCATTGGTGGTGTTCTGGATGGTGCCGTTGGTAAAGATCTTGTGGGTGCCGGCGACTTGCGTACCGTTACCCAACTGCACGCCGGATGGCGACAGCGTGTTGTTGTCCGCGCGCTGCGCGCCCGGCTGTTGTTCGATCGAATAGTGCAAATCCTGGAACGACACGCGGTCGCGCTTGAAGCCAACCGTATTGGCGTTGGCCAGGTTGTTGGCGATCGCCTGCAGTTTGGCGTCCTGCGCCTGGATGCCGGTCTTGCTGATCCACATTGCTGGATTCATGATTTACTCCTAAAGTGTGGGTGCCCGGCCGGAATGCCCGGCACCCATGGCCTTGTGGGTGATTATCCGCCGACCAGGCGGTTGCCGGCCTCGGTCATCTTGTCGCTGGCCTGGAACATTTTCATTTGTACGTCGAAGGTACGGTTCAAGCTCATCACGGCGACCATTTCTTCCACGGCCGACACATTGCTACCTTCCAGGAAGCCGCCGCGCACCTGCACATTGGGATCGACCTGCAAAGGTTGGCCATTGCGCGCCACCAGCAGGCCGCTGGCGTTTTTGGTCAGTTCGGAAGCTTCCGCATTCACCAGTTTGAGCTTGTCCACCACGGTCATATTGGCACCGCCCGGCGGCTGAATGGAAATCGTGCCATCGATGCCGAATTCGACCCGCGAATGGGGCGGCAGGCGGATCGGGCCGCCACCACCAAGCAACTGCATGCCGTTGACGGTCATGGTGCCGTCGGCGTCGAGCGTGATGCTGCCGGCGCGGGTGTAGGCTTCGCCGCCGGCGGCGGTCTGCACGGCGAAGTAGCCGTTGCCGCCGACCGCCACGTCCAGGTCGCGCCCGGTGCTTTTCAGGACGCCCGCCTTGGTGTTGATCGCATCGGCCTGCATTTTCGAGCCATGCCGGTCGTCATAGCCATAACCCGGCATCGACTGGGTGGTGGCCAGCATCAAGGTGGCGCGGAAGCCGGCCGTGTCGATGTTGGCCAGGTTATTGGCGTGCACCTGTTGCCCGCGCAGCGCCAGTTCGGCGCCGGTCAGGGCGGTATAAATCAATGCGTCCATGGTTCAGTGGTGGCTTCAGCGTCGATTACATGGCCTGCATCAGCGACTGCAGCACGGTGCTTTCCGTCTGCAGCACTTTCGAGTTGGCCTGGTAGTTGCGCTGCGCCGTCATCAGGCCCACCAGTTCGGTGGTGACGTCGACGTTCGAGTTTTCCAGTGCCGAGGTCGACAGCGAGCCGGCCATGCCCACGCCTGGCGTGGTGTACAGCGGCGTGCCGGACGCCAGGTTGGCGGACCAGCTGGTGTCGGACGTCGGCACCAGCGAGGTTTCCGACGGGAAGGTCGCCAGAGCGATCTTACCCACGGTCTGGCGCTGACCATTCGAATATTTGGCGATCAAGGAGCCATCACGGTCGATTTCGGTGCCGGTAAAGTTGCCGGCGCCATAACCATCGGATTTGTTGACGGAGGTCGAGGCTTCGCCGGCGTACATGGTGCCGCCCAGATAATCAACCGAGATCGTCAGTGGGTCCACCGCACCGTTGTTGTTCAAGGCCAATGCCAGGGTATGGGTCGGTGGCGGCACCTCGGTAATTGCGGTGCCATTAATCGTTTCCAATTTACCGTCGGAATTGAATTTCAATACCGCATCCTGATTCACTGGCGTCCCGCTCGGGTTGCCATCGACCGCATATTTGACGGTCACGGTGCTGGCGTCGGTCTTGATGAAGTATTGCGTAATGCTGTGCTGATTGCCGCGCGCATCGTATGCCACGGAAACGCGCGACATGTTGTAGGAGCTCGGATCCGGTACTTTTGGTGGCAACGTGGTCGGATTTGGATCCTCGAAGACGGCGGTGGCCACCGGCACTTTCCAGTCCGCCGAGAAGTTGCTGGTATAGGTCAGCTTGGTGGTGGCGACGGCAGGAATCTGGCCGCCTGGCAGCGTCAAGTCGCCGAGCGGGCCCAGTACGGTTGAGCCTGGCGCTTGCGCGAAACCTTGCACGCGGCGGCCGGCCTGGTCGACCAGGAAGCCGTTGGCGTCCGAATCAAAAATACCGACGCGGGTATATTGAGGCGCGCCCAGGCCGTCCTGGACCACGAAGAAGCCGCGGCCGTTGATCGCCGCATCCATGCCACGGCCGGTCTGCGTGGTATTGCCGATATTGCCGATACTTTGCGAAACGGAACCGATCTTGGTGCCCGATGCCTGGTCGCCCGCATATTGCGAGGCGAAGTTGGCGCGGCTGGACTTGAAGCCGAACGTGCCGGCGTTGGCGATGTTATTGGAGATGGTACCCAGTTGTTCGTTAATAGCCTGGATGCCAGACATTGCGATATCGAAGCCCATGATGGTTTCCTTTCAGTTCAGAACAGAAGTAGCGAGGGGATGTGCCAAGTTGGCTCAGTTTGTACTTGCAACCGTGGATTTGCCATTGAAGGCGGAAATAGCGCTCGGCGAGACTTCGCCAACGCCAGCGATGTTCAGCACCACCGCGCCGCCGGCGCCCAGTCGCACACTGTTGAGGCGTCCGGTCAGTTCCATCGGCGGGCTTTCCTTGGTGCTGGTTTCAACGCGCATCTTGTAGTCGCCATAAGGCAGGCCCATGGAGGCCGGGTCCAGCACGAACGGCACGTTGCCGGCGGCGCGCATGCCCAGGCTGACTTTATGTTCGACGCCATCGACGCCGGTCAGCACCAGGGTGGTGGCGGTGCTCGGCGACTCCAGCGTAAAGCTGCCGCGCGCCGGGGTCTCGCCGATCGACACGCTTTCCGCCGATACCGTCAGGTCGGAACCGATCTGCGCGCCCAGCGACAGCGCCTGCATGCCTTGCAGGACCGTGGCGTTGGTGCTGGTCAGCGTCGACAGTTTCTGCAGCGCTTCGGTTTGCGACAACTGCGTCAGTTGCGACACGAACGCGGCCGGGTCGTTGGGCGACAGCGGATCCTGGTTTTTGACTTGCGCCACCAACAGCTTGGTGAACATTAGCGAGGTTTCGCTGCCGGTCGACAACGGATTGGTGCCGACCGAGGTCTGGTTGGCCGCGCTGGTGTTGGTATTGGTGAATAGATTGGTTTGCATGGGATTAGTTCTCGCCCAGTTTTAGCAGCGACTGCTGCATGCCGCGGATGCGGCCCAGCACTTCGACATTGGTTTCAAATGCGCGCGCGGCCGACATCATGTCCGTCATTTCCGCCACCTGGTTCACGTTGGGATAAAACACCATGCCTTCCGCGTTGGCCAGCGGATTGCCTGGTTCATACACCTGGCGCAATGGTTCATTACTTTCCACCACGTCCACCACTTGCACGCGGCCACCGACGCCTTCGCCGCCGCCTTCCTGCATCATGGTGGCGAACACCGGCTTGCGGGCGCGATAGGTCTGACCTTCGCTGCCGGCAACCGATTCCGCGTTGGCCAAATTACTGGCCACGGTATTGAGGCGCACGGTCTGCGCCGCCATCGCCGAACCGGCGATTTGGGAAATATCTTTGAAGCTCATGGGGCGGCCCTCTTCGTTGGGGTCTGAAGTTATCCGGATTACTGGCCGTTGATGGCCTTGGCCAGGCCCTTCAGCTTCATGTTGACGAAGGTGAGGCTGGTGCCAAATTCAGTGGAATTCTGTGAAAACGCGGCCTGCTCGACGCCGATCTCGACGGTGTTGCCGTCACGGGTCGGGTGGAAAGGCACGCGGAACATGCGGCCCTGATCGCCTTCAAAAGTCGGTTGGCCTTTTTCGGAGGCCTGGTGGTTGGCCAGCATGGCGCCGAAATCCATGTCCTGGGCCTTGAAGCCCGGGGTGTTTTCATTCGCGATATTGGTGGCCAGGATGCGCGTGCGATCGGCACGCAAGTGCAGTGCATCGGCATGCATGCCGATGGCGTCCTTGAAATTGATTCCCATAGCGCCTTCCCCCTGATTAACTCGCTGTCGCCCATGTACAATGGCCCCGCAGTGCATCGTTTAACACCGCCGTGCATTGCCCCATATATTAAAGGTATTATTGCTCATGTTCAACAAACCCATTGTACCCCGGTTCGCGCTGTTATTGTCGGTCGGCATGCCAAATCTTTGCATGGCAATCTCGACTTCAGACCAGATTGTGGCGCAGGTGGAACAGGTTGCTAAAGAGCATTTATTACGCAGTGCGGATTCGGCCGGATGGCGGGACGCGAAGTTCGACGTGGCTGCGGTGGTGACCCGCGCGGTCCCGCCATGCAAGGGCAAAGTCGCGGTTGACGCGGCCGATGTCAGGCAGCCGACCCGCATGCGGCTGATCGCCGAATGTCCCGGCGCCGACGGCTGGAAATATGATTTTATCGTGCGCGCCAAGGTCAGTGCGACGGTCGCGGTGATGGCGGCCGACGTGCCCGCGGGCAGGCCGGTGCAGGGCGCCGACGTCGCCTTCGAGCGGCGTGATATCACGCTGGTCACCGATTCCGTGGGCGACGAAGCGGCCTTGCTCGGCATGTCGGCGCGGCGCTCGCTGCGCAATGGCGAATTGCTGCGGCAAAGCATGCTGGTGGAAGCGCAAGTCATCAAGCGGGGCGACCCGGTCCGGATCGTGGCGCGGCGCGAGCAGATCGAAGTGAGCATGGCGGGGGAGGCGCTCGATGCGGGCGCGCGCGGCAGCCTGATCCGCGTACGCAACCTCAGCGGGACGGTGATCAAGGCCCGGGTCACGGGCAGCGGAACAGTGGAACCTGCCGAGCTGCCCATGGCGCGCTAATTTCCGGTGGCTGACACCGGCTGGCGCCGCTGCAACTGGGTTGCCAGTCTGACCAGCTTGTCGGCATACGACGGGTCGGTCGCATACCCGCCGCGCGCCACCCCTTGGGCAAAGGCGCGCGCATCGGTCCCGGTGTTGAGGGCGTCGCGGTAGCGCGGATTGTCGGTCAGTACGCTCGCATAATCACGGAAGGCGCTGGCCGCATCCGGATAACTGCGGAACTTTTCGACTTTTTTCATCGGCAAGCCCTGCGCATATTCGGTGGTGGCGGCGGCCGTGACGGCGCCTTGCCATTGGCCACCGGCCTTGATGCCAAACAGGTTGTTGCTGGCGCCCAGCGGGTGCTGGCCCCAGCCCGATTCCAGCGCGGCATGGGCCGCCACCAGTTCCGGCGCGACACCGAGCTTTTGCGCCGCTTCCGTGGCCCACGGCATGATCGATTGCAGGAATGCTTGTTGCGATTCGCTGTTGGCGCTATTGAGCGTGGCGGCCAGGATCGCGCCACTGCTGTCGGCCATGCCGGCCGCGCGCGCGCGCATGGCGATCGAGGCCGAGCTTTGCGAGGGCAGTATGCCCGGTTCCGGCGTCACCGCCTCCTGGATCAACGCGGCCACTTCGCGCTGCGCGCGGCTGAAAGTGGTGTTGCCGCCGCTGGCGAAGGACCCGTTCATCGCCGCCATCGAGGCCGAAAATGCGGCGGAAGAAGCGGCCGAGACAGCGCCGGTGGCGTTGGTTGGGCGCACATTGCTGGCCGTTGCCGCTGTGGCGCGGGTCGGCAGGGTGGCGGCGGTAAACGCGGTAAAGTCGGTGCGGCTCATGGTGCGACGGGATTAAATCGGTTCGTAAATCTGGTTATCGCCATGCAGCACGCGCTGCATGATGGAATATTGTTCGACCATCAAATCGGTATTGCGTTTGCCCATACGTTTGCATTCCTTGGCCATGGTTTCCAGCGCCAGCCAATCGGCTTCCAGTTTGGTCCGTGCTTCCGGCTTCAGCAGCGCATACACATCAGCCATGCGGGCGTCAATGCCGGCCACCACTTGCGCCAGCGCGACCCGTTCCGCGCGGCGCGTTTCCATCGTCTCGACCAACACCGAAATTTCTTCCGCCAACTCGTTGAGGCGCTGCGCTTGCCGGCGCAGCGCGGCGGTAAATTGCAGTTCGAGCAATGCTTGCAAGGCCTGGTAGGCCTGGTGATCCGCCGCCACGCCTTGCAGCAGCAATTGCAAGGCCTCTTGCCGGGTTGGCGCCACACCGGAGGCGCTAGTTACAGCAGTCACTTGTCGGTCCCTAAATGGAAACGCTGCACCAGGCCGGCCAGCCGGTCCGGGTCAAACGGCAATTCGCCCTTGGCCAGCGCGTCGCGCAGCATGGCGACCCGCTCATGGTCGATTTCCGGCATGTCTTTGATGGCCGCCATGGCCGGTTGCAACACGGCCGATTGCAATGCCGCGGTTTGCTTGGCGGCGGCGGGCGCCTGCGGGCCGTCCGCTGGCGCGCTGTCTGCTACACGGTTGACGGCAAACGCGTCACCGATCCCGGAAGATATTCTCATACGCTGACCTCTTGTCTTCGAGATGCTCATCTTAACCCGCCTTGCGCCGGCGAGCGTCATTTCGTTCAATTTCCATTGCCACGGCCCGTCCCGTACTTGCCTTCCGGCCCCAACTTGTTGCGTAGTTGCTGCAAAGAATTGGCATCCGGTTCCGCCGTACTGCTCTCGCCGTTCAGTCCATTGCCTTTGCCGGGCATGCCAAACATGTTCGACACGGCCTTCGATTGTTCCGGTGTCAGGATCAGCAACTCAATGCGGCGGTTGACGCCGGCGTCGGCCTTTTGCATGTCGATCGGCGCGCGGTCGGCCATGCCCACCACTTGCAGCACGCTATCCTTGCGCATGCCGCCCGACAACAGTACCGAGCGGGCCGCCATCGCGCGGTTGGACGACAGCGTCCAGTTGGAATACGCGAAATAGCTGGTGTCGGCATATTGTGTCGAATCGGTATGGCCGACCACCAGCATCTGGTTTTTCATGCGTTCAAACAACGGCCCCATTTGTTTCAGTAAATTATTGAAACGGTCGGTCGGCACCGCGCTGCCGCGCACGAACATGCCCTGTTTATCGGTGTCGTGCAGCATGACGCGCAAGCCATACGGCGTGATCACCGATTCCAGGTTGGGCGCCAGACCGGCCTCGGTCCCCATCTTGGCCAGCGCCTTGGACAGTTTTTCCAAGTCCCCCGGGGTTTCATAGCTGACCTGGGCATCCTGCACTTCGGAAGAGTCCGCGCCGCTGGCCAGGGCCGTGCCCGGCGCATCGGTTTTACCCGTGCGCGGCATCGGGAAGCGTTCGATCAGGCTGCCGCGCGGGCCGCCGACCTGCTCGGGCATAACGCCCTTGCCCTGGTCGGTTCTATTGCCGTCCGATTCCGTCAAAATGTGTTGCATGGTTTCCGTATTCCTCGCCGCCATCAGCCACAGCACGAGGAACAAGCACATCAGTGCAAGGCAAAAATCGGCGAACGCCACTTTCCAGGCGCCGCCGTGATCGTCATGCGCGTGCTTGCCGCCGCCGCGCTTGACAATGGTCTGTTCATGTTTCTCATGCGGCTTTTGCACGACCACCTCCACGGCGCGAGCCCGAGCCGGCATCCGGTTCGCTGTCACGGCCTTCCAGCTCGTTGATCCAGCGCTCCAGTTGTGCGAAGCTTGGTTTCACGTTCAGCGCCACCAGACGGCGGCCCGAGTCGATCGCCAGCAGCGGCGGTTTACCGGCCACGTGGGTCACCAGCACCACCTTGACGCATTCCTTGTTGGACGCTTCCTGGTTGACCAGTTGCTTCATCACGTTGGCGATCGGGTCCAGCAAGCCGTAGCACAGGAAAATACCGATGAAGGTACCGACCATCGCCGCGCCCACGTGTTCGGCGATTTCGCCGGAGGTGGCGCCTTCCGACACGGTGCTCATGGTGATCACGATCCCCAGCACGGCTGCCAGAATGCCGAAGCCCGGCATCGCCTCGCCGATCTTGCCGATCGACTTGGCCGGCTGGTTCATTTCTTCGTGAATCGCTTCCAGTTCCTGTTCCAGCACGCCTTCCAGTTCGTGCGCGTTGATTTTGCCCATCGCCATCAGGCGGAAGTTGTCAACGATAAAGGCCAACAGTTTGGGTTCTTCCAGAATCTGCGGGTAACGCTGGAACAGCGGCGAATCTTTCGGCGCCTCGACGTGCGCATCGAGCGCTTTCAGGCCGCCGCCCGCCAGTTGCAGCAACTCATACATCAGCAACAGCAACTGGCGCTGGAATTCCGAGTCATATTTCTTACGTTTAACGACCTTTTGCAATTGCTTGCCCATTTCCGACAGGACATGCTTTGGATTGCCGATAATCAGGGCGCCAATGCCAGCGCCCGCAATCACGATCAGTTCAATCGGTTGCCAGATCTGGTGGAAGGAGCCGCCCATCATGAAGAAGCCGCCAAACACGCTGCCCAGCACGATCATGATGCCTAATAAGATTTGCATAGTAGAACGCCTTTCTGCTTATTAACTTACATTTCCAGCATGCGCCAGCGCAGCGGATC
The DNA here is from genome assembly GCA_019751755.1 of Burkholderiaceae bacterium. Taxonomy (GTDB): domain Bacteria; phylum Pseudomonadota; class Gammaproteobacteria; order Burkholderiales; family Burkholderiaceae_D; genus Rugamonas. The sequence goes on along the minus strand of JAIENA010000018.1, from coordinate 3,344 downwards.
AGGCACTCTGCAGTACCGCTTTCATCTTGTTCAATGCCGCCTTGTTCAGCTGGCACACGCGCGCATCCGTTAAATCCAGCACGGCGGCGATTTCCTTGTAGCTCAACTCGAACTCGTAATACATTTGCACCACGCGCTGTTCCCGTTCGTCCAGGCTGGTCAGGGCCTGCGCCAGGCTGCGCCGCACAATCAACTGTTCTTCCGGGCCCGGCGTACTTTCTCCGCCGCCCATCGTGTCTTGCAGTACTTCATCGAAGCTGGCCAGCAATTCGGCACTCTCGTCGAGCTGGTACGCCTGGTATTCCTCGGGCGTCAGTTTTAAATGCGAAATGATTTCCCGCTCATCGGGTTCATGGCCCAGCTTGCGCGTCAGTTCCCGCACCGCGTCGCGCAGCTTGTGGCTGTGCTGGCGCACCGCGCGCGGACGCCAGTCCTGGCGGCGCAATTCATCGAGGATGGCGCCGCGCACGCGCAGGCTGGCATAGCTGCCAAAAGCCGCGTCCGGTTCGCCGTAACGGCGTAGCGCTTCCAGCAAGCCCATCAGCCCGATCTGCTCCATATCGTCGCGATCGATCGCGCCGGCAATTTGCGAATTGAGCTGGCGTACGATGCGCTTGACCAGCGGCGCATAGGACAGCAGGTGCTTTTGCTCGTCCGCCACGCTGTGCGTGACCGGCGTGCTGCCCGCGTCGCCATAGCTTTCGGCATATGCGTCAGGGTATTGCTCTATATAGCCCATGCCTGTCCCACCCATGTTTTGGCTTTATTCCACAATCAGTTTGCCGATCATGACTTCACTGAACGGTTTTTCCCGCTTATCCCTGGCGTAGGTTTCTTCGAATGCCTTGTTCAATTCTTCCGAGAACTGGTCAATTGACATGGTGGAGGCTTTCGCCATCGGCAGCGCCGACAAGGCCTTGACGGCGACGCTGCGCAGCAACGGCAAATGTTCCTTGCACTCCTTTTCCTGCTTGGCGGTGGTGGCGACCACCAGATCCGCCGACAGGTAGTGCGTCACGCTTTCACCTTCACTGCGCCGCAGCATGACGATCACCTTTTCCACGGTGATGTACTTGGGCGGCTCGGTATTGGCCGGCTTGGCTTCCTCATGCTTGGCTTCCTTACCGTGTTCCGCAGCCGGCGCCTTCTTGCTCAGGTACCACCACGTGCCGCCGGCGACACCTCCGCCCAGCAGCATGACCGCCACCACTGCAATCACCAGTTTTTTATTCATCTAAATCCGACTCCGTTTGAAACTCCGGCCTTCAGGCCGGAGCGCAGGGAATACCCCGGCCGAAGGCCGGGGTTTCGCGTAGCGACTTGGGTGGGCTGCAAGCCCCTTCCAAATCTTGTTCAGTTCGACAGGTCTGAAGGCCTGCCGCAATCCAGTTGCCGACTTACTCCCGATTCATTGCAAAAGTTGAGGACGCGGTGTCGCCTTCCGACAGGGCGCGGCCCGGGTTGCGTTGTTCTTGTTCGCGGCCTTGCTGCTGGCGGGCGTTGCCGCCGCCGTCGGCCATGTTCTGACCGGCGCCGCCGCGCGAGGCCGAGGCCACCGTCACGGTGACATCAGTGAAATTGCGTTGTGACAGATCCTGGCGCACGCTGTCGCTGATGGTGTTCAGTTGGCGCAAGACTTCGGAGTTATTGGCGGTAATGGCCACTTGCAGCGAACCTTGCGAGTGCCGGATGGCGATTTCGACGCGACCCATGTTGGGCGGGTCCAGCGTGATGACGGCTTGATCGCTGCCGCGCTGCAGTTGTAGTTGCAGGCGGTCGCCCAACGCGGCGCGCAGCGGCTGCTGCCACTGTTCCGGTTCGCCCGACAATTTCAGCACATTGGCAGGCTGGCCTTGCTGCTGGGCCGCGCCGATGGCGCCACCCAGGTTCAACTGGTGTAGCGATGTGAAGCTGGACGGGGTGGCGCCGCTGTCGCCGTTGGTCGCCAGCACCGCGGTGCCGGCGCCGGGGGCGGCCGCTGCGGCCAGGGCGGCGCCGCTGAATGTGGTTTCCGGGCGCGGCATGCCCATGCCCCGGCGCGCCAGCATCTGGTCGGCCGCTTGCTGTACCGGTTGCGGCACGGCATCAGCGTCGGCCAGCCAGGCATCGGTTTCGGACGATGGCGCCGTGGTCGGCGTGGTGTCCGCGCCCCCGAAGCCCAGGACGGCAGCCTGGGTCGGCGTGCCCGCGTTGTTGGCGGCGTTCGTGGCGGCATTCGAGGCGGAACGCGCGGTGACCATCGTCGTCACTGAAGAGGTGTTGGCGTCCGCGACGGTGTTTGCTGCAGCCTGTGCCGCCGCAGCCGAACGCGATGGTGACGCGGACGGCGTGGCCGTGCCACCGGCGCGCAGCGGCGCCGCCGTGCCTGGCACGAATGCCGGGGCAGCGGCCGGAGCCGCCGTGGCGGTGGTAAAGGCCGGTGTCGCGGTGTTTTGCTGCGTGCCGGCGCTGGTGCCGACGGCGGCATTGGCGATGGCCTTGGTGCTGTCCGGTGTGGCGGCGCTTGGGGCGGCTGTGCCGGGTGCGACCGACGGGCTCGTCGCCGCTGCCGCGACTGCCGCAGTGGTCGGCGCGGCGGTGGCTGGCGCCGCCGTGCTCGCTTGCATGCCTGCCAGCGTGGCGAACGTGGTCACCGGTGCAGCTGATGGCGCCGCCGTACTGGCAGTGCTGGCCGGGGCGGCGGTGGCACGCGTGCCCTGCGTGCCCTGCGTGCCATTGAGCGGCGCGGCAGTGGCGGGTGCCATCGTAGTTGCGACCTTGCCATTGTCGGCCATTACCATCGGTGCGGCGGTGGCCGGCGCTATCGTACCGGCGCTCTGGCTGTTGCCGGCCATCGCCGTCGGCGCGGCGGTGGCTGGCGCGATTGTACCTGTCGGCTGACTGTTGCCGGCGGTCGGCCTCGGGGCCGCAGCGGCAGTGGCGCCGGCGGTCGTGAACGGCGCCGTCGTTGGTGGCGCCGATGGCGCGCTGGACAACGCCGGACCCATTGACGGGCGTGCCGATGGCGCCGCAGTGGCGACCGACACCGGCGCCACTGTCGCCGCCGAAGCACCCGGTGCCACGGCGGACGCCACGCTGAGTGGTGCGGCAGTGCCGGGTGGCACGGCCATGGTGGCGCTGCCACGTGGCGCAGCCGTTGCCGCGTAGGCCTGAGCGGCGCCGTCCGCTGGCGTCACCACCGCTGCGGTTGGCGCGGCGGTGGCCACGCCTGGTGTGGAAACTTGATTGGCAACTGTTTGTGCGGTGGCCGGCGCCGCAGTCGCTGGCGCCGCCGTAGCGGGCGCGGCAGCGCTTGGCGCTGTCGTACCTGGCGCGAAGCGGGCCGGGCCGCTGGCGCGGGCCGC
>JAIENA010000470.1 GCA_019751755.1 Burkholderiaceae bacterium | reverse complement strand
AAGCGGCGCCTCCCAGCGCCGCTATACACATCCGTTTATCTATCAGTCTGTCAATACGGCATTGCTAAGACGCTTACTGTTGCGCTGGCGTTCCGGTAATTCCTGATCGTACTTTTCCCCATCAATGGTGTTGCCGCTGATCGACGCCAGTATGGTGCCGGCGGTTGGCAGGCGGGATTCACGCTGGCTGGTCCCGCCGTCCCACAGACGCGAGCGCAGGATGGCGCGCGCGCATTGGAAGAAAACGGCGTCGACCTTGATGACCAGCACGCAGCGCGGCGGCTTGCCATCCACCGCGAAGCGCGCTTGCAACTCCGGCGCAATGACGATGCTGGCGCGGCCGTTGACGCGCAAGGTTTCCCCATGCCCGGGAATCAGGAACAGCAGCGCCACGCGGGGGTCTTCGACGATATTGCGCAGACTATCGATACGATTATTGCCGCGCCGTTCTGGCATCAGCAGCGTTGTATCATCTTCGACGACAACGAAACCGGGCGCGTCGCCACGCGGCGAAGCGTCCAGGCCCTCGCGGCCGCAGGTTGCCAGCACGACAAATGGCGATGCTTCGATGAGTGCACGGTAATGCGTATGGACATAGGAAACTTCCTTGGACATCGATGCCGCGCCGGGGGCGTCGAACAGTCCCTCGAGCGCGCAGAGTTCCGTGATCACGGTTTGATTGACGTAGGTTGGCATAGTCCTGGTGGGCGAAGTATGGAGGAGCCTATTTTCCCATGCGCTGCAATTGATTGCCTGTCAATAAAGCACTTCGGGGCATACCACTTGAGCCGCCCCGGCGCGGTGGCCTACAAGCCCAGCTCCGACAGACCCGGATGGTCATCCGGGCGCCGCCCCAGCGGCCAGTGGAATTTGCGTTCCGCCGCGCTGATCGGCATGTCATTGATGCTGGCGTGGCGTACCGCCATGTAACCGTCGGCGTCGAATTCCCAATTCTCGTTGCCATAGGAACGGAACCAGTTGCCGGCGTCGTCGTGCCACTCGTAGGCGAAGCGTACGGCGATGCGGTTGCCTTCGTGGATCCACAACTCTTTGATTAGGCGGTAATCGCGCTCACGCCGCCATTTGCGTTCCAGCAGCGCGGTGACGGCTTCACGGCCCCGGGGGAATTCGGCGCGGTTGCGCCATTGGGTATCGACCGTGTAGGCCAGGGCCATGCGCTGCGGATCGCGGCTGTTCCAGCCGTCTTCCGCGGCGCGCACCTTGGCCCTTGCCGTGTCCCGCGTAAAGGGTGGCAACGGCGGACGTGGTGGGGTGTCCATGGCGCTTCCCCGCTTAGAAGGTCAGTACCGTATAGCCGTCCAGCGTCAGCTGGCCCAGGCTAGGCAGGCCGGACGTGCCAGGAATGCTGTTATCGGTGATGACTTTAAAGCCGCTCTTTTCCGCATCGGCGCGGGCGCCAAAGACATCGGCGCAGCCGCAGGACACGCCCACCACGTGCTGCTGCACGGCGACAAACAGGCCATTGACTGGATGCTCCAGCTTCTCCAGTTCGACCGGCCAGCGCGTGCCCGCGCCCTGGAAGTAAATCGACACCGGCACATTGCGCTGGGCAAAGTCGTAGGCTGCCGCCAGGGCGTTAAAGACGCGGCCCAGGGCTTCTTCGCCGCCGTGTTTTGGATCGGATAAAACGACAATTGCTGCTTTCATGATAGTCCTTGGTAAGGGTTGAATGGGGCAGCACTGTGCTGCACTGGTGCCCAGTCTATTGCAGCTGCCGATGAATCAGAATGGGCTCCTGGTGCAATTCATTATTCTATTTACTGGAATAATGAATTGCCGCCAGCAGGAATTCTCTGCACGTCGGTCTTGCTTCACACTGTGGTTCATTACCTGACCGGAGCCAGATCATGCACCATGCCTATTTCGACCTCGCCTTTACCCCGGCCGTTTGCGCCTTGCAGGAACAGCACGGCAGCCGCGCCCAATATGCCGCGTTCGCCCATGCGTGGACCGGACTAGGCCAGCAGGAAGCCGGCTTTATTGAAGCGGCGGATCATTTTTTTCAAGCCACGGTGAGTGAGACCGGCTGGCCTTATGTGCAGCATCGCGGCGGCCCGGCCGGCTTTTTGCGCGTGCTGGACGCGCACACCATCGGCTTTGCCGACTTGTCGGGCAACCGCCAGTTCATCAGCCTGGGCAACCTGGCGCATGACGGGCGCATCGCCTTGATCCTGATGGATTGGGTGGCCAAGCGCCGCCTCAAGCTGATGGGACGGGTGCGCATTGTCGAGCGCGCGGCGGACCCGGAACTGGTGCGGCGGTTGGCGGTCCCGGGCTACGGGGTGCCGGAGCGCGCCTACCTGATTGGCATTGAAGGATTTGACTGGAATTGCCCGCAGCACATCACCCAGCGGTATCCACGCGCCAGCGTGGACAAGGCGATGGCGGGGTTGCGCGAGCAGGTCGGCCAGTTGCAGTCGGCGCTGGCCGCCAGCGCCCGTGGCCCGCAAGTGGCGCAGGGCGATGGGCCGCTGCACCTGGTGCTGCGCGCCATGCGGCAAGTGTCGCCCCGGGTGCGGGTCTATCAACTGGCCACCGCCGACGGCAGTGCGTTGCCGGCACAGGCGTCACCGGGCGCGCACCTCGAAGTGCCGGTGCGGCTCGATGATGGCCAGCACGTGATGCGCCACTATTCGCTGATGCCGGTGGCCGGTCACCCGGACGCCTGCGAAATCGCGGTGCAGCGCGAAGACCAGGGGCGCGGCGCGTCGATCGCGATCCATGCGCAATGGTCGCTTGGCCTGGAATTGCATGTCGCATTGCCGCGCAATCATTTTTCACTGCATGACGATGACCGTCCGGCGCTGTTGCTGGCCGCCGGTATCGGCATCACGCCGTTGCGCGCCATGGCGCTGGCGTTGCATGCGCAAGGGCGGTCGTTTGAACTGCATGCGGCGGCGCGCAGTCAGGCCGAGGCCGAATTGGCCGATGTTCCCGCCAACCTGACGCGCCATGTGTCGGCGCAAGGCGGCCGGATGGACGTCGCCGCCCTGATCGCACGGGCCGCGCCGGAAACCGTGGTCTACGCGTGCGGGCCGGAGCGCTTGATTGCGCAGGTGAGCGCGGCGGCGCAGGCGCGCGGCCTGGCACTGCGTGTCGAGCGCTTTGCGCCGGCAGCGCAGCGGCGCGGCGACCGCGCCATTACCGTCACGCTGGCGCGCAGCCAACTGACGCTGCAGGTGGCGCCCGGCATCAGCATCCTGGACGCGGTGGAGCGGGCCGGCGTGGCGGCACCCGCGTCGTGCCGCACCGGCGATTGCCGGACCTGCGCCGTCGCCTGCCTGGCCGGCGAACCGGAGCATCGTGACCAATGTTTAAGCGCGGACGAGCGGGCGGCCGGCGATCAGCTGTGCATCTGCGTGTCCCGGGCGCGGGGCGATGCGCTGACGTTGGAGTTGTAAACGCCGCCGCACTATTCAAGCCTGCAGCCCAATAAAAAATAATATATGATGGCCGTCATGCAGAAGAAATTTACCCAAGCTACTGTCAAGAGCCGTAAGGAAATCTCACACGATCGCATCGTTGAGGTAGCGGCGCGCGCGATTCGCCGAAGCGGTTATGACGGCACCGGCGTGGCCGACATTATGAAGGAAGCCGGCCTCACGCACGGCGGCTTCTATGCCCACTTCGCGTCGCGCGACGCGTTGCTTGCCGAAGCCGGCAGTAAGGCGCTCGCCGATTCGGCGGCGCTGGCGTCCAGCGTGGTCGCATCGGCGCCGCCCGGGCAGGGGCTGCAAGCAATGATGCAGGCATACTTGTCGCCTGAACACCTGAGTGCGATTGAGACGGGATGTCCGTTAACGGCACTGGGCTCAGAAATGCCAAGACAGAGCGCTGAGGTACGACATGCCGTCACCGCGCACATCAAGGAGATGGTCGATTTAATTGCGCGTCAGTTACCCGACTGGGGACAGCCGAAAGCGCATGAGCAGGCCATGGCACTGCTCTGTGCCCTGATCGGCACCACCATGATTGCGCGCGCGGTGGATGATTCCGCATTATCGGAAGCGTTGCGCAGCGCCACCCTGAAACAGTTTTGCCCTGCAGCCGGGTAATCGCACCGGCTGTTTTTTTTAACTTGGAATATGATGATCATCATATTTTGTGTAAGGAGTCAGTATGTCGGTCACTATCCGTAAAACAGCGGTCATCACAGGTGCCTCATCGGGCATTGGCGCGGTGTATGCCGAACGCTTGGGCCAGCGTGGCTACGACTTGTTGTTGGTGGCGCGTCGCGGCGAGCGCCTGCAAGCGCTGGCCGCTGAGATTACAGCCAAATATGATGTGCAGGCGACGCCGTTGGTCGCCGACTTGGCGACCGAGCAGGGGCAGTCCGCGGTGGCCCATGTGCTGGCCAATGACCCGAACATCAGCGTGCTGGTCAACAATGCCGGCATCGCCCGTCTGGCGCCGCTCGCTGGCGCTGCCCTGCACGACACAACGGCGCAGATAGCGCTCAATATCAGCGCGTTGACACGCCTGACCCATGCGGTGCTGCCTGGCATGAAAGCGCGCAACGAAGGGCTGATTATCAACCTGTCGTCGGCACTGGCGTTGCATACCTTGCCGATCAGCGCTGTCTACAGCGGCACCAAGGCGTTCGTACTGAGTTTCAGCCGTGGTTTGCAGCAGGAGTTGGCGCAAACCGCCGTCAAGGTGCAGGTCGTGCTGCCGGCTGCCACCGCCACCGAAGTATGGGATCGCTCCGGTGTGCCATTGGCTTCGCTTGACCCGGATGCGGTGATGGCGACCGACGCCATGGTCGATGCCGCACTGATTGCGCTGGACCGGGGCGAAAGGATTACGTTGCCGTCGGTGGCCGAGGCTGGCCTGATCGAAGATTTTGAAGCGGCGCGTGCGGCCCTGTTTTCCAGCACGAATACCGGCAAGGTCGCACCGCGACTGCTGGCATGAAGATCAGCTTCCGCCATGTGGCGACGGTGACCGCGCTGCTTTTCCTGGCGTTGGCGCTGGCCTGTCTGATACTGGCGGCACTGGGAATCGTTGAGTTGATGGTCGGCCACGTCACTGCCGGCATCCTGATCGCAGTGGCGATAGAAGTGGCGCTTGCAGCGGCGTTGTTGCAGGTCGCATCCACAGAAGAAGGAAATACATAATGAAAGCACTTATCCTGAAAGGTTACGGCGGGCCCGACAAGCTTGCGTTTGCCGAACTGCCAAGACCAGCGATCAAGCCAGATGAAATGCTGGTGCAGGTGCACGCGGCGGGCCTTAATCCGATTGACTACATGATCCCCAAGGGCATGTTCAAGCCGATCATGCCGATCCAGTTGCCGCACGTGGTGGGCAGCGACCTGGCCGGCGTCGTGGTGGAAACAGGAAGCAGGGTGACCCGCTTCAAACCGGGCGACGCGGTCTTTGCCAGCATCTTTGATCTGCCCAGCGGTAGCCTGGCCGAGTTCGCGGTGGTGCCCGAATCGGCCGCGGCGCACAAGCCGGCCAATCTGGACTTTGTCCAGGCGGCCTCCATTCCGATGGTTGGGCTGACGTCGTGGCAAGCGCTGCAGGAGCGATTGCAATTGACGCCCGGTCAAAAAGTGTTCATACCGGCCGGCGCCGGCGGCATCGGCACGTTCGCGATCCAGTTGGCGAAGCACTTTGGGGCGACTGTCGGGACCACCACCAGCAGCGGCAATGTCGCGCTGGTGCGCGCACTCGGTGCGGATCAGGTGGTGGACTATAAAAAAGATGATGTCGAGCAGATCCTGCATGACTACGATGCGATCCTCGGGACGCTGCGCGGTGATGCGCTGGAAAAATCGCTGGCGATCTTGAAACCGGGTAGTAAGGTGGTCTCACTGATTGGGCCGCCGGATGCCGCTTTTGCCCGCGCACGCGGCATGAACTTCATTATGAAGACCATTTTTGGCCTGCTCAGCGCCAAGATCATCCGGCGCGCCAGGCAGCACGACGCGGACTATTCCTTCCTGTTTATGCGCCCGGATGGCGGTCAGCTCGCCGAGATCGGTGCTTTGCTCGCGGCTGAACGAATCCGGCCAGTGATTGACCAGGTATTTTCGTTTGAGCAGGCAAAAGAGGGTCTGGCGTATCTAGAGCAAGGCCGGGCGAAAGGCAAGGTCGTGGTGCGGATGTCCGCATCACAGCCAAAAAATTAAAAGCGGAAGGAACTGTTATGTCGACCTCAAAGGTTGTGTTGGTAACCGGCGTCTCATCCGGTATTGGCCGCGTCACCGCCGAGCAATTCGCCGGGCGCGGGTGTGTGGTGTTCGGTACCGTGCGCAATCTCGCCAGCGCCGTGCCATTGCCTGGTATCACGCTGTTGGAAATGGATGTGCGCGACAGCGATTCGGTGCAGCGTGTCGTCGCGGAGATCTGCGGTCGCGCCGGCCGTATTGATGTGCTTGTTAATAATGCCGGGGTGAATATGACCGGTTCAGTGGAAGAAACCAGTATCGCCGAAGCACAGTTGCTGTTCGAGACCAATCTGTTTGGCGTTATGCGCGCCATTCAGGCCGTGCTGCCGCAGATGCGGCAACAGCGCTCCGGGCGCATCGTCAACGTCAGCTCCGTGCTGGGCTTTCTTCCCGCGCCTTACATGGGATTGTATTCGGCATCGAAGCATGCGATTGAGGGGCTATCGGAATCGCTGGATCATGAAGTGCGGCAGTTCGGCATCCATGTTTCGCTGGTGGCGCCGGCTTATGCCAAGACCAGTCTGGAAGCCAATTCTCCCGTATCAAAAGCGCCGCTGGCTGCTTATGACCGCGAACGTGCGGCTGTGGCTGCCGCAGTGGCGCGTGACATTAACAATGCCCCCGCTCCGCACAGTGTGGCAGCGACCATTGTGGAAGCGGCACTGGGCAAGTGGCACATGCGAAAAATGCCTCCCGGCCAAGCAACGCTGCTGAGCCGTTTGCGCCGTTTCCTGCCGGCGGCACCGGTCGATGCGAGCTTGAGAAAACAATTCGGACTGGGCTGAATGATGGGCTACTTTGGCTTTCGTCAGCAACGGTGTGGCGTCGTCGCTGCCGGCCGCGATGCGGGCGTGAATTGATTGACTTCCGCGCACACCTGGCACAGATAAAGCAGCACCATCGCCTGTGCCGCATCGGGCCGGTCGAGGTAGCGCCGCAACGCATCGGCCACCAGATCGATACCACTGGCGCGCAAGAAGCGGTGTATGGCGTCGAGGCTGCGCTGGTCTTCATCCATCCTATGCAGGCGGCCACTGAGCGCCTGGTTTTCCAGGATGCGCTGCAGCTGCTCCAGCCAGCCGCTGTGTGGTGCCACTGGCGCCACGGGCGCGGCGGGCGGGCTGACCGGGCTGGTCTTTAACAAGCCCGAGATGCGCTGCAGCAGGGATAGTTTGGTGCGGGTGGGTGGTGCTTCGTAGTCCAGCGAAATGGCGCGCAGCAGGCCGTTCTGTTCAAGCAGCAGGGTCAGTGGCTCCAGTCGCCCGCCGTGCAGCGTGCGGTCCAGTCGGGCCAGCACGCCTTTGATGGCCGCGCGCTGTTCGATCCACGCCTCGATATGGTGGATGCGCGGATGGTGCTCCGGACGGCACGACAGGGACAACGTCAGCGGATTGCCCTGAACATCGCGCAGCGTCCAGCTGAAAAGCTGGCGTACCTCGTCCAACACCGGCTGATCGAACCCGCTTGGCCTGAGCAGCACGCAGTTGACGGCTTCGCCGCGCAGGCCCGTGCCTTGGCGGATGGCGTGCGCCAACCTGTTCCAATCGTCATGGCCGGCGCTTTGCCAGCGCCCGTCATCAGCGTGCCACGGTGGCTGCCTGCTGGCGATGGTGTCTTCGCTCAGACTGATGCGGTCATCTTCCGAGAGGCGCACCTGTTGCAGCGACAGCGTGACGTCGGCCAAGGTACTTGCCGCACCGGCGCCTTGCCACAGCGTACTGCTGCTCCATGCTAACTGGCGGTTGAATCCCCGGTCGGCGCCATCGCGCCGCGCCAGCGAGGCTTGTACGATGCACTGGCCGGTGGGGGCCCAGAACGCTATCGTCAGGCCACGCGCACCGCCATGCTGTTCCCACCAGTGTGCGCCCAGCGGCAGCAGTTCCAGCGCTGCATTGCCGCTGAAATCGCGCCGACTACTGCCGCGCAGGTCACGTAGCAGTTCGCCATGCGCCCCGTCCAGCGCATGCGACAAGGCCAGGATGCGTGCGGCCAGCCGAATGGCTTGACGTTCATCGGTGTTCAGGTCGCGCCGTGACAGTAAATCGGTGGTGCCAGCCAAGGTGCGCAGCATGCCCGCCAGGCGCGGGAATGACTCGATCCGCGCCGACATGGCCATCACGCGCAGTTGGGCCGGGAGGACCTGGTTGACATGCGCCCAGCCGTTGTGACAGATCTCCAGCAACTGCGCGCGCAGGCGCGCAAGAAACTGGCGTTCGTCGCTGGACAGGCCGTCCTGGGCGGCCGTATCGGCAGCGGAAAGAGCCTGCGGCCAGACGAATGCAAGACCATGGCGGCGCCACACCGCAAGGATCGCCAGCAAATGAAGCGCTGCGCGCGAAGCGGCCGGCGCTTCTGACACGATGCCCGCATAACCGGCGCCGGCGATGTAATGGCACTGCGCGTCCAGTTGCGGCAATTGTATCGACAGCGACGTTGGCGTTGTGCTGATGACCGCGGTATCGGCCTGCGTCAACAGCGCCGCCGCCTTGCGGGTCGCGGCGATGCCGGCGGCCTTGAAGAGCAGTGCCGGTTCCAGTTGCATGATTTCCGCCAGCACGTCCACGGTGTCGGTGTCGCTGGTCTCGCCGGTGCGCGTGGCATCGGCGGCTGCCCGCAGCCACAGCGTGGCCGCCAGAATATGCTTGCAGATGCCGGGTGCCGGACAATCGCAACGGGCGTTGGCCGGACCGCCCGGGCTGAGCGTCACCAGTTGGCCGTCGGCAAACAACATGGCCTGCTTGCTGTCGGGGGGCGACTGCCACGCGACTTTGCCCGCCTCGACATCCTTGGCGGCACGGCGCAGCAGGCCGGTGCTGGCCAGTGCCGCCAGTGCGTCGTCATCGAAGTTGCGGTACATCCGCAGCCAATCCTGGTCCATGCGCTATCCCATCACTTCGGCCAGCCACTCGGCAAAATGCGAGGGTGTCAGCGCGGCGATCTCCATGCCACGCCCGGCCAGTTTTTGCGCCATGGCGCGGTCATAGACCGGCTGGGCGCGTTCGTCCAGCGCCGCCAGCCCCAGCGTTTTTACGCGGGCTTCCGACAGGCGCTGCACGCTGGCCAGCAACGGGCCGGGCAACGCACCCTCCTCGAAGTCGCTGATCAGCGCCACCACGGTGCGGTGCGGCGTCCGGACCAGCGTTTCGCAATATTGCAGCGCGCGGCCAATATCGGTCCCACCGCCCAGCTGCACCGTCAGCAGGACCTGCACCGGATCAGCCGCCATGTGGCTCAGGTCGACCACGCTGGTGTCGAACACCACCAGCCGCACGTTGACGGTGGGCAGGCTCGACAGGATGCCGGCCACCACCGCGCTGTACATCACGGAATCGAGCATGGAGCCGCTTTGGTCCACGCACAGGATCACATCCCACGGCAGCGTGCGTTTGACGCGCGCGTTGAAGATCGGCCGTTCGATGACCAGCCGCTTACTTGCCGTATCAAAATGCCGCAAGTTGGCGGCGATGGTGGCGCGCGGATCGAAGTTCTGGGCGCTCGGTATCTGCGAGCGGCGGAAACGGTTGCGGCGGCCCACCAGCGCAGTGACGAACTGCGGCCGCAGGCGCCGGTTGATGTCGTCCACCACCTTGCGGATGATGTCTTGCACCGCGTCCTTCACTTCCGCGCTGAGGCGGCCCCGCAGGCCGAGCAGGGTACGGGCCAGCGCCTGATTTGGTTCCAGTGAACGCAGCACAGCAGGGTCTTGCAGCAGATCGGCCATGTGATACCGGTCCACCGCGTGGTGCTGGATGCGCTCGAACACCTCTTGCGGGAACAGCTTGCGGGTGCGCTGCAGCCAGTCGATCGCGGTAATGACACTGCTGTCGAGCGAACCGCCACTGCCTGCCGGCCCGCGCAGCATGCCGCGGCCTTCGTACTCGCGGCTGTACAAGTAGTCGAGCGACTGATCCAGCAGGCGGTCGCGCTCAGTCATCGTCGCATGGTCGAGCGATGGGGCGGCGTAGCGGCCCAGCACCAGTCGCCAGCGGCGCAGCATTTCCTGGTCAGCCATGGAGTGCTCCCGCTATGCCCAGCCAGCCGCCCAGGCCATCGCGTGCCAGCTGCTCGGCCAGCGCGGCCTGCAACGCGGCGCCCGCCAACAGATCGGTTTCGGTCGCGTCGTAGTGCACCGTCGCCAGCGCATTGTCCGGCCCCGCGCCAGTCAGTGCTTCCGCCAACTCGGCCGTTTCCCGTGGTTTGAGGGCCGCGAAGGCTTGCCGCAGATCCGGCAGGAAGGACACGAAGGTGTGCTCATCCCATCCGGACAGGATGGCATTGACGCTGGCGCGCAGGCGCGCTTGCGTCAGCAGCAGTTCGGGCGCCGCCGCCATCACGCCCTGCAATGCGCGCACGGCGTCGGCGGGGAGGGCGCCGGGGCCAAAGCCGGCTTCCAGCAGCGCCGCCAGTTGCGTGACGTCCCAATCGCCATCGATGAACAGGATGGCGGCGGCGGCCGCACTGACACCGGGCGTTTGCGGCGTGCTGGCGAGCGATTGCAACTGTCTGCGCCACAGTGCATGATGCCCGTCGCCGTCACCCGGCTGCCCCAGGGCGCGCTGCAAGGTGCGCATCGACAACAGGCTTTGAATGGCGCCGGCTTCTTCTTCCTGCTTGACGTGCGCCAGCTGCGGCGCCAGATACAGGGCGGTGCGCCAGGCTTGCAGCAGCAGTTGGCGCAATGACGGGTGATCCTGCAAACCAAGCGGTTCGCGGCCACGCCATAGCTGCAGCAGCTTGTGGCCGCAGTCGACCACGGAGGCAGCCTTGCCATCGTCGTCCAGCAGTGACGAGATCAACGCCATCAGCGCCGGTAATTGCTGGTGCAAGCCAATCAGGCAAGCGCGCGTCAACAGGCTGGCCGCTTGCCCTGCCGAGCGGCCCTGTCCTTGTGTCAGCAGTTGGGTTTGTTGCTCGCGCAAGCGCGCCATGGCAACGGCGGACAAGGTGGCGCCCTGGGCGGCGAGGTCGATCAGGCGTGCTTCCACCATCGGGTTCCACGCCACGCGCCACTCTTCGATCAGCAGGTCCAGTGAGCAGCCGCCGACAAAGTCGGGGCCGGACTGCCATTGCGCCAGGCCGGTATCGAGATAGGCCATCAAATGCAGGAAGCGGCTGCGCGCGCGGTGCCTTTGCTTGCGGTAGAGGTCGAGCCGCACAGTGCGTGGCTGGCTGTCGTCCAGCCGCACGCGCATTTGCTGGGCCAGGCGGCGGGCATGTTCCAGCAGCGGCGGCGAACCGGCCGATGGCGGAATGTCGCCCAACCGGCTGCCACGCAAGTAGCGGCGGATGTCGGCATCCAGGCCACGGGTGCCGTCGTCGATGGCGCCCTTGATGAAGCAGGAGCGCACCGCGTCCAGCAGATCCTGCCGGCCCGGCCCGGCATGGCCGCGCAGGTCGGCCAGCCGCATCGCTTGCAATAATGCCGCCCGCGCGTCGGCGGTTGATAGCTGGTCCGCCAGTCCCAGTTCACGCGTCTGGCGCGCCAGTCGCGTCAGGATATCGGCGGCGACATCGTGCAGCGCCGGTCCGTGCCCGGTCGCTTTCGCGCTGTCCCACACAGCCTGGTAATACGCCGGCGCGGGCATGCCGGCGGCGTAGCCGTTCAAGGCGTCGAGCCGGTCAAAGCTGTAGCGTATCAGCCAGTTGCCCACCGCTTGGCTGCTGGCCTGGGCCGCATGCGGCGCGTCGTGTTCGAGCATCTGCTGCAGCGCGATGGTATGAAAGCCGCCGGTGACGACCACCATTGGGCCTTCGGTCCGGGTCCGCCAGGCGCGCAGGTGCGCCGCCATATGGCGCTCGCGCGGCAGGCTGCCATCAGCTTCCAGCACGGCAGTTTCATAACTGCCGCGCGCCATGGCGCAGTAGGCGAAAATGTCGGCGAACAGGCGTCGCCAGTCGCGCAGGCTGTCAGCGTCGCGCAGCTCAAACAAATGGTCCCACAGTTCGTCCTGGTCGCGGCAGCCGCTGCGCGCGGCCAGTGCCTGCAAGTAGGCGCTGTGGGCCAGGTGCCGCTCGGAGATCAGGCTGCGCAGTTGCTCCGACGCGTCCAGGCCCGGCTCGTCATCGGCAGTGCAGCCCCATGGCCTGTCAATAAACGCCAGTTGCGCGCCGACCGCGTGGCCTTCGTGCAGTGCCACCCACTCCGGGCTGTAGTCGCAGAACGGGTAGAACGCCGAGCGCACCCCGGACAGCGGCGCATCCTCCTGCGCGGCTTGCCTTGCTTGCGACAGCACGGCGACGGGTGGTTGGGTGGCCGGGTCCAGCAGCAGCGGGATCAGCGCGTCAAAGTCGTCCGGTCCTTCGATCAGGACGACCGCCGGCCGCACCTCGCGGATCAAGCTGCGCAGCGCCAGCGCGCAGGCCGGGCTGTGGTGGCGGACCGGGGCAAAGTAACAGCCGTTTGCCGCCAGTTTGCGCAAGCCGTCCTGTATCGCCAGTTCTATGGCCACAGGCTGCGCGCGGCGTCGCGAAACGCCTTCCAGTTGTCGTCATGGCGGGCGCGCTCGCGCACCACCGTATCAAAATAATGTTGCACCCGTTTTTGGTCGTCGGCATTGTCCTTCAAGACCACGCCTTGCAACTGGTTGGCGATTTCGCGCGGTGTCAGGCGGCCGTCGCCCAGATACGCCGCTTCCAGCGCCGCCGCGTAGGTCACGTTGACCGCCTCGGCGGTGGACATGACCGTGTCCGGCGTCTTGATCGCCGTGCCTTCGCGGGTTTGCCCGGCCCGCAGTTCCTGGAAGGTGGTGACCAGCAGCGCGACGATGTCGCGCTCAATGCGCACGCTGGCATCCGCGCCAACCAGGTCGCGTTGTACCTGTTGCATCACCAGTTCCACCTCAAAGGCATGATCGCGGATCGGCTTCACGGTTTCGAAATTGAAGCGGCGTTTCAGGGCCGACGACATTTCGTGTACGCCGCGATCACGCAAGTTGGCGGTGGCGATCACGTTGAAGCCACGGTTGGCGTGTACTCTCGCCTGGTCGCCCAGTTCCGGCACCATGATCTGCTTGTCAGACATCAGGGAGATCATCACATCCTGGATCTCCGGCGGGCAGCGCGTGATTTCCTCGAAACGCACGATCTTCCCTGACACCATGGCCTGGTACAGCGGCGATGGCACCATCGCGCGTTGGCTCGGTCCCTCCGCCAACAGCAGCGCGTAGTTCCACGAATACTTGATGTGGTCTTCGGTGGTGCCGGCGGTGCCCTGGATGGTCAGTGCCGAGTCGCCGCTGATGGCGGCGCTCAGCAACTCGGACAGCAGGGATTTCGCCGTGCCAGGCTCGCCCACCAGCATCAGTCCCTGATGGCCCATCAGCGTCACGATGGCGCGCTCCACCAGCGGATCGTCGCCATAGAATTTGCGGCGCACGCCCAAGCCATCGTCACCGAGGATGAAACTGCGCACGGCGCGCGGCGACAACCGCCATCCTTCCGGACGCCTGGCGTGGTCGCTTTCCTGCAGCCGTTGCAGTTCCTCCTGGTAGCGCAGTTCGGCGCTGCTGCGCAAGATGTTCGGGGTTTGCTGTGTCGTCATGCGGGTCCTTACCAAGGCATTTTCTTTTCCCACTCGGGGTCATGGCCGCTGCAGGTGGCCGCCACGGCCAGGTAATCGCCATAGGCCTCGGCCAACAGCACCGGCGGAACCTGGTCGAGGGCAAGCGTGCGGTGATGGTAGCGCTGTCCATCCATCCTGCGGAAGGACAGGGATTTCAGCGCGGCGGGCAGGTTTTCCTCCGGCAGCGCGTTGCCGGAAAACGCGATGACCACGGTCAGTCCGGCGCTGGCGAATGGCTTGCTGTACTCGTAGAACACGCCGCCGTCTTCGGCGGCGGCGCGCTGATAGCCGCGCTTGTTAAAACTGCCGCGCAGCGTGAACGCGTCGCTGATCCAGCCCAGCCGGTCCGTAATACTGTCACCGCCGCGTTGCGCTGGCAGCTTGCGCGTCATCTGCGCGAACAGCGGCGTCAATTTGTAATCCTTGAAGTGCGCCAGCCAGGCGCTGGCATCGCCGTCTTCCAGCAAGGCGCCGTGGGCAACGCGCAGCAGCGATTGTGCGTCAAGCGCCACCTCATCATCATGCACATCAATCAGGCTGCCATCCTCGGTCGGGCGGAACAAGCCTAAGGCGTTGCCGTCGGCATCCAGCGCTTGCCATACCAGTTGCTGCACCAGGCGGCCGACAATCGGATGCTGTTGCAGATAGCTGCGCCATTCCGGCAGTGGCCACAGGCGACCGGCGCACATCGCCTCATACAGGCGGCTCGCTTGCATCTCCACGGCCTGCTTCACTTCCTTTTTGCAGGCTGTGAGCTGTTGTTTGGCTTCCTTGACCGATTCCGCCACATCGTCCTGGCGCGGCGCGGGCAGGGCGCTGACAATTTTCCCGTCCTCATTGCGCAGCACCGGCTTGAGCGCGGCGTCCAGCGTCACCGTGTACAGGCGCCGTCCGTAGTGCAATGTCAGGCGGCCGCTGTCGTCCAGGCCGCCGGTCGGCACCGTGCGGTCGGCCAGTTGATCCGGGGTCCAGCCATTGCGCTCGGCGATGCGTTGCACCAGGACGCGGGCTTTCTCCTGTACCGAGGCAGTGCGGTAGCGGCGCGCGATGCCCAGTGTGAACTGGATCACGCTGGCGTCGTTCGAGACGCAAGCCGCTTCCAGCAGTGCTTCGATCTGCGCGCGGCGCTGGTAATGGTCGCGCATATACCCCTGGACCGCGCCGACCAGTTCATGTCCGGGCAGGCCGGAGACCAATGCCAGCAATCCTTTGTCGCTGATGGCGCTGCCCAGGTAGATGGCCATCTTCTCGCGTTTGACTTCCTCGAATACTTGTTCCGGCGTCAGTTTTCCTTGCGCCGCGTAGTAGTCGGGATGGCGCCGTGCCCAGTCCTGGTATTGCTGGTAGCGCTGACTCGCATTGGCCTGCGCCCAGGCGATGCCTTCCTCCAGTGAGGGGTGCAGCGTGTCGCGCGCGATGAACTGATGCAGCAGCCATCCGCCCAGGGCGGCCCGGCCAGGCTGCGCCAGCAGGCCGAGATAGCGTTCCAGCAATGCGTTACCGGCCGGCTCTTTGAGCTTGCAGGCCAGGATGACCCACCAGCGGATGATGTCCGGCTGCACCGGTGTGCCGTCGCGCCAGTGGCAGGCGGGTGCCGCGTCCAGGTTCAGCCACGCCATGCTGGCCGGCGCTTTGCCTTTCAGGCCTTTTTGCGCCTGCGCCAGCAGTGTGGCCGGCGACAGATACGGGGAGATGTCCTCACCTAACTGTTCCAGCGCGGTCATGATTGCGGCGCTGGCGGTTTCACGGCTTTCCTTGTCCAGCGCGGTGCGCAGCGCCGGAATACCGGCACGGTAATCCAGCGATACCAGCCAGCGTGCCGCCTCGATGCGCAGTTCTTGTTTGTTCGATGCCAGCGCGTCGCATACCAGCTTGCCGATCCCGGGCACGCGTGATAGTACTTGCTGGGCGGCGGCGCGGTGGGTCTTGCCGTCACCCAGCGCCAATTCCATCAGGCGCGGCATCCAGCGCGCGGGAATCACCGGAAACGTGGCCAACACGGACAGCGTGCCGCCCAGTTGCGGCGCACTGTATTGCTCACCGGAGGTGGCGGCCATGCCCAAACCTTCATCGATCAGGTCGGGACGCGCGGCAAACAGCGGCCAGACCCGCTCGGCAGGCAAGGTATGCTGTGGAAGCTGGGCATAGGGGGACGGATCCCGCAACGCGCAGCGATAGATGGATTCCGCATCTCCACCGCATTGTTTCATCAGTGTCACCACCTGGCGCAGGTCGACGTTGGCAGGATCCTGCTTGCCCAGCCAGGTTTGGAAGTGGGGATGGTTCCACACGCCCCAGTAGCTGCCGGAGCCTTGCGCGGCGATCCAGCGCAGCACCTGCAGCAGGCCGAAATCAGCACGCGCTTCCACCCGACCCGATGCGGCCAGCGTCCGGCTCACCTCCGGATCGCCGAGGGCGTCATTGCCGGGTTTGCCGCCAAGGCCGTTCAGCGCCTTGATGGCGGCGCGCAGCTGGGAGGCATCGAGACGGCGATAGCGCGCATACGCCTCTTGCTGAAAGCGGTATTTGTAGCTGGCGCTGCGGTTGGACTCGATTTCCGCTTCGGCCCCTTTGCGCAAGCGCTCGAGCAACTCGTCGCGATTTTTCAGCAGCACATCCAACACGTCGTCGCCCAGCACTTGCTGCGGTTCGGGCGGCAGCGGCGGTGGTTCAGGCAAGGCTGCGTCGCTGGCCTCTTCGGCGGCCTGCAAGCGGGCGATGGCGTTTCGGATGGTTTGTTGTACCGGCTTGCTGGACTCTGTTTTCAGCGCCGCCGCCAACACCGGTATCGCACGCTCACCCTGGGTACGGGCCAGCAAGTCGATGGCGTTGCTGCGTTCTTCCGTCTGGCCGCCCGACAGCAGCGCGGCGAGGTGCCCATTGGCTTGCGCATGGTCCATGCCGTCGATAAACCGGGCCGCGCTGGCGCGCACGACTTTACTGTCACCGACGGCCAGTTTCACCAGCAAGGGGCCGAAGGCGGCCACCAACTGTGGATTGCCGCCAATGCGGTTGACCAGCAGGTTGCGTCCAACGGCGGACAAGACCTTGGCGGCCGCCTCCACGTCGGCAATATGGGTCAGCATGTAGTCGTCGAGCGCCCCGCTGGCCAGCAGGCGGCGGAATACGCGCTCCTGGAAGTAGTTGTCCATCTCGCGCCGCTCGAACAGGATCGGCAGCAGCATCGCTTGCGGGAAGCCGTCGGCGGCCAGCAGAGCGGCCACCAGCCGGATGTCCCACGCCGGACGTTCCTCGTCTTTGCGATCCGTCTCGTGGTTGGGATAGCTGCCCCACAGCGCGTCGTTGAGCAGGTATTGCAGCCAGTCCGGCGCAAAGGTACCGGTGTGGTTCAGCAACTGGCGCTGATCCGCGGCTTCCAGGACTTTGCCGAGGCGTACCAGCATGGTGACATGTTGTTCATCATTGACGACCAGACGATACAGCCCATGCCGCGCGGCGCTGCTGGCTCTGCCTGCGGCGTGGTTGGCGTCGGCGTTGCCGTGGAAGCTCCAGCCCATGTGGCCGGGTCGTCCGAGCAGGATGCCGGCCGCGCCGCCATGCTGTGCCAACTCCAGCAGCACGGCGGGATCACCGACGCCGGCGACGAAATCGACCGCACGGGCGGTCAGATCCTTGGCAATCAGGTCCAGACCACGCAGACCATCACGGATCAGCGTTTGTTCCGAGCCAAATGCGCGGCGCGCGCTATCGAGCACGCCCAGTAATTTGTCAAACATTGGTGATTTTGCAAGTCAGCGGAGCCACATGTTGCCATGAAATGCCGTGGTTCGGCAAACGCATGGCAATTCGGCTCAATTTGCAATTCGGTTTGACGCAAGGACAGGCCGTGATAAAGCCAGCAGGGTGTACACCGTCACGACCGGCCATCATGTCAACAGGCGTGGCTGATTGAGCGGCAGAGCCGTGCGTTTTAATTTGAAGGCATTGACGCTGGCCGCCAACTGCACGGCTAATTCCTGCATCGCCTGTGCCGCCGCCGCCGATTGTTCCACCAGCGCGGCATTTTGTTGGGTAACGTTATCCATCTTAATGATGGCGATATTGATTTCTTCGATTCCGATACTTTGTTCTTTGGTTGCCGCACTAATATCGTTGACGATGGTACTGACTTGGCGGATGCTTTGATTCACTTCGATCATCGTATGGCCGGCCAAATCCACCAGCTTGCTGCCAGCGCCGACGCGGGTGACCGAATCATTGATCAAGTCCTTGATTTCCCTGGCGGCGGCAGCGCTGCGTTGCGCTAAATTGCGGACCTCGCTGGCAACGACCGCAAAGCCACGCCCTTGTTCGCCGGCGCGGGCGGCTTCCACGGCGGCATTGAGGGCCAGAATATTGGTCTGGAAGGCAATGCCATCA
The DNA here is from genome assembly GCA_019751755.1 of Burkholderiaceae bacterium. GTDB lineage: Bacteria > Pseudomonadota > Gammaproteobacteria > Burkholderiales > Burkholderiaceae_D > Rugamonas. The sequence continues at coordinate 14,191 of JAIENA010000470.1, read as the reverse complement.
ATGACACTGATGATGTCGACGATCTTATGGGACGATTGATTGATCGCGCTCATGGTGGCAATTACTTCGTCAACCACTTTGCCACCCCGATCCGCTACTTCCGTGGCGGAGAGGGCGAGTCCATTGGCTTGCTGCGCATAATCGGCATTCAGTTTGACGGTCGACGTTAATTGCTCCATGGCCGATGCGGTCTGCTCGAGCGAGGCGGCCTGGTCTTCAGTTCTGGCGGAGAGGTCGAGATTGCCGGCCGCAATTTCCTGTGACGCGTGATGCAGGGTTTCCGTGCCGCGATGTATTTGCCCTATCATCTCTTGCAACCTTGCATTCATGGTGTCCATCGCCTGCAGTAAATCCCCGATTTCATCGGCGGACGTGACCTCGATCGTCGAGGTCAGGTCGCCGCTGGCAGCCCGTTGCGCGAGGTTGACCGCATACTGCATGGGCTGACTAATCTGCCGCGCGATCCATAAGGCCAGGGCTGTATTGACCACCAATGCCAGCAGCAGGATGCCAATAATGCCGTTGCGCGACGAGGCGTGCACCTGATTGTTGCGCTGCTGTGCTAAATCGCTTTCGACTTTGCTGCGATCGACCAGCTGGTCGACAGCGTCATTGACTGCACGAAATATCTTGACCGATTCTCCTCGGATCAGTGCCCGTGCTTGTTCATGCTGACCATGGCGCGACAAGGCCATGATTTTTATATTATTGTCCTGGTAAGTGCTGAACGATGATTCAAGTGCCGCGATGATCCTTTGTTCTTCAGGATTATTTCTGACACGACGATAGTCTTCGGCATGGGCGGTGAATTCTTTGGCGCGGGTGGCCATGCTCTTTTCGTAGTAATCGAAGTCGGATGTTTCCGTCGACAGCAGATGCTGCAATTCCGACACCCGCATACGGTTTAACGTCGCCTTCATCAGCAGCGCGTAACGGATGCTGGGTAATGTATCGCTCAATACGTTGGTCGCCGCCTGGTTGATGACAGCGGTTTGGTAGATGCCGAAAATGCCAATCAGCAAACTCAGGCTGAGTGCGATTGAAAAAGAGAGCAATAATTTATAGGCAACTTTTAAATTTCTGAACCACTTCATTTTTATTCCAGTAATACCTTGGCTTATTTGATCTGATCGAATCTGCTCAGTTGGGCGGAACACGGGCATCCGCAGTGCGCAGATGTGGTTCCGCCCAGCGTGATGGCCTGGCTGCGCGGCCGGTGTTAGAACGTGTGACGCAGGCCCAGATCGAACGCGCTATTGCCGCTACCCTTGTCGGTCGCATTGCCCACCGTATAGACGGCGCCCTTGTGGTTGTGGATGCGGGCGTAGGCGCTGTAGATATCGGAGCGTTTCGACAGCGGGTAGTTGTAGCCGATGCCCCATTGGCTGGCATCCTTGCCGGCCGCTGTGCGGTCGTCATGGCGGACATGCGATGCCAGCAGTTTGCCGGTATACAGCGGGACAGTGACGCCGATCACCATGTCGCGGCTGTCAGCCGTGCCGCCACCCCGGTTCACCGCCACCGCGCCCTGTGCGATGAGGTGGCCGAAGTTGTAGTTGGCGGCCAGCAGCGTATTGCGGCTACGGTCGGTGGCGGTGGCATTGTCCAGCCGGTGGTGCGCCAACTGCACGTTGAGCGGTCCCTGTTGATACGCCAACGTTGCGCCCAGCGTGCGGTTTTTTGCCAGATTGCCGGCGGTTTCACCGGCGCCGTAGGCGAGGTCGGCCCTAAATCCTGAGCGGGACGGTGTCACGTATTCCACCAGGTTGTCGGTGCGGGTATTGGTGGCCATCAGATTACCGGCGCGGCCAGCCAGGCTGACCGCGCCAAACGGATCGCCGACGTCGCGCAGCGCTTTGTAATAGGGGGTGTACTGGCGCCCCAGCGTGATAGCGCCGAAGTTGCCTTGCAGGCCGACAAATGCCTGGCGGCCAAACAGCAGCCCGCCTTGCCCGGCTGTGCCGGTGTCGGTGTTGAAGCCGTTTTCCAGCACAAAGGTGGCGGCCAGTCCACCGCCCAGGTCTTCCTTGCCCTTGACGCCGATGCGTGAGCCGGACGCCATGCCGCTGCTGAGGTTGGTCACGCTGCCGGATGGGCCGCCGCTTTCGCGCACCAGGCCGGCGTCCACCACGCCATAGATGGCGAGATTTGATTGCGCCAGGGCGGCACATGGGCAAAGGGCCGCCAGGGCGACAGCGATCAGTGATTGGTTCATGGGTGTCTCTTATAGGTCTAGGTGAGGCCCGCCAGGCGGGCCGGTGAAGGAAACGGGGTTATGCGGTTCGTGCCTGCAGCACACGGTCCACCATCAGGCCGGACAGGCCCAGGTAGTTGGCCGGGTTGCACAGTTGTGCCAGTGCCGCGTGGTCCAGGTGCGCGGTGATTTCGGGGTTTTCGGCCAGCAAGTCCAGCAGCGGACGACCTTGCTGCAGCGCCGCGCGGCACAGGTCATACACCAGATCGTGTGCGTATTCGCGTCCCAGATAGGGGCCCAGGCCCATCATGACGGCCTCCGATGCCACCAGACCCTGCGTCATGTCGAGATTGGCACGCATGCGTCGCGCATCGACTTCCAGCCCTTCCAGTACGAAGCGCGACTGCGCCAGCGCACCGGCCGTCAGGCAAAAGATTTCCGGCAGCACGATCCATTCAATTTCCCACGGGCCGGTGGAGCGTTCATGGTCGGCCACGTTGGCATCGAGCAATGCGGCCACGTGCTGGCGCACGACGCTGATGTTGGCATGGATATAGCAGCAGGAAATCGGATTGCGTTTTTGCGGCATGGTGCTGCTGGAGCCGCGTCCGGGGGCAAACGGTTCATACACCTCGCCCACTTCGGTCTGCATCATGAGTTTGACATCGGTGGCCAGCTTGCCCAGCGTGGCGCTGACCAGGCCCAGGAAGCAACCCACCTCGGCAATGTTGTCGCGGATTGTATGCCACGCGATATCCGGCTGGCCGAGGCCCAGCTCCGCCATCAGGCCGGCCTGGGTTGGCAGGCCGCCGTCGCCGAGTGAGGCCAACGTGCCCGATGCGCCCGCGAATTCCCCCACCAGCACGCGCGGGCGCAATTGCGCCAGCCGTTCGCGGTGGCGCTCCACGGCGCTGAGCAGGCCCGCCATCTTGTAGCCAAACGTAATCGGCACGGCCTGCTGCAGGTTGCTGCGGCCGATCATCGGCGTGTCGCGGTGGCGCGCCGCCAATACCGCCAGTGCACTGGCCACGCCATCGAGTTCGGCGCCCACCAGATCGAGCGCTTCGCGCAATTGCAGCACGGTGGCGGTATCCGTGATGTCTTGGGTGGTGGCGCCCCAGTGGCAATATTCACCCAGCCGGTCGCGGCATAGCGCATTGATTTGTGACACCACGCCAAGGATGGGGTAACCGATTCGGCGCGTTTGCTGCGCCAGTTGCGCCATGTCGATTTGTTCGATATCGCAGTGGCGCTCGATTTCATCGGCGGCTTCGCGCGGAATGATGCCCAGACGACCCTGCACGCGCGCCAGCGCCGCTTCGATCTGCACGTATTTGGCAGTGCGGTTGCGGTCGGACCAGACCGCGCGCATGGCGCCAGTGCTGAAGATGTCGCCGAAAATGGTCGAGTCAATGATGGTGGTACTCATGCGGTAGTCTCCTGTTTTGGGGATGGCGGGGGCGGTGCGTGGTGCGCTAGCAGGGCGCGTGCCTTGAGCAGCAGCGGGCGGTCCACCATGCGGCCATCGACACGCGCCGCGCCGCCGTCGCCAGCTTCCAGTACGGCCAGCACGCGCCGCGCCCAGGTCAACTGCTCCGGCGTTGGCGCCAAGGCCTGGTGTACAGTGGCCACTTGCGTCGGGTGGATGCACAGCTTGGCGCTGCAGCCGCAGGCGCGCGCCAGGCTAAAGTCAGCCAGCAGTGCGGCGCTATCGCCAATCGCGGCGGTGACGCCGGCGATCGGCGGCGGCAGGCCGGCCAGCCGCGATGCAATGGCGATGCGGCTGGCCGGGTAGGCCAGGCCACGCCAGTCATGCTGGCTGGACCACGGGTCCGATGATGGCGTCAAGTCGGCGGCATCCGGCAACTGCAGGTCGAGCGCATAGTCGAGTGTGCCGAACGCCAGGCGCGTGACACGGCCGGCGCTGGCGACCGTGTCGACGTTCTGTATGCCACGCGCCGTTTCAATCAGCGCAATCAGGCCGGCTTGTGGCGGCAGCACCGCTGCCAGGGCCGCCACTTGGGCCGCGCTTTCCGCCTTGGGCAGCATGGCGCCGGCTGGCTGCAGCGTACGCAGCAGCGCCAGGTCCGCCGCGTGCCATGGCGTCGACTCGTCATTGATCCGAACCCACAGCCGGGCCGCCAGCGCCGGTTCGAGCGCCGCCCAGTCCAGCAGTGCGGCGCGCGCGGCGGCCTTGGCGCCGGCCGCGACGGCGTCTTCCAGGTCGACGATGACGACGTCCGCGCCGCTGGCCAGCGCTTTGCGGTAGCGCTCCGGCCGGTCGGCGGGCACGAACAGGTAGCTGCGGTCGATCGCGGTCGTCATAGCGCACCTCCGGCGCGCAGCGCCGCGATATCGTCCGCCTTCAAGCCCAGTTGCGTCAGGATCGCATCGGTATGCTGTCCCAGCGCCGGCACCGGGTCCATGCGCGGTGGCGCGCTGGGCGAGGCGCCCGGCGGCAACAGCGTCGGCACGCTGCCGGCTGGCGTCTCGCAGGCACTCCAGCGGCCCCGCGCCTGCAGCTGCGGATGGGCCCAGACGTCATGCATCGTGTTGACATTGGCATTGGCGATACCGGCCCGCTCCAGCCGTTCCTGCACTTGCGCCGCTGTCAGTGGCGCGAAGGCGGCGACGATCAGCGCGTGCAGTTCGGCGCGTGCCGCGTTGCGGCGGGCATTGCCGGCGAAGCGCGGCGCGCTGGCCAGGTCCGGCGCCAGCAGCACATGGGTGCAGAACTGCATCCATTCGCGCTCGTTTTGCAGGCCCAGCATGACGGTCTTGCCGTCGCCGGCCGGAAACGGACCATACGGGTAGATCGTCGCGTGGCTGGCGCCGGTGCGGGGCGGTGGCGCAGCGCCGTCGAAGGCGTAATACAGCGGGTAACTGTTCCATTCCACCAGGGCTTCCAGCATCGAGATGTCGATGTGGCGGCCTTGTCCGGTGCGGCTTTGCTGCAGCAGCGCCGCCAGGATATTGCTGTAGGCGTACATGCCGGCGGCAATGTCGGCGATCGACGGCCCGGCCTTCGATGGCTCATCAGGCGTGCCGGTCACGGACAAAAAACCGGATTCGCTCTGGATCAGCAAGTCATAGGCTTTCTTGTCGCGGTACGGGCCGTCGCCGCCATAGCCGGAAATGTCGCAGACAATCAAGTCGGGCCGCGCCGCTGACAGCGCCGCATACGACAGGCCGAGGCGGGCAGCCGCGCCCGGCGCCAGGTTTTGCACCACCACGTCGGCCTGTTCCAGCACCAGGCATTGCAGGATGGACTGCGCGGCCGGATGCTTGAGGTCCAGCGTTAAGCTTTCCTTGGAGCGGTTGGTCCACACGAAGTGCGACGCCAGGCCACGCACCCGTTCGTCGTAGCCGCGGGCAAAGTCGCCCACGCCGGGGCGTTCGATCTTGATGACGCGCGCCCCCAGGTCGGCCAGTTGGCGGGTGGCGAACGGCGCGGCGATGGCGTGCTCCAGCGTGACCACGGTGATGCCTTCCAGTGGCCTCATGGCGCGACCTCCAGGGTGGCGCAGGCGTCCATGGCCAGGTGGCCGTGTTGGTCGCGCGCCCACAGGTGGATGGCGCCATCGGCGCGCGTCGCGCCGCACAGATAAAACGGTTCCAGGTCGAAAGTGGGGCGCAGCGCGCGGAATGCAAAGGTGGCTACCCGCGCGTCAGGGCGGGCCTCGCGCAGCAAATCGAGCAGCAGCGTGGCGATCAGCGGGCCGTGGACCACCAGGCCCGGATAGCCTTCCGTGCCCGTCGCGTAGGCGCGGTCGTAGTGAATACGGTGGCCATTGAAGGTCAGCGCGGAATAGCGGAACAGCAGCACATCATCCGGTGTGACCTTGCGTTCCCATTGCGCGCTGGCAGCTGCCGGCTGCGGCTGCGGCTGCGGCGCGGTGGCGGGCGCGCTGGCATCGGGCGCGTTGCGGTAGACGATATCGTGGTGTTCGGTCAGCGCCAGCTCGCCGTGGCTGCGTAATTCGTGGCGTACCGTGACGAACACCAGTGCACCGCTGCGCCCGGTTTTTTGGTCGACCCGTTCGATGGTGGAGGTGCGTTCCACCGTCTCGCCGATGCGCAGCGGGCGGGCAAAGCTGAAGCGGCCACCGGCCCACATGCGGCGCGGCAGCGGTACCGGTGGCAGGAAGCCGCCACGCCGGGCATGGCCGTCGTGGCCCAGTTCCGAGTGGCGCTGTCGCGGCAGGAAATACAGCCAGTGCCATAGCGGTGGCAACACCGTTCCTGCTGCTGGCAGGGCTGGATCGCGGTCCAGCGTGGCTGCCAGCGCGGCATACGGGGTAGGGCTGAGCAGGTCGGTGCGGACTTCCTGCCGTCCGGTCCAGTCTTGCAGGTTCATGGTCATTCCTCAGGTCAGTTGCTTGCGAATGAAGACAGTTTCGCGTTATGGTATTGATTTGAGAATTGCAAATTTCCTTAGGATTAATGCGTTATGAGCATGAATTTTGACTTGGCGGACTTGCGCGCCTTTGTTGCGGTGGCGGAATTGAACAGTTTCCGTGCGGCGGCCGACGCCATCCATTTGTCGCAGCCGGCCTTGAGCCGGCGCGTGGAAAAACTGGAGACGGCGCTCGGCGTCAGGCTGTTTGAGCGGACCACGCGCAGCGTCAGCCTGACGGCCGTGGGGCGCGACTTTTCGCGCAAGGCGCGCAGCCTGCTCGATGACCTGGAAGATTCGCTGCTGAGCATGCAGGGGGTGGCCGCATCACAGCAGGGGGAGGTGGTGATCGCGTGCGTGCCGTCGGCCGTGTATTATTTTCTGCCCAAGGTGCTGCGCGATTTCCGCGCCCAGCATCCGCGTATCCGCGTACGCATCATTGACGACAGCGCCAATGCGGCGCTGGAAAGCGTGGCGCGCGGCGAAGCGGATTTCGGCATTAATTTCATCGGCACCCAGGAGCCGGAAATTGCGTTTGAAACCATTCTGAAAGAACCGTTTGTTGTCGCGTGTCACCGCTCACACCCGCTGGCGCATGCCAAGCAGGTTCGCTGGGCGGAGTTGGCGAATTATGATTTCATGACGGTCGATAAAAGTTCCGGCAATCGCTTGCTGGTCGACCTGGCGCTGGCCAATTCGGACTTGCGGCTGGGTTGGTGTTTCGAAGCGAAACACGTGTCAACCTTGCTCGGTCTGGTGGAGGCGGGCCTGGGCGTGGCGGTGGTGCCGCGCCTGTCGATGCCGCAGGGCGAGCATGCCACGTTGGCCATGGTGCCGCTGGTGGAGCCGGCCATCGAACGGGCCGTCGGACTGGTGCGGCGCCGCGGCCGCGAATTGCCGCCAGCGGCGCGCAAGCTGTATGAGCAGGTGCGCGCGATGTGGCAGCAAAGCAGTGACGCGGTGCGCTGACCAGGCGGCGCCGTGGTGGGGCGCCTGGCCGGCGCACCGGCGGGCGTTGCCGCTGCGGCCAGGCTGGGCGCCTAGCCGGCCGCTTGCAGTGCCGCCTCAGGCGGCATGTGAGTTGCCACGTTCGACGCTACCACTGGGGCTGGCGCCGCTGCGCTGCCGTTAAAGCCTTGTGCCAGTTCGCGCTGCAGTGTGTCGCGGTCGCAGGCGCCTTCCCACAGCGAGACCACGACGGATGCCACGGCATTGCTGATCAGGCTGGTCAAGGCGCGCGCTTCCGACATGAAACGGTCAATCCCGACGATCAGCGCCACGCCAGCCACCGGGATTTCCGGCATGACCGTCAAGGTGGCAACCAGCGCGACGAAGCCACTACCGGTGACGCCGGCGGCGCCCTTCGAACTGATCAGCATCACCGCCAGCAAGGAGAGGATTTGCGTCAGTTCCAGGTGGATGTTGCAGGCCTGGGCAATGAAGACGCTGGCCAGGGTCAGATAAATCGCCGTGCCGTCCAGGTTGAAGGAGTAGCCCAGCGGCAGAACCAGGCCGGACACGCTTTTGTGGCAACCGAGCTTTTCCAGCTTCATCAGCATGCGCGGCAGCACCGGTTCGGTGGACGACGTGCCTAATACTACGACCAATTCTTCACGGAAATAGCGCAGCAGCTTGATCAGGCTGAAACCGTGCAGTCGCGCCAGTGTGCCGATGACGACCACAATGAACAGCAGGCACGCGGTATAGAAGGTGCCGATCAGCAGGCCCAGTGAACTGATGGACTTGATGCCGTATTTGCCGACGGTGAACGCCATGGCGCCAAAGGCCGCCAGCGGCGCCAGTTTCATGAGGAAACCGAAGACGTTGAACAGCACATGCGAAAACGATTCGATGGCTGTGTGCGCGGTCTTGCCCTCTTGGCCGCAGCGGGCGATGCCAAAACCGACCAGTATCGCCAGCAACAGCACGGGCAGCACTTCGCCGTCGGCAAAGGCGCCAAAGAAGGTATGCGGGATGATGTGCATCATGAATTCCACGAAGCCGGACGGCGCCCCCGACTTCATGTACTTGGCGGCCACGCCGCTATCGAGCAAGGCCGGGTTGACGTTCATGCCCACGCCTGGCTGGATCAGCATGACGGCGGCCAGGCCGGTCAGCAAGGCAATCAGGGTCAGCGCGTAGAACAGTCCCATGGCCTTGGCCATGGTCTTGCCGACCTGTTTCATGTCATTCATGTTGGCAATGCCCAGTGCGATGGTGCAGAACACAATCGGGGCAATCATCATTTTCACCAGTCGTACGAAGGCGTCGCCCAGCGGTTTCAGCGCGGCGCCTTGTGCGGGCCAGAAATGTCCGACAACAATGCCGAGCATCACGCCCACCAAGACCTGGAAGTAGAGCGACCGGTAAATCGGTATATGGCGCGGCGTCGGGTGCGGGTTGGTCGGTATTTTCAAGGTGATCTCCTTTTGGTCTATGGTCATTGCATCCGCCGGATGCGGTGTCGGGCAGAGTGTCGAGCCACGCCACTTATTTGTAAATTGCAAAATATCTTGCAATTAATGTGTTCTGTGCATCAATTTTATTAATGTGTTGCATGCATTAATTGACGCAAATAATGCAATTCACAGGCAGTTCGGGCCTCACTACCATGCGCTCATCTACACCACACAGAGGAGCAATTATGCTGGTTCCCATTCCTTGTATGCTGATGCGCGGCGGCACCTCGAAGGGACCGTTTTTCCTCGCATCCGACCTGCCATCAGAGCCGGCCGCCCGCGACCAGTGGCTACTGGCCATCATGGGGTCGCCGGATGCGCGCCAGATCGACGGCATAGGCGGCGGCAACACGTTGACCAGCAAGGCCGTCATCGTCAATCCGTCGGCACGCGCCGGGATTGATGTCGACTATCTGTTTGCGCAAGTGTCGCTGACGGAAAACACGGTCGATACGGGCCCGAATTGCGGCAACATGCTGTCCGGCGTGGCGCCATTTGCCATCGAGCGCGGCCTGGTGAAGCCTGACGGCGACGTGACGCGGGTGCGCATTTATAACATCAATACGGGCAAGGTCATGGAAGCCGTGGTACAGACCCCGGACGGCCAAGTCACGTATGAAGGCGACGTGGCGGTCGACGGCGTGCCGGGTACCGGCGCCGGCGTGCAATTGAATTTCCTGGATGCGGCCGGCGCCAAGACCGGCGCGCTGCTGCCCACCGGCCGCGCGCTGGACGTGGTGGACGGCGTACCGCTCACGTGCATCGATTTCACCACGCCGATGGTGCTGATGGCCGCCACCTCGGTGGGCAAGACTGGCCACGAAAGCAAGGCGGAATTGGACGCCGATGCGGTGCTGCTGGCGCGGATCGAACAGTTGCGGCTGCGGGCGGCGCGGCTGATGGGGATGGGCGACGTCGCTGGCAAGGTGTTGCCGAAGGTGGCGCTACTGGGTGCGCCGCGCTTTGGCGGCGGCATCAGTTCCCGTTATTTTGTACCCTGGAATTGCCATGCGGCGCACGCGGCCACCGGCGCCACCTGCGTGGCGGCAGCCTGCTGCATCCCCGGCACTGTGGCGGCGTCGTTGGTGCGGCTGGATGACAAGGCCGGCCCGGGTGGAACGGAAGTGGTGATCGAACACCCGGCCGGCAAGATTGCCGCGACCGTGCAGTCGGACGGCAACGGCGGTGTCGCCAGCGCCGGCATTGTGCGCACGGCGCGCCCGCTGTTCAATGGTCAGGTGTATGCGCGCGTGGCCGAACCGGTGCCGATGGCGGCTTGAGCGCTGGCATGGGGGCCGGTCGGCTTGCCATCGGCCGTCATCGCCTTGCGCCGGCGCGGTCGGCACGGTAAACAGGCGTCAGGCCGAGCGCTTGCCGGGACGGGCCCGGCGGCAAGCGGTTGAACAGTACAGAACCTGATCCCAGTTGCGGGCCCAGCACTTGCGCCATGTCATCGGGCGTCCGCATACCAGGCACAGCTTGCTTGGCAGTGCTTGCTTGTTGCCTTTGAAGCCCGATGGTGCATCGCGGCTCATGCCGGATCCGCGCCGCTGATGGTGCCAGCCAGCGCCTGTCGCAACGCGGCCTGCACCGCATCACCGGCACGGCGCGGCGAGCGCGCGCAACTGGCGCCGGCGCTGCCGGCACCGATCACCGCCATCCGCGCCGCGCCGCCCATCATGGCGCGCGGCGCCAGCTGCGGCGCAAGCGCAGGAACAGGCGGTAGCCAGGCTCCAGCACGCGCAGCAGCGGTGCGCTGCCGAGCCAGCGGCCCAGCCAGGCCCAGCGCGGCAGCAACTGCCATAGCGTGGTAAAGGCGGCGGCGCCGCTGACCAGGCTGCCGTCGGCGCGGCGCAGGTGCAGCCGGCTCAGCGCGGCGCTGCGGGTCAGGTCATCGCCAAGCTGCTCCGCCGAACAGGTTGACGCGTCGATCCAGCATACCTGTTCTGCGCCGTGCTGGCGGCGATACATCGCCACTTCGCGCGTGCAGACAGGGCAAGCGCCGTCGTAGTACAGGGTCGGAAGCGGGTCCTTCGGTTGCATGATATCGATTCCATCGGAAGTCAAAACAAAGGCGGATGGCCTGACATGGCAACACCGGGCTGGCGACGGCGCTGACCGTGCCAGCCGGCTGGCCAGTGTTCAGACGCGCCCGAGTACAGCGGCGGCAGCCATCAGTTCATCAATGAGGGCCAGCGAACTGGCCCCGCTCAGCGCATACGGATCAAACGCCGGCAGTGCCGAGTAACGCAGCAGCGTGCCGGGATTGAGCTTGTCCAGGTTGGTCTGGCCCATGGTCCAGCCGGCGTAGCGGCGCTCGTTGATTTCTTCGTAATGCAACAGCGTCACCGCCGTGTGGCGGCGGTCGACAAGGATGCGGGCATACAATTGGTTGACCTGCTCGCGGCCACCTTCGAGCAGTTGCAGGTACAAGCGTTCGCTGTGGCACAGCACGCCGGTAATGCCGGCAGGCGGATTATGCTGGCGCGATTGCTGCAAAATGGCGCTGACGGCGCCACTGTCGGCGTGGTCAACGGCGCGGCTGGTATACAAAAGACGGACGAGCATGACAGTTCCTTTCGGTAGGAATTAGCGTTTAATCAGTGCCAGGAATTCGCGCCGCAGCGCGGCATCCGTCAGGAAGCTGCCGCGCATGACACTGTTGATCATGCGCGCGTCGTTATCCTTGACGCCACGCCACTGCATGCAGAAATGGTCGGCTTCCATGATCACGGCCAGGCCGTCGGGGCGCACTTTTTCCTGCAACAGTTCGGCCAACTGGATTACCGCTTCCTCCTGAATTTGCGGGCGGCTCATGATCCAGCCCGCCAGGCGCGCATATTTGGACAGGCCGATCAGGTTCGAATGCTGGTTCGGCATGACGCCGATCCAGACTTTGCCCATGACCGGGCACAGGTGATGGGAACAGGCGCTGCGCACGGTGATCGGGCCGATGATCATCAGCTCGTTCAATTGGGCCACGTTGGGGAATTCGGTGACCGCCGGCGGCGCCTCGTAACGGCCGCCAAACACTTCTTGCAGATACATCTTGGCCACCCGGCGGGCGGTGTCCTGTGAATTGTGATCATTGGTGGTGTCGATCACCAGGCTTTCCAGCACGCCGTGCATGCGCTCGCTGACCTCGTCGAGCAGTTGCGCCATCTCGCCGGGTTCCAGGTGCTCGGCAATATTGTCATTGGCGTGAAAACGCACGCCGCGCTGCATCAGCCGGGCGCGGATGCGGGCCGAGACGGAGGTGTGATCGGGGCGGTACTGCGGCGCTTGCTGTTCCAGCATGGTCTGTTTCCTTGTACGGTAAAAGTAGGGCGTTATGCCGTGTCCAGCGGCACCGGGGCACAGCAGGACGTCAAGCCTGACCAAGCCTTGCCGAGCCGGGGCAGGGTCATGGCTGCAACCTCGCCAGCCCGTCATGGCGGTGATGGTGGTGATGTACGTCAACCTGCCGAATCGTGGCGCCGGTCATTCGCAACGGCACGTGCGGCGCACTGACTGGGGCGCACTCATCGAAAGCGTAGTGCTGCGGATAGCCTGCGTCATTCATTCAGACTAACACCCGTAAGGCAATAATACTACCGTAGCGGAATAAATGCTACCAATGAGTACAGTAATATTACTAATGAGTATCCATCGTTTGCAAGCGCTGTGGACAAGGTGATCACCGCCGCACTCACGCCGGTCCCGGCCTGGTGAGGCCTGCACCTGTGGTGCTTGGCTAGCGTTGTGCAGGTTTTGGTCGCAGTGAGCGCGGTCTTGGCTGCCCTTGACGTCGGCGTTGTAAATGAATAGTGGCCCCAGCGGGGCCACTATTCGGTGCCATCACATACAGCATGATTAAACTTCAGGCTGCCAGCCCCGATTCAATTTGCATGCTGGTAAGCCTCGCCGCCAATGCATACCCGCCGTTCAGCAAGCGGTGGGTATGGCGGCCACCTGCGACATGCCGAGGTTTTGCACGAACCGGGATGCGGTCGCCAACGCGCGTTCCGACGTTGCCTTGACGGGCACGAGCTGCCACAGTCCAATGCCGGCGTCATTCGAGCGACGCATACCCAGCACATTTCCGGGAAACCGCATCAGGGCAGCGATTCGATTGACGTCGGCGTTGGCGTCGATGTCGCTGACGCTGACGCAAGCGATCAGGACCGCGTCGGGTTTGGCCAGTTCATTGAGCCGTCGCAGTATGGCGTCCTTGACCGTGCCGCTGGCGCACAGAACGTCGACGATCACATCGCAGTCTTTCAAGTGATGCAGGTTGATGGTGGCGGCGAGTAATCCCACCCGCCGGTCGCGCTGCGCCAACGTAAGGTCACCGTCGCTGACCGCGTCCTGATAAGTCGACCGCATCGACGCGCTAGCCAGATCGAGCGGTTCCCGTGCAAGATCAAAAACCGTGACCGGTATATCGGACGCCAGCAGGCTGGTGGCTATGTCCATGCCGGCTTCGCTCGCACCCATGATGCCAACGCGGCTGAACGGTCGGCTAAAGCCGGCCAGCGCCACATTGTCGAGGCCGGTCGTTGCATGGTGGGAAAAGCCTGGCATGGCAGGGATCGATCGGTTATCGCCGGAAGCGAGCGTCATGTGAGACTCCTTGAATAGAAAGTGAAGAGACGTAGTGAATAGAAACCTGTTGTGTTCGCGCGCACCGCTTGCGGCGGATCGCACATGATTCACTTCATCATAAGCCCCATTCTTCGTCGAATCCGGGTCCTCGAAAGTAAAACAGAATGGGATTTTTCCCTATTAAAAGAAGGGCTTACAAACATATCTCACAATGCGAGAGAGGTTTCTGTAGATTGAGAAATATCAACGAGCGAATCGGCACCTAAATTCCATCATGTGAAATCTTGTTTACGCCGCTGAAAAGAGCCCGCAGCAATCGACCGGTAAAGCAATCTGGTGAACGTGGCTAACGTGGCGTACTATCCACCTTTGTTAATGAATCCCAATGATTCGGTGGTCCGGCAGGATGGCCGGGCCCTGCAGGATTGTTCCACGTTTTGAAGGCCGCACAATGATGCATAACCTGCTCGAAGAAATGCTTTTTTGTCAATATATGCTCGTTTGTGAGTCGCATGACTGCCGTGCGTTTTTTGAATGCGACGAAGTGGCCCATGATCC
>JAIENA010000383.1 GCA_019751755.1 Burkholderiaceae bacterium | reverse complement strand
GCATAAATGCGACCAAGTCCGGCGCAAATTACCGATTCGTGGAACACGGCAGGTTCAGTTTGAACGTTGACTTAATTGTAGCGGCTCGCGTTTCAAACCGTCCGTGCTCGCATTCGACGCCGATTTTAGCTCGAATTAACTGCAAATGACGGTAGGCCCGTGCTCACATTATCTGCAAATGAGCTCGCAATCGACGGCGCCGACTCGCATTCCATGTCCACGGGCTCGCGCTCTTTGCAAATGCCGGCTCATATCGGCAAGCCCGCCGCCAGCATGCGATCGCGGATCTCGGCCGTGCGTTTCGGTTCGAGCTGGTTGCTGAACATCGCGCGAATCTCAGCGGCCTTGGCGTCGAACTGCTCGGTCATGTCCTTGAGGCGGTAGCCGTGGCGCGCCAGCGTCGGTTCCAAGTCGTCGAGCTGGCGCGACAGCACGGTCTCCACCAATTCCGCCGTGAGGGGGTGTAAGCCCAAACCGCCGATTTTTCCGTCACCTCCCTTTTGGCCTATCGGGAAACACATGTTTGGCGACAGGCTGCCGGCGACCAGTGAATTCGCCAGTGCAATGCCTTAAAAAGGTGCGGAAATCATGTCGCCAACTGCTACTATGCGGAAACATCAACTTAATAGTTTTCCGCCTATGCTAGTTGGATACATGCGCGTCTCGTCGGACTCGGACCGACAAAGCACAGACTTGCAACGCGATGCGCTGCTCGCGATCGGCATCGATGCCCGTCACTTGTTTGAGGATCACGCGTCCGGCGCCAAGGGTGATCGTCCTGGATTAGCCAAGACGCTGGAATTCGTTCAACCTGGTGATGTCCTCGTCGTGTGGAAGCTGGACCGACTCGGCCGTTCGTTATCTCATTTGCTTGAGATCGTCAACACGCTGCGAGAACGGCGGGTCGCCTTCCGATCGCTCACCGAAGGCATGGATACAAGCACGGCATCGGGAGAGTTGCTGTTTCACGTATTTGGCGCGCTTGCGCAGTACGAGCGCGCCTTGACCCGAGAGCGCGTGATCGCCGGACTGGCTGCTGCAAAGCGGCGTGGACGGGTCGGCGGGCGGCCGCAGGCTATCGCCGGCGAGAAGCTGGGGGCAGTCGTCGCCGCGTTGAACGGCGGTATGTCGAAGGCGGCCGTGTGCCGTAACTTTAGCGTTAAGCGCACCACGCTGATCGAAACGCTCGCACGGATCAACTGGCCCGGCGCGGAGGACGCATCGTAAAAATGACAAGCAAGAGCGAACGATTGGCCGTCCTGTCAGACGCCGAGCAGTTCGCCCTGTACGGCCTGCCCGACTTCGACGATCGACAGCGATTGGACTACCTGTGCCTGTCCGAGCAGGAACTGGCGCTCGCCTGCAGCCGTCCAAGCTTGCATGCTCAAGCGTACTGCGTCCTGCAGATTGGCTATTTCAAGGCCAAGCACGCCTTCTTCCGCTTCACCTGGGACGACGCGGAGGATGACTGCACCTTTGTCCTGACCCGTTATTTCAGCGGGCAGGCGTTCGTGCCGCAGACCATCACCAAACATGAGCACTACGCCCAGCGCACCATGATTGCGGAGTTGTTCGGCTATCGACCATGGACGGCGGATTGCCTGCCACAACTCGCGCAACAGGTCGAACATATTGTACGGCGCGACGTCACGCCCGGCTTTATTGCCGCCGAGTTGATCATCCACCTGAAGGAACACAAGATCATCCGGCCGGGTTACACGACCTTGCAGACGCTGATCAGCGAAGCGTTGTCGGCCGAGCGATCACGCCTGGGGGCCCTGCTCGCCGAGGTGCTGGATGCAACGGCGAAGGAGGCGTTGGCCCAACTCCTGGTGCGCGACGACACTTTGTCGGAGCTGGCCGCCCTCAAGCAGGATGCCAAGCATTTCGGCTGGCGTCAGATGGCGCATGAACGGGAGAAACGGACAACGCTGGAACCACTGCATCGGATCGCCAAAGCGCTGTTGCCCAGGCTCGCGATCTCGCAGCAGAATCTGCATTATTACGCGAGCCTGGCGAATTTCTATACCGTCTACGATTTGCGTCGTCTCAAGCCAGACCAGACCCATCTGTACCTGCTGTGCTACGCCTGGCGACGCTACCGGCAACTCACCGACAACCTCGTCGACGCCCTGGGCTATCACATGAAAAAGCTCGAAGACGAGAGCAAGCTCCGGTCGAATCAGCACTTCATTACCGAGCAGGTGCGGCGCCAGCGGGATACGCCCCAAGTCGGCCGCTTGCTGCTGCTCTACGTCGACGACACGGTGACCGACGCCACGCCGTTCGGCGATGTGCGCCGACGCGCGTTCAAGATCATGTCGCCGGAAGAGCTGCAGACAGCAGCACAGCGCTTGAGCGTCAAGCCGGCGGGCAAGCTGGCCCTGCGCTGGCAGGTCATCGATGACCTGGCCGAGCGTATCCGGCGCCACCTGCGCCCGCTCTACGTTGCGCTCGATTTTACCGGCGTCGAGGCGGACAACCCATGGCTCGCGGCGCTCTCGTGGGCGAAAGGCGTGTTCGCGAAGCAGCAACGCCTGTCGCAACGCCCTTTGGCGGAGTGCCCCGACGCCACTCTGCCAAAGCGCCTGCGCCCGTATCTGCTGACGTACAACTCGGAAGGCAAGCCGATCAGCGTGCACGCCGATCGCTACGAGTTCTGGCTATACCGCCAACTCAGAAAACGGTTCAAGTCGGGCGAAATCTACCTCGACGACAGCCTGCAGCACCGCTGCTTCACCGCCGAGCTTGTTTCTCTCGATGCGACGGCGGGCGTGCTCGGCCAGATGGACATCCCCTGGCTGCGCCAGCCGATCGCGGCCCAGCTCGACGCACTGACGGCCGAACTGCGCGAGCAGTGGCTGGCGTTCAACCGCGAGCTGCGCCAAGGGAAGCTGAAGCATCTCGATTACGACAGCGCGACCAAGACGTTGACATGGCGCCGCCCCAAGGCCGACAATGATGGCGCGCAGCAGGCCGACAGTTTCTACGACCAATTGTCATTCTGCGACGTCGCCGACGTGTTCCGCTTTGTGAACGGGGAATGCCAGTTCCTGTCGGCGCTGACGCCGCTGCAGCCACGCTACGCCAAACAGGTCGCCGATTCGGACAGTCTGATGGCCGTCATCATCGCCCAGGCAATGAACCATGGCAACCTTGTCATGGCGAAAACGAGCGACATTCCCTACCATGTGCTGGAGGCGACCCACCAGCAGTACCTGCGCCAGGCGTCGCTCCAGGCGGCCAATGACAGGATCAGCAATGGCATCGCCGCCTTGCCCATCTTCGCGCACTACGCGTTTGACCTCGGTTCGCTCCACGGCAGCGTCGATGGCCAGAAGTTCGGCGTGGAGCGGCCCACCGTCAAGGCGCGCCATTCCCGAAAATACTTCGGACGCGGCAAGGGCGTCGTCGCCTACACGCTGCTGTGCAACCACGTGCCGTTGCAAGGCTGGCTGATCGGCGCGCATGAGTTCGAGGCTCACCATGTGTTCGACATCTGGTACCGCAACACGTCCGATATCGTGCCAACGACGATCACCGGCGACATGCACAGCATCAACAAGGCCAACTTCGCCATCCTGCACTGGTTCGGGCTGCGTCTCGAGCCGCGTTTCACCGACCTGGACGAGCAGTTGAAGGCACTCTGCTGTGCCGACGATCCGGCGTTGTACGAGAAATGCCTGATTCGTCCCGTCAGTCAGATCGACCGGCAAGCCATCGAGGACGAGAAAAGCAACATCGATCAGATCGTCGCCACGCTAGGCCTCAAGGAAATGACCCAGGGTACGCTGATCCGCAAGCTGTGCACCTATACCGCGCCGAACCCGACGCGGCGGGCCATCTTCGAGTTCGATAAGCTGATCCGCAGCATCTACACTTTGCGCTACCTGCGCGACCCGCAATTGCAGCGCGATGTGCACCGTTCGCAGAACCGGATCGAGTCCTACCACCAGCTACGCTCCACCATCGCCCAGGTCGGTGGCAAGAAAGAGCTCAGCGGCCGGACCGACATCGACATCGAGATCAGCAACCAATGCGCGCGGCTGATCGCCAACGCCATCATTTTTTACAACTCCGCCATCCTGTCGCGGCTGCTCATCAGGTGCGAGGCGAATGGCAATGCGAAAGCCCTTGCCATGATCAAAACGATCTCGCCGGCGGCGTGGCGTCACATCCATCTGAACGGGCATTACACGTTCCGCAGCGGCGGGCAGCTCATCGACCTGGATGCGGTCGTAGCGGGGCTCAACTTGGGCTGACGGAATTTCTGGGGTTTGGGCTTACCCCCCCTTCAGGAGAATTCAAATGAATATCGCAAACTTGAAAATCGGGGGTGCGGCTTGGAGCCGGATTCGCGCTGGTGCTGACGCTGCTGGCGGGGGTGGCCATGCTCGGCATTAATGGGATGAGCCGGTCCAACGATGCTTTGCACCACATCGTTGACGTCAATGACTGCAAGATTGGCTTGCTGGAAGACATGTCGAAATCGGTGCACATTGTCTCGCGTGTGGTGCGCACGATCGCTCTGCTTTCCGATGAGGCGGAGGCGCGCAATCAAACCAAAAAAATCGACGCGGCCCGCGAAAAATACAATGCGGCCTTGGCGGCGCTGGAGAAAATGCCGCTCGATGAAGCCGGTAAGGCCTTCGTCGCCAAGATCAAGGAGAACCAGAATGCAGCGCGGCCCCTCAATGACAAATTCATCGAATTGGCAAAGACCAGCAAGGACGAGGCGATTGCGCTCCTATTGAAAGAGACCATTCCGGCGTCCACGAAATGGCAGGATGCGATCGAGGAATTCATCGATCTGCAAAAGGTTAAAAGCAAAAATGACGAGGAGAGCGCTGGGGAAACCTACCATAGCGCAATGACACTCATGCTCGGCCTGACCGGGCTGGCATTGTTGTGCGGAGGCTTCATCGCTTGGTTCAGCACCCGTTCGATCACACGTCCCATGGCGGAGGCGGTGAAAGTGGCGCAAACTGTCGCGGCCGGAGACCTGACGAGCCAGATCGAGGTCAATTCAACCGATGAAACCGGACAGCTATTGCAGGCGCTCAAGGACATGAACGATAGTCTGGTCAACATCGTCGACCAGGTGCGCACCGGCACCGACACCATTGCCACCGCGTCGGGCCAGATCGCCAGCGGCAACCTCGACCTGTGTTAGCGACGACGAGAAAACGCTTGTATTTGACGGCGTAAAACCGCACTTTTGACAGCCTGGGGCACCGCCCCAGACCCCGCACTGCCGTGGGCAGCCACTGGGAGATACGTCTTCCCAGCGGCCTTGGATTGGGCAATGCACAAAACTGCAGAAAGTCAAACTGACGCCGCCATTTTCAAGCGGATTCTGACCGGCATTCACAACCTGTCATCCCTCACCGAGCAGCAGGCCAGTTCGCTTGAAGAAACAGCATCCTCGATTGAGGAGCTGACCAGTACCGTCAAGCAGAATGCCGACAATGCGCGTCAGGCAAACCAGTTGGCGATCTCGGCCTCGGAAGTGGCCGTCAAGGGCGGCACAGTAGTGTCGCAGGTGGTCGATACCATGGGGTCGATCAATGCCTCGTCCAAGAAAATCGTCGACATCATCGGCGTGATCGACGGCATCGCGTTCCAGACCAATATCCTTGCGCTGAATGCGGCGGTGGAAGCGGCGCGCGCCGGCGAACAGGGGCGCGGCTTCGCGGTCGTGGCATCAGAAGTGCGCAATCTGGCGCAGCGTTCGGCGGCGGCGGCCAAGGAAGTCAAGACGCTGATCGGCGACTCGGTCGAAAAGGTCGACATCGGAGCCAAACTAGTCGACCAGGCCGGCTCGACCATGCAAGCCATTGTCAACAGCATTAAGAGCGTGACCGACATCATGGGAGAGATCACGGCCGCCAGCCAAGAACAAACCTCGGGCATCGAGCAGATCAACCAGGCCATCACGCAGATGGACGAAGTCACCCAGCAAAATGCCTCGTTGGTGGAAGAGGCAGCTGCGGCGGCTGCATCCCTGCAGGACCAGGCCGGCGGTCTGGCCCAAGTGGTTAGTGTGTTCAAGATCGCTGCAGCGCAAACAACGGCCAGAGTGCCTATACAACCAGCACGACGTCTGGTGCCACTAGCCAGCCCGGCCCAGGGAGTCGTTACGCCATACCGGAAAACAAAGGGCGGTCCGCGCGTTGCTCCGTCACATAAACGCCTACCGGTAGCAACAGACACAGTTAACGACTGGGAAGAGTTTTAACCGCAGTCGACGCCAGACCACCGCGATACGTGATGGTGCTCCCAATCGGTTCGATGGGAGCGGAGCTAAGGAAATGACAAATTCTGTTTTTGGTTTCCAGCCCCTGAGTGGGCGCTATATATTTCAGAGCGGCGGCAAGATGATCGACCTGGACGCGCTCCTGGCTGGGCTGAATTTGGGATGACAAAATTTTCGGGGGGGCCGGCGTAGCCGCACGGACAGGATAGACGCCGGCAGTGCCAACGCCGCTTTCTTCGCCGACAAGGCCAAATGCATTCAACTCCCTGCCACGACTTGGTTGCGTCCCTGATCCTTGGCTTGATAGAGCGCCGCGTCGACGCGCGAGAGGAGAGCGGCACCGCCTTCATCGTGGGCCAATTCCGCGACGCCGAAGCTCGATGTCACGATCTTGTCCATCGGCGCAATGATCTTCGCAGCAAGCGCAAGGCGAATTTTCTCCGCCTTGCTCACCGCCTGGGCCAGCGACATATCCGGTAGTAGAATCATGAATTCCTCGCCGCCGAACCGGGCCACCGTGTCGGTCGGTCGCGTTTGGGCGCGCATCAGCTGGCCGAAGTGTGCCAACACCGCATCACCGGCGCCATGGCCATACTCGTCATTGACACGTTTGAAGTAATCGATATCAGCCATGATGACGCTCAGACGCGCTCCGCTACGGTGCGCGCGGCTAATTTCCGTCGCCAATGCCTGATCGAGCAGGCGTCGATTGCCAACTCCGGTTAGCGGGTCCGTAAGTGACGCAGCGACGATCTGTGTTTCACGCTGCTGCAATCGTACGTTGCTGCGGGCCAGAGTATTTTGCATATCCGCCATATCCTGATTCAGGTCTAACATTGTGTCATTGAGCCGCTCCAGCTCGACGACGTCGTACTCGGCCAGCATACGCAGACCTTCTTCGCTGCGCCACAAATGGCCGCGCAAAGTTCGTGTCTTGCCCCCGAAGTCGCCAATTGTCAACAGGCCACGATAGCAGGCATCGTTTCCCTCGCACGCTCCCAATAGAGCAGCAAAATCGGGTTGAATAAAACAATGAGCCACCCGCGCCCCGACTGGCTCGGGAACATCCGGCGGAAGCAGGCGCAGTAGTCCGGCATTGGCGGCCAGCAATACGCCGTCGCGAGCGAACACGCCAGCCGCTACCGACTGCATGGTCTCCAGCTCGACTGTAAATGTTTTCATTGGGCACCGCGTTGCACGAGCAGACGTGCACCCTGGATAACGGCCGAGCCGGCATCCGGGCTCCAGGCGTTGGCGCCGAGTTGGTCGGCCAGACGATTGAACTGGTTGATCGCCCGTCCCCCCAGTAGCACCGGGGGGCGCTCTAAGCCCATTGCAAGGTCGAGCTTTGGCACAATTTCCTTGATCGCCTTGAGGTGCTGGGGGAAGGCCACCGATAGACCGATCAGGTGCGGCGCATAGGATTGCACCTGCTGGACCAGAGCCGCAGTCGGCATGTTGGGACCAAGGTACTGCACCTCCCAACCAGCCAGTTGAAAGGCATCGGCCACCATCTGCAGGCCGAGAGCATGGTGATTGGACTCAACGCAAGCAAGCAATATTTTCTTGCCGTTGGAAGCGAAGACTGGCGCTTGCACCAGTCCTTGCATCATGAGCGACTGCGAAATAGCCGTCGCCAGGTGCTCCTGAGCCACCGTTACTTGATTGGTCTGCCATTTTTTTCCTATCGCATAGAGCGCTGGCTGAATGAGGTGCAATTCGACGTCGACCAAACTATGCCCCTCATCGAGACTGCCTTCGAACAGGGACCGAGCGCGGTGGCGGTCCCCGGCCAAAAGCGCGCTTTCAAAGGCTGCGCTTTCGGCCCACGCGAGCGGCATCATGCGGTCATGGTCGGTCAGTTCATTATGTTCCGTTGCGGTGAAACGCGCTGTAACGCAAGCGATGGTCGCGAGCACTGTCTGTCCGTCAGCGTGTTCCATTTTGGTCGCAAGAAAATCGCCCAGCCAATCGAGAGACAGGAGCAAGTGCTCGCTCGGAATACCTCGGCTGCTGAGCACATTGGCTAGCCAACGCAGGTAGTCGACCATAGGCTCGATAATGCCGAACTCCAACACGGGCCGCAAAAATTCCAAATGGTAGCCAAGATCTTCGCGACAGGCTTCGCGCCCACGCTCGCCATAGCGAGCATAAATCCCGGCAGGATCGGCCTGGAATTTTTCGGCGACGTGTCGGATGGCGTCGGCCCGCGACGCATGAAACTGCTGAACGCCAGCCGGTGTAAGGGCGGTGGTAGGAGAAAGATTTATCACAGCAGTTTGACCTATTCCGCGAACAGATCGAAATAGCGAATTTCGACACTCTTTGGCACCAGTTTCAAGCCTTTTGGAATGCCGCGATGGGACTCACGGTAGCTATGGCTGTGATGCCAGGTACGATAGCTGGACTCATCGATCCAGCGCGTGACCAACCAGATCTCGGCAGGCAATTCCATGGGGCTCATCACCTGCATTCCAATGAAACCGGGCGCATGGTCCACTAGATGTGGCCGAGCGTGAAACGCGGCGCGCACCTCGTCGACCATGTCGTTGTGAATCGTGAAGCGGCTGAGGACGACAAACATGGATAGATATTCCAAATATTGAGCAACGAGATTCGCAGCAAACCTGACCGAGTTCACGGCGCCGACGAGTTCATGAGAGTAAACTTTCCTCCATACGATCCTAAAATTCCTGGATGTATGCGCTGCGTCGTCCTGAGGGCGACTCGCAGCCTGGATAACCGCATACGTCGCGGCTCGCATTTGAAACCCGGGCCTAGTCAGCCAACGGTGCTGGTCGGCCAAACAAGTAGCCCTGGAAATACTGGCAGCCGAGACCGCGCAGTATCTCCAGTTGGCCGACGTTTTCCACTCCTTCAGCCACCACATGCAACGCCAATGACTTAGCCAACTGTACGATTGTCTGTGCTATCACAACATCGTTTGGGTCGATTTCCAGGTCGCGCACAAAGGACTGATCTATTTTCAATTGCGAAAGAGGTAACGATTTGAGATAGCGTAAGCTAGAATAGCCCGTGCCAAAATCATCCAATGAAAAGCGGACGCCGAGCTGAAGCAAGGCATGCATCTTATGGCTGATGCCTTCCAGATTGTTCAGCAACATCCCTTCAGTCACCTCCAGCTTTAAGCGCCCGGCCGGAGCACCAGCGCAGGCGATGGCATCTTGTACTCGTTGCACAAAATCGGGCAATTGAAATTCGCGCGGACTGACGTTAACGGAAATGGTCAGGTCGGCCTTGCTTGGTATCGCCGCCCAGCGCGCAAGCTGGCAGCAAGCCTCATTCAATACCCAACTGCCGATGGACAGGATCAATCCGGTCTGCTCCGCCATCGGAATAAACTGGGCTGGCGAGACCAAACCTCGCTCCGGGTGGTCCCAGCGGATCAATGCCTCATAGCCGACCACGAGCTGTTCCTGATCGACCAAGGGTTGGTAAAATAGACGCAGTTGCCGAAGCCTGATCGCCTGCCTCAAATCGTCTTCCATCGCCGCCAACGCCGTGGTTTCGGCTTGTAGAACTGGATCGAAGAAACACATCCGGTTGCGACCTGCCGCTTTCGCTTGGTAGAGCGCGATGTCAGCGTGTTTAAGCAGCTCCTCGTGACCGGTATCTTCGCCGGCCAGCATCACCACGCCAAGGCTCCCAGTAATTGACACCTCCTTCTCCCCGATTCCATGAGGTGCGCTCAGACTGGCGAGAATTTTTATCCCGATTTCGCTGACGCTACTAGACGCGTAATTTAAGTTATGACCTAGATCGGTTAGTAAAACGACAAATTCATCGCCCCCAAAACGTGCCACGACATCACACTGACGGAAAAGATGACTGAGCCGGTTTCCGATCGACTTGAGCAATAGGTCACCGGAATAGTGCCCCAAGGTATCATTGATACGTTTAAAATTATCCAGGTCTATGAAAACCAGTGCTCCAAAATGTCCAGTGCGCGTGGAACTGCTCAGGAAACGTTGTAGCTGCTCGATTAGCATGCGCCGGTTCGGCAAATCGGTCAGGGCATCGTAAAAGGCCATGTATTGCGCAGCCTGCTCGGCCAATTTGCGTTCGGTTATGTCAGCCCGAATCGCCGTATACTGCAACGGCCTACCCGTTCTATCCATGTAGGGAACTATCGTGGTGTAAACCCAGTACAAAGAGCCATCCTTGGCACGGTTACAAATCTCACCCGTCCAGACCTGCCCCGAGGCGATCGTACGCCACAATGTCGCGAAGAATTCCGGCGAGTGGTGGCGGGAGTTTATAATACTGTGAGTACTTCCGATTAATTCCTCACGTGAGTACTTTGATATCTGACAAAACTTATCGTTGACGCGACGGATAATACCGCGCATATCGGTCACAGCCACAATGGCGTGGGCATCCAGCGCGGACTGCAAGTATTCCACTTCGCGCTTTGATACTGCGGCCTGTTGGCGCGCATCCACCGCCGCAGCCAGTGAGGTCTGTTCCGCCATGATGCGCGCGGTGATATCGGTTCGGATAGAAATATACTGCGTCGGCTGTCCCGCCTCATCAAGGCAGGGCAAGATAACGGTATAAACCCAATACAGGGAGCCGTCTTTGGCACGATTACAGATCTCGCCGGTCCAGACTTGTCCGATGGTAATCGTACGCCACATCTGTGCAAAAAATTCAGGAGGGTGATACCCTGAATTAACGATCACATGGGTCTGGCCGATCAGCTCTTCCCGCGCATATTGGGAAATCTGGCAGAACTTGTCATTGACGCGACGGATGATGCCTCGCGCATCAGCCACGACCAAGATCACATGGGCGTCGAGCGTGCCCAACAGGAGTTCTGCACCGAGCAGCCCTTCTTTCACCAGCAACTGTCCCTGGTCCGACGAAGAGTCGCTTGAAGAGAACATTCTCGAGTTATTTTTCATAAATATACTCAAACTAGTGGGTTAGCTTGCCGAAAAAATTTGCGCTCTTATTACGATTGCTGTTGCGCTAAGACATTTTAGACAGCATCAGGCCAGACAACGCAAATCAAGACCCAACACCACACGTGAGTACCCCAACAATTCACAAGCCGGCCATGGGGGATGATGACCTTGCGGTTACGCATCGCACTATATTAGACACAGAGTCCCGTCTTTTTCGAGGCGCGAATTGCCTAATATGCAGGGCTCAATTGGAAAGGCAAACAGCTGGTCAAGAATCAAAACCGTCAGGTACGCAAGCGAAGACGCGGCAAAGGGTTCGCCTTGGCACGCGACGTCCCGGGCAGCAATCGCTTCGATACGAGCGGAGTACGCAACTGGCTGGTCGCCACCAGCTTGAACACGTCAAGCGCCTGCACCACATTAGCCGTTTGCTCCTCAAGGCTGACCGCCGCTGCTGCGGCCTGTTCGACCAAAGCCGCATTCTGCTGTGTCACTTCGTCCATTTGCACGACAGCAGTATTCACCTGGGCAATGCCGGCGCTCTGCTCCGCCGAAGCGGCAGCAATCTCGCCCATTATGCCAGTCACCCGGCGTACGGATGAAATCATCTCTTCCATGGTGGCGCCCGCACGCTCGGCAAGCACCACACCTGCATTGACCTTATTCGCCGACACCGCCAGCATTTCCTTGATCTCCTTGGCCGCTGTTGCGCTGCGCTGGGCAAGGTTGCGCACTTCTGTTGCCACGACAGCAAAGCCACGCCCTTGCTCCCCCGCCCGTGCCGCCTCTACCGCCGCATTGAGGGCCAGGATGTTGGTCTGAAATGCGATGCCTTCGATAATGCCGATAATGTCCGTCACCTTCTTCGACGCGTTTCCAATCTCGGCCATGGTATGGATCATATCGGCGACGACCAGGCCGCCATCACTGGCGATGCGCATCGCCTCGCTGGACATGTTGCTGGCCTGGGCCGCGTTCTGGCTGTTCTGCTGCACCGTGGAGGCCAGCTCCTCCATGCTTGACGCTGTCTGCTCGAGTGCCGAGGCCTGCGCCTCGGTGCGTCCGGACAGGTCCATGTTACCGGCAGCAATTTCGCCGGTGGCCGTGCCGATTTCTTCGAAATTGCTGCGGACATCGCCGACGATCGACCGCAGATTGACGCCCAGTTGCCGTAAAGAGCGCAACATTTGGCCCATTTCATCCTTACGATCAGTATGTACATGGAAAGTCATGTCGCCGCCAGCCATCGTCTGACATGCCAGTCTGGCGTGCCGCAGTGGTCCGAGCACCGACTGCTGGACCGCGATCCAGTACCAGGCCACACAAAGCAAGGCCGTCGCGGTCAGACCCACGCTCCACCAGCCGCGGCTCGATTCAAGGGGCGCGATATACGGCAGCAGCGCCAATGCCAGTACCAGCAGCATCGCGCTACCCAAGCTAACCGCAGTGCGACTGGCAAGCGACAGGTTGCGTAGATCAACGAGTCGCGCCAACACGCCGGTTCCCACGGCGTCCCCTTGGCTGATGGCCAGCTTGTTCGAATTGCCGGCTTTGAATTGGCGGTACAGGGCGTCGGCAGCGGCCACTTCGCTACGGCTGGGCTTGGTCCGCACGGACATGTACCCGACAATGCGCCCCGCTTCCATCACCGGAGTGACATTCGCACTCACCCAGTAAAAGTCACCGTTCTTGCAGCGGTTCTTGACCAGGCCGGTCCATGCCTGTCCGCGCCGAATCGTGCGCCATAGATCGGCAAATGCCTCAACCGGCATATCCGGATGGCGTAGGATGTTTTGTGGCGCGCCAAGCAACTCATCTATGGTGAAACCACTGACCCGGACAAAGTAGGGATTGGCGTAGGTAATATTGCCATCGAGATCGGTGGTGGAGACGATGGTTTCGGAATCGCTCAGCTGATATTCGGTCTCAGTGACGGGCAGATTGCTTCTCATTTTATTACCTCCGGCCAAGTGGTTTCTTCAGGGGAACGACGTAAACTGGGCGTTCTCAAAGACCAGCGCCAAACACAGGCGGTGGGGGGATGTCAAAAAATTGGCCAAATCTGCGCCAAAATGCACAGGGCCTATCAACCTAGGTTTGCGGTCAGAATTTATTTCCAACAGATAACATTAATACCAGAAATTGATGGTTAGAAACTTTGATCTACGTCAAAAGTCGACGGAAAAAAGGGGGGGGGACGCCCGAACCGCCGAAAATTTCGCGAAGCTGATTTGCGTCGATTTCGGAGTGACGGGAAACCTCTTCCGGCCGATTTCCGCTCACCCGTTCAATCCGACAGGGGTTTCCGTACTTGATTCGGCCGGGACGGAGAGGCTAGAAACGAAGCCAAGCCGGTCCTATCGGAAATCAGATGTTTCCCGATAGGCCAAAAGGGAGGTGACGGAAAAATCGGCGGTTTGGGCTTACACCCCCTGAAGGATTTAAAGACATGTCGTGGCACAACGATACGTGCCCGAGCTTCGGCCTGGAGATACCAGGGGATCCGGACACTGAGCCCCGCTATATCCGTGTCTTCGTCGATTACCTCGACAAGGCCAAAAGCGAGCATCCCGACGACCCGCGCTTTCTGGCTGTCGCTGATACCGAGCAATTGGCGTCCGACGACTGGCAAGATGTCACGGCATGGCTAAAAGCCCAAATTGCATGCCTGCAGCCGGAATCGTCCGAATCCACTGCTCACCATCCAGCTCACTAGTAAAGGGCTTGGGGGCGATCCCGCGCATGGGCCGTCGAGTGCTTAGTAAGGAGAAAAAATATGGCAGCGTACGCGCCGAATACATGAAGCAGATTTCAGAACTGGAAGAAGTTGCAAAAAATGTCCGGAAGAAGGAGGTAGCGGTGGCTCGTGCACAAGTGCACGAGATCATGATGAGATTTGGCCTTACTCTGGAAGATATCGTGGATGCGCAGCAGAAGGCCAAACTTGCATTTCCAGTGAAATACCGGCACCCGACCGATCCACGGAAGACCTGGAACGGCTCCGGGCACGTGCCACTGTGGCTCGCTGGTGAAGATCGAACGAAATATCTGGTGAACTGATGAACAGCCAATCACTCAAAACTGAGCCTGTCGTGAGCATCGATACGCCGGAGTTCCAAGCTAAACTTGCTGCCTGGGCTGGTCATTTGGATTATTTTCAGGACAGCGCCCACGATGCGGTTAAGCAGAGTCGCGGTGCTCTGATCGACCACATCAACACCTTTGTCGCAACTAATGCGCTGGCGCCGAAATTCCCGGCCTGCACCGCGCCGCCGTCGCTCGCGCACAAGGTTGCAGACGCCGCCGGAGGCGCGACGATACCTGTGATTTACGAAGAAGTGGGCAGTTTCCTGTATATCGGCGCCGAATATGTGGCAACCAGCAGCGATGACCCGCACGGAGTAAAACTGTTCCGCGTGGCACCAAGGGCCGCAGCTGAGCAGTCGCACCATGACAGCCAGCATATCCCGCAGGACAAGAAGGTTGCAAGCGCAGGCGAAATGGTTGCTAGTGCGGTTGCAACCCAGCTGGACGACGCCACTAGGCGCGAACGCGAAGAACTGGCCGCCTGGGTTGATGAAAAGGAACGCGGGCTGCATGAGCGGGCCTTCGGGAAGCATGCCCCAGCTCAGGTCGACAGCACCGAGCTGTTGCGCGCGATGGTCGCCGGCGATGCTGGGCGCCAGATTCTGCAGAGACTGGCCGATGGCCAAGGAACCGAAACCGAAGATGGGAAAGCGTGGTTGGCTGCGCAGGCGGCGGTCATCGGACCCGGGCAGCGCAACGGCTAACGTTCACATTTACCTTCTGCGGAGCATGTCTGGCGGCGTGCCGCCAATAAAAAAGAAGGAAATTTCTTGATGAAAACGAATAAGCGGATGGTAATGGAATTCCCCGCCGTCCCTGCCAATGACTTCGGCGCCCAGGTGGCAGCCGAGGCTTGGCTTGACGCCCGTGGCTTTTCTTATGGCTCGTGCAGCGTCGGTGGCCCTCAGGCGATCTGGTACGGCGACTGTCGCATTTCCAAATGGCGCAACCTGAACGCTGCGGAAAAGCAGGCGGCCCACGCCACGATGGACGGCCCGCGCGGCGGCACGGTGCGAATTACCCTGCGCGCCCACGCTCCGGCAGAAGCTGTTGCGGCATTCAATCGACCAGACCAGTAGGTCGCATGAAAGACGCTGGCGCCAACCTGATGCGCATGACTAACTGCTGCACGCACGCGGTAATATCTCGGTGGGCGAACCTCGCCCGCAGCAATCGATATTGACCATGACCCTTTCGCACCCCGATCCCCTGCCCCTTCCCTTCATTATCGCGACCGGATATGTTCCTCCTGTTATCCAGCCCGAGGTCACGGCCAGGATCGCGTTGGAGTTTGAGGGCGACGAGGCCTTGTCGCAAGCCCGCTTTGCCGATGCCCTGGTGTCATATCGGGCCGCTCGTAGCACTTCCTGGCGTATTCGTGCCAAGATGGGGTGGTGCTGCTTCCAGCTCGAGCAGTGGGAGACCGGCGGTCGTTTCCTGGGCGAAGCGGCGCGCCGCGGCGAAGCGCTACCGCTGCTGGCGCTGATTCGCTGCTTTGCTGGCATGAATGGCCGCGCCGGGGAATTGGACGAGGAGATCGACCAATTGGTGCGTGCGCTGCTGGATCTGCCAGACCCTGCTTCCGAATTCTACGAGCTGGCCGACGTCCACATGATTGACCCAGTGCTGCGCTTGCAAACGCTGCGCTTGGGGTGGGAGCGCTTCCCAGCTGAGGTCACACTTCGACGCCGGTACACGCGCGCTCTTTGGGCGGCCGGAGGCCCAGAAGCGGAAGTTTTCGCCCTGGTGCACGCGGCGGTGGCCTCAGTCGAAGCCGCGCCAGAGGACCTTTGGCAGGGATACGAGATCGCGGTGAGCTTCGGGCGCCACCAGGAAGGGCTGACGCTGGTGCGCAGGCTGGCCGACGCCAGCAGCCCTCCGGATCGACTCGCTCTTGCTCTGGTGGAGGAAGATGTGCACATCCTTGCAGGCGATCTCGACGCTGCGGCCGCAGGCCTGCGGACACTCATTGCATCGCTAAACCTCGATCACGACCACGAGCGCGAGGTGGTGCTGCACGCGGCAAAAGCCCTGGTGCAGGTCGGCGTGGCCCAGGGTGACGAGAGCACGATCGCGGGTGCCGCGCAGGCGCTGGTCACTGCTTTTTGTCACTATGGCGTCATGTCTGTGGTCGACCAGCCATCGCCGCTGGACCCGGACTTGGTGCACTTCACGGTCGGTGCCGAATCGGTCGCGTACCGGGTATCTGCCGACTTGGCGCAGCTGCAGGGCGCGATCCTACGCGCCGTGACCGATGCCGATGTGCGAGCGCTGCTGAAGGTGTTGTACGCAAGCCAGGACGGGCCATACGCGACCTTATCTGCTGAGCAGGCGTCCGAGCTAACTCTGGCTGCAGGTCGGGAAAGCGACAGTCCGTTCATCCAGCGCCACGTCGGCTGGGCGGCAATGGAGGCGGGGCACTTCGAAGAGGCCGGGCGGGCGTTCTGGCGGTTTGAGGTGGCGCGCGCGGCCGAGGCGCCGGCCACCTGGTCGACCTACGACGACGACTCGATCTTCGATGAGGCGCCTTATAGCGACGAGTTGGTCGTCGACCAATTCGCAAAGGGCATGGTTGATGCGTTTCGCGCCAGATCGCGCGGCCAGGAGGACTGGCCGGTCGATCAACTATACGAAATCGCCGGAACCTACCTACGGGCGCCGCTACTGCAGCATATGCTGTACACGCGCTTTTACGCGATGATGGATGCGATCGTCGACGTGCACCGGGCGGCCGGCACCGAGCCGACGCCGACCGTCTGGTTCGACTATGGCCTTGCATGCCAATACGTTGGGCGCACTGACCAGGCGCTGGCCGGCTACCAGGCGTGTCTCGCCCAAGATCGCCAGCACGCGGCCGCACGTGCGAACCAGCTCATGCTCGTTCCGTTCGAAGCCAGAAAGCGCATCATCATCGACCGGGAGATCGATGAATTCGTGGATGTCGATCCGCCGACGTCGATCGCCGAGCTCACCTTGCAGGAGGCTTTGTACCTGCTGGCGCTTTACAGGGCGTGTAGCGGTGCGGAGCAGGACCTCGTGCTCCAGCCTTTCGGCATGAGCGAGCACCCGTTTGCTCCCACGCCGGAGCTACTGCAGCCGCTGTTCAGGCTTCTACGAACAGGCCTGGTACGGATCTCGCGGGAGACGCCGGCATCTGCGTTCACCGTCGAGCAGGCGCCTGCTCGGGTCACAGCGTACGTGCTTCAAGACGTGTCCTGGGAGTTGCCAGCAGCGACCATGCAGCTCGTCCGCGAGATTGAGCAGGCCTGCCTGACCGGTGGCTGGCCAGAAGCGTGGCGGAACCAGGCGCCCATGGTGGCGCGCGAGCTGGCCGCCCACGAGTGCCTGGCGTACCTGCGATATTGCGCTGGCGATCGGACCTTGCCGATGCCGACGGGCGAAAAAACGATGCTGATGATCGAAAACGCGCTGACCAGCTACTCGGTCGCGCAGACCTACGCTTTCTGCTGGCAGGGAGTCGCGGCGTCGGCCGATTTCAAGCAGCGCAAGAACGTTTCGGCCGTGCACGCTGGGAATGCCATCGTCGGGAACTGCCAGCGACGCATCGACTTGGCTCGTGCGAAGAAATGGGATGTGGCGAACTACACCCGCCCGCGCGAGGTGAGACGCACGCATTTGAGCTTCGCGCTTTTCGACACATTTCTTGGTTTCGGAGAGCGGGCGTTCACCTTGCCGCTGGCGCAGCTGTTTGAGTTTGCTGGCGCTGACGTGCAGCTCGCGCATACCACCTGACCTGCGTCGCGTGCCGACGCGGTGCCCTCCAACCTCACGGCCCAGGCGGAGGGCATCATTCATGTCAAGCCGCCCAGAATTGCAGGATTGTCCCTAGGACGAGGAAGACCAATGCGGCTATCCCCATCTTGGAGACTGATTTCTCGAAGGTGGATGCTTGGTCCAGCGCGGTAGCCGCGGGTCGGCAATATCCCTTTCCAGCCGCTCCATGTGTAGACAGGCCGCTAGGGAGCCTTCGCTGGTCGCCTTCAGCCGCCTGACGTCCTCCAAGCCTTCCTGGAGGGCTTGTTCGGCGAGAGCGTGCTTCTTGCAGTTGTTTTCGCTATGAAGATAGATGTAGCCACCGAGGCTGCCGCCCAACATTATCAGGACACCGCCGGCGCGGGTCAGATAGCGCTTCCAATCCGGAGGAAGGTGTCCATCCGGATTGAAGAAGTAAATGAAGATGACGAACACGATGGCCAGAACAACTGTCGTCGTTAACTGGCTGCGGGTGGTCGGGATTTGCGGGTATTTAGTAGAACGCATGGTGCTTCCTTCGGGTGGGTTGAGGTTTAGTGTAGGAACGAGAGCGGCTCATCCCAGCAGCGGGAGCGACTGAAAGGCCGATATCTCAAGTAGCGAGGGGTTTTATTTCCTATCGCTGCTGCCCTCTACCCCATCCCGTGACGTCAGCACATACGACGTCGGTCCATGGTCACCCAGCTTGTTCTAGGTTGCTCCCAGCAGTCGGTTCTGCCTCGGCAGGCAGATGCGGCCACCCGCTCCGATAGAATTCCAGGCACTTCGCCAGGTAGGTCTCGATTGCGAGGGCGTGGTTTTGCCGACACGCCTTCCAGACGCCGATGACGGTGCGGTGCGCCGCAGCAGCTCGCGCCAGGTCCTGCGCTGCACAACCAGTGGTGCCCAGCGCCAGCATGTCTCGTGCCGCGTCGCTCTGGAACATCCCGACGGCGTGGATCCACGCCAGCTGGCCGAGCGCATACCTGGGCGCGTCGTCGGCGGCGACGGTGCGAGGATTTTCGTGCTGCTGGGCCAGGTGCCAGTTGATGAGGGCCTCCAGCTGGGTGCCGTACTGATGCCTATAGCGCCACATGCGGGTCTGGTCCTGTTGGATAGAGCTACGGCCGCCGAAGAAGCAGTCGTGGCCGATATCGGATTTTCCAGTCGAAGCCCAAACGCAGATGCGGTCTTCTGGCATGCCGTCTTCGACCTTGGCCCAAGTCCCGGTGAAAGGCAGAACCGCGAGGCGCTCGGCCTCTTGCAGCGTCCCACGCACTTCATCTGCGGCTTTCAGCCGACTACGGACGTTGGCGGCCGCTGGCGCCGCTGCCGTCCCACTCCCCTGCGCAGTCAAAGCCTTGGCCAACTGGAAGGCGAAGTCGCCTGCGAGATCGGCATGTATAGGCGCAGAAGGTTTTGTCGTTCGGGAAGTTCTCTTGCATCCACCGTATATGACAACTGGCCCTCGCTCGCCCTCCAGCGGCAGCACGCCCTCGTGCTCCTGCAGGACCAGCTGCGGGCCAACTATCCCTTCGTCATCTTCAGTCGGGTCTTCATCCTCACAGGCCACGTCCTGGTGGAGTTGGCGCGCGATCGTACGCTGCTTCATCGCGTGAATCAGTGCCAGGAGGCTTAGCCGGCGGTCGACCGGTATGCGTTGTGAGAGGCAACGCCACGCACTCTACGGTTGGTTATTTAACAGTGTCGCGCAGCCAGGTGGTCAGCAGGTCTTGCAGGAGGTTTTCGGTCAGCTCGGCAGGAGTAAATCGGCCGATGATGGTGGCGCAGGTGCTGGCTGTGAAATGAGTCAGCAGAATGGTCTGGTTGATGGTGATGGCGGCCAAGCGGAACATGTGCGGCTCGGCCATGGGAATAGTGCTAGTCAAGGTAAGCAGTATCGACTGATCGCGTGTGATCTGGCCGTACTCCAGCTTTGCCGAGTAGCCGGCTTGCTTGGCGGCTTTGCGCATGTTGTTCAGCATGCGGTGATAGTCGGGGAAGTTGGTGGCACAGGCATACTCAAATGCGAGCTGTGCCTGTTGACGGGCGGAGAGCTCCTTCTGATGCTTGGCGCGTTGCTGGGCTTCAGCGCCGGCCTTGTCGGCAAAGATTCCGGCAAACGGGTTGGTCATGGTGCGGGGTCTTTCGTGTCGACATGAAACCACTATGATGCGGAAAATATCCAAAATTGCAAGAGTTCCTGCCATTTGCCACGTCCGGTACGCTTGTGGCTTATCGAAATGTAAATTACGCCAGCGCGGCGCTGGCGCTGGTCTCGCCTTCTTCCTCGGTCACGGCTTGGTCTTGCTCGTGGAGCCGCCGCATCATGACTTACGGCGTGTCGTTACGCGCCACCGCCTCGAGATGCTGACCTAGATCAACGAAACCGGCCTCGCGGAAGACCTAGGATACGCGCGCATCGACGGCGCTCCCCGCGCGGAAGGAAGATCGCTTTTGCGCCTTGGTACGGCCGGGGCATTTCGTCCATCGAGCAGAACGGCTCCACTGTCGATTTCGAGTTCGAGAAGCCGTGCACATCCTGCAGGTGGCACGACCACGCGTCGATAGTGGGGTGCCGTAAGGATTCGTGCGTAAATGAGTAACATGCCCCATCCCCCCGCGCGCGACGCTGACGAAAACCTCGAGTTGGCGGAGCCAGTGAGCCTGCCAGTTCGATATCGTCATCCTGTTCGCACCCTACTTCGACCATTTTTTGTAGGCAAAATATGCGCCGGTACCAAGAGCAACTGCGCCTAAAACAGGCAACCCGATGGTCAAAAGAAGCGGTACAGCGGCGGCTGAAGTTGCGGCTGTTCCGACCGCTACGGCGGCCTCACCTGCAATAACTGCGACGCCACCCACCATACCTGTCCCACCGACTGCCAACGCACCGCCACCCGCAGAAGCCAAGACAGCAGTAGTCCCGGCCGCACTCGCCGTCGCGGCAGCAGTTGCGGCCACCGTCGCAGTTGCTGTCGCTGCGATTTCTGCCGCAGCAACAGCAGTTGCGACGTTCGCGGCAGTCGTTGCCGCTGCAATATAACTACCAATAGCCGCACCAGCGACGCCACCGACACCTGCCGCACCTACTTCATCATTTTCAAAGCTCATTTTTTCACCCGTTAAGTAATTTCTAAAATGGATACAACGCTTTACCTGATTATGTACCTGCGTCGAACTTTCTCGCCTGAACCAACTCTAACCTGATGAAGAGTCATTAATCAGGAGGATGCCATGGCGATCAATGCGATCCAGTTCCAGAAGGACTTGTCGCTGGAAGATTTCATGAAGCAATACGGGACGGAGGAACAATGCCGGGAGGCATTTACTCAGGCGCGCTGGCCCGACGGCTTCTCTTGCCCGCGCTGCGCGCATAAAACTGCGACGCAGTATCGGCGCGGCAGTCGTTTGTTCTGGCACTGCGGCGCGTGCCGCCTGCAGGTTAGTTTGCGCTCCGGCACGATCATGGAACATAGCCATTTGCCGCTGACCAAGTGGTATCTGGCGATTTATCTGATGACGCAATCGAAGACGAACATCGCCGCGTTGGCAATGAAGCGGCAGTTGGGCATTTCGTGGAAGAGCGCCTGGCTGCTCAAGCATAAGCTGATGGAAGTGATGCGGCAGCGGGAAGCGGCGCACCTTCTCGCAGGCGATGTGCGGATCGACGACGCCTACCTGGGCGGGGAGCGCCACGGTGGTGGCGCGGGGCGCGGTTCGTCGAACAAAGTGCCGTTCGTGGCGGCCGTCGAAATGCGAGAAGGACGGCCGCAGCGCGTGCGCTTCGATCCTGTGACCGGCTTCACATTCGCCGCGTTGACGGTATGGGCGCAAAGCGCGCTGGTGCCAGGTAGCTGCATCGTTTCCGACGGCCTGATCGGTTTCGAAGTGCTTGGGCGCATCGGCTATACCCACAAGAAGGTGCTGGCGCCCAAGGGCAAGGCCGGCACCGAAATCGAGCCATTCAAGTGGCTTAATGTCTTGATCGGCAATCTGAAAACCGCGCTGTCGGGCACCCATCATGCTTTCAAATTCGCCAAGTACGCCCATCATTACCTGGCTGACGTGGGCTATCGCTTCAACCGGCGTTTCGATTTGGCCGCGATGGTGCCGAGGCTGGCGGTTGCCGCCGCGCAAACGCAACCATGTTCCAAGAGGAAAATTATCGGTCATTTCGAAGTAAGTACATAATCAGGACGCTTTATGCCCTCGCCAATCTCAAGCCGCGATAGGCTGCTTGGTCCCGACCAGACGGCTTCTGCGGTAATGGCCCTTGCCATCAGGACTTCGTCGATTCCTTTTGGCCTTTGCTCTTCATCCATTGGCCATAGGCCGAGACGACGGCCAAAGAGATCGCGCCGGCGACGAACGAAATTGCAAACGAGGCGAGAGCCTCCAAAGGAGACTGGTTGTTGATCATGACGGCTCCCCGCGAGCGCACGTCGAAGACGCCGCAGTAGCAATCAGCTGGAAACAGCGGGCAGGAACTGCTACGCCATGGAACCCATTACTTTTGTAAAACCATTGAATATAGGTCATGCTTTTGCTCCTTAGAGGAACTGCCGAGGCAGGTTGAGGTTGTCCGCGTTTAAGCTTGCCCGACCATGGATGCGCCACATTCGGAGCAGAATTTTGAGTCGACAGGATTGGGTGCGCCGCACTGCTCGCAATTCGTGGCGTAAGCTTTGGCCAAAGCTTTTTGGCGCAGGTAGGCGACCTGGATCACGCAGGGAACCGTCACACGGTAGGCCGGGCTAGCCATGTCGGCGACAGTCCACAGACCGCTGAGGATCCAGCCCACTGGCCCCAGTAGGACACCCAAGCTGCGCATCAACAGGCGGTTTCCGGCCAAGGTAAGCCCTTTGCCGAGAATGGATCTGGCGACGGCGTTTGCGACGACCAGGGCGATCTTGTAGGTCGCGAAACCGCCAAGCTTACCGATACCGATGGCGGCGGCGGCCGCCGCCGGCTTGAGCATGGAGAGGTCGGATACATTGAGCTCGGCCAGCATGGCCTTGCGCTCCTCGTCGCTCATCTTCTCAAACGAGTCGGTCAATATCTTGCGCAAGATGCCATCTTCCACTACGGGGACGGGACTGGATTTGTTGCACGGCACCTTGAGATGCGACGCCACGTCGCGGACGATCTCGTCATAGCCCACGGTCGAGTCCATGTCGGGCAGCAGGTTGTCGATGGCGGAGCCCCACATGGTGCGGCGCGCATCGCGCAGCAAATTAGTCAGCGTGTTGCCCCCGAATCGGCGGATCTCGTAGGAGATCAGGGCGCGGTCGTTCGTGTCATAGGCGCCTTTGGCCTTGCAGGCGACCAGTCGCTTGCATTCGGCGTCGTCAAGGGCGATGCGGCCATCGCCCTTGTCGGTGATGTAGTCGACCAAGATGTCGAGGTCCTCGACGTCGGACACATTAAGAAGCACGTCGAGATGGTGGGGGCGTTCAACAAAATCTAGATTCATTTTTAAATCCTTCAGTCGAAGGTTTTGATTTGCGCGCCAATAATGGCGCACATGGTTAGCAGCGGCGCAATCTGGCCTTTTTTGACTTGGCCTATGGGCGGCAAGGCCGACATCGCCAAGATACCGCCGCGCACGCGCTTGTTTTGGCGGGTGATTTGTTCTGCATAGCGCGCCTTAAGATCGGCATCAACGGGCTTGTCGTCGTGCAGCTTGAACTTCTTCGCGAGATTCAAGCCCAGGAGCGCCGACGATTTTGCGTTAGCGACGCTCGAATCGGCGATCTCCCGCGACATGGTGACGAACTTCTCATCTTTCATGGCATCGGCGTAATACGCCGCGGCTTGCGCCAGATGGTTCCAATCGTCTGCGGACATCAGCATGAACGCGGGTGGGACATTTAAGGCGTCGGCCAGCCGGCAAATGGTGAGCAGATCGGGATTGGCCACTGACTTGTCGTCGTCGCCGCCGGCACTGTATTTGGCGATCGTCGAGCGGCCGACACCGGCTTTCTTCGCAAGCTCGTGCTGAGTCAGTTTTTTTGGATCACCGTCCTCGCCATCGGCTGCTACTAGCGCTGCCCGCAGGACGCTTTCGCCAAAAGTCTTGGAGGTCGCCTTGAGCAGTGCCTGACTTGACTCTTCATTCGTTGGCATGTTGACCTTGAAAAAACGGGGTTAAAGGGGCAAAGGGATCATCAGGCCGGTTACTCTTGGCGCGTTCTCATCCACGCAGCCACTGTAACTTCTGGTCAGAGGACCCGGCAATCTAAATTGTCTATGCCACGAGACATGACGCCCAGCAATTGTCCGCGTGGATAGACTTCTCCGCGATTGATTCGGCTGGGGGGACGGTAAGGATTGCTTCGTAAATGAGCAACATCCCCATCTTTCATAGGGAGTGCGAAGCAAAAAGCAATGACCACAAGAAAAACGAACGTTTATCTTGTGGTCGAAAACACGCCGGTTTGACGCGAAAAAAGCACAAGAAAACTCATTGCGAAAATTAAAACAAGGTTCTATACCTCAATTTTGCTTTTCTGGTGCGGCATGTTACTCATTTACGCACGAATCCTTGCGGCACCCCATAGTGGCCTTGCGCACCAGGTTATCAAGCGCCGAGCAAGGCGCGGTGCAGTCGCTGTAGTGGTTGCTCTCTTTGCGCCAACCGATGAGCTTGAAGCGGCGCAGGCGCACCGGATTACCATGGGTTTCTCGGACGTGGTCGCTGATATTCTGGATAAGTTTCCTCATGACAATGAAAGGGGAGGTCATCCCGCAATGTCGTTTGGTGGCTAAGGTACGACACAAAAAGTTCTAGCGCATTTGCAACCACGTCAGCTCGACATCCGTACCATTGCTCCTGTGCTGGTTAAATCCGCGCCCTCTCTTTCCCTGGACGTGCGAAGCACGTCCCCTATTCTGGCTGCTCCCAGTCGGCGCCAACGTCACTGGAACTGCAATTAACGGTCGGATAATTTTCGTAGACAAGAAGTACCGAACCGCCGCGGACCCTGGTCCCTGCTAAGCTTAGTTCCTCCGCGACCTTGGTCTCCTACAAACCCTTGTGCCTGACAATCCAAAAAAGGCCCGCAGCGCGGCCCCCTGCGCTCTGCCGGATCATGTTTCGGACAAAAACTGGTTCTCCCCAAATCCATGTTTTTCCCCGGCACGGCGTTCTCCCGAAACCCAGTTCTAGACAATCCATGAGAGGCACCATCCAGGTCCCCGGCGAGGGGCGCCTGGCAGAACAGCGACCGGAAAAGAGTAACCGCCACCCTATTTAAGGCAATCCGACCGTTAATTGCATTTTATTAGATTTCAGGCAAATCCATCGACGGTCGGGCAGAGAAGGACGGCGACAGCGGCGCCAGCACCAGGCCGAACCGGGTCCACCGAGAACGACACGAGTAGGGGCGCCTAACTGGACCGTTAATTGCATTTCCATCGACACGCAACCTCATGTCGGACTTAAAAAACATTCTCCACTTCCAGCGTCCACAGCGTGTTCACTGCCCACCAAAAATAGCCCCCACTGATCATCGTTGTGACTTCCAACGTCGCGCGCGCCGATCACGTGTCGTCTTTCAATATCGCTGCCGCCCACGTTCGTCAGCATCACGGGCGCCACCATATGACGCATGGTTTTGCAGCTTCTTTTCCGCATGAACTCAGGTTCCTCTCGGGGTGTCGGCGATATACTGGCTCTTCGACTACCAATTGAAGTGAGAATGACGACTACAGCACGGATAGAGAAGCTCGATGCCTCGACTCGCACTAGCCTTTCGCAACGAGCAAAACACCGACGACAGGCATTAAAGCTCAGCTGCCGCGAAGTCGGCGATATAGCCGGTGTCTCCACAGCCAGCGTGATTCAGTGGGAAAAGCTCCTGCCGCTGACTACGAAGCATGACGCAAACTGGGAAGCCGCGCTCAAGGTACCAACAGGTTGGCTTCGAGACGTGCACCTTGGGACTCCCGAGCAAAACACTCAAATGTTCGAGTTCCTTGAAGGTACGCCACAGACGTTTGCGCAGTTCATCCTGGCATACTGCGTCTGGCATGCTAGGCCCAGACATACAGAGCGCACCCTCTCCTACGACGAGTTGTCGGCACGAGAGCAGCGCATCGCCATAATCATTGCTCGCCGCTACGGCTCCGAAGGCGAGGAAGTATCTACGCTCCAAGCGATTGCTAACGACCTTGGTTTGACTCGCGAACGTGTGCGGCAGATTGAAGACAAAGCGAGAACTCAGTTTGATCAGGTGAGCGTCCCGACGGACCTGGTAAATCGATTAATGGGAACGTTCGCGGGACGGCTCCCATGCCGGGTGTCTGACATTCCAGAAAGTGCTCGGCAACTACTTGGCGATCATCTCTCGATCGAAGGTGCTGACCGATTTTTCCGGGAAGTTTTAGGCAAAAGCCTCATCAACGTTCGATCGTTAGGCGGAACGCTACCGGCGACACCAGAAAAAATTATCGTGGCTGACGACGCTCCGGAGGAAGACATTGTCCGGGCAGTCCGACAAGTATCATTAGGGATGATCCGGCAGGCGGGAGCCGCACATGTCTTTTTCGTAGCCGGAGCATTAGGAGCGCAGGGCCTCACCGCGACGCCAACGCAAGTTGTACTTTGCGCGCGATTGTTTGCGGGGTTCGAATGGCTTATGGAAGACGACGGCTGGTTCTGGTTCGGGCCGGGAACCGACAACCGAGCCAAATGGACGGCCCTCAAAGTTCTGTCAACGGCAAATCGCCAAGTGGACATCGAAGAACTCTACGGGGCTATGGCGCGTGCTCGTTTTTCTAAGCAGGGTGATCGCATAGGCCCTGGGGCGGCATCTGCTCCGATGCCAGTACTTCAAATCGTACTCAGCAAATTGCTGGAGATTCGACGCACCCACTTCAATGACTTCAGAATAGCGCCCGAGATTGCCGACAACGCGCCGGCCGCGTTCCTCTCACCCACCGAGTTGATGATCTGTGACACCATCAAGCAGCATGGTGGCGTGGCCAGCAGAAGCACGTTGACGGATGAACTCGTTAGGACAGGACAGATTGAGAAGATGACCTTGAACATGGCGCTGATGAGCTCGCCTTTGTTCCGCCGACATGACAGAGGCATCTGGACAATTACAGGCTTCAGCTTCTCGCATGAGTCGCTGCAAAAAGCTGTAGAAGTCAAGCGGCAGCTTCAGCTTGTCGATGGATGGTATGAGATGGAAGCAACCCTTCCCCGTAGTGCTATTGAACGAGGAGACTGGTTTGCTCCTGCCGCATCTCAAGCGCATTTGACACCAGGCGAATATCGGATTCTTGGGATTGAAGGTACGACCAGGTATGTGGAGAACCCGATTGGCGACCCTTACCTGAAACGCTTCGGTTATCTCATTGCTTCCGCAGGATTCGGGGCCGGCATGCCGTACCTCTTTGGTGTCTCTGCAAACGAACGCACGCTACGCGTCCGCCCCGTACCGGACGATGAAGAAGCCGAACAAAACAGCGACATACAATAAAAACATTTTCTGAAAAACAATTTTCTATTCATTTTTTTTGTGCGACACTGATTTTTATTTAAAAAATCGTCGGGTTATACAAAAAATGGTGGATTACATAGGATTTAAGTGGGTTGCCCAGCACCTCAAAATCGAGCCGGTACAGCCATTTGCGGTAGAGAGCAGAGTCGGAACATCGCGCCGGACGGTGGTCAATCCAACCAGGGAAGAAACGTACAGCGCTGCGGCCAAGCCCGACGCGACCATCGCTGCCCACCTCACTTTCGGCTTAAAGCACGAGCTCGTCAACCTCGAATTTCTGGCACGGATCTTCGCCGCCATGGACCAGCAGGTACTGGAAGACTGGATCCGCAGCGAGCCAACTGGCGCCTATGCGCGGCGCGCGGGCTTTTTGTTCGAATGGCTGACCGGGCGCCAGCTCAACGTGCCGGACACCCCTTCCGGAAACTACGTCGACGCGCTGGACCCCGAGGAATTTATCGTCGCGTCCAGACCGGTCAACGTCCAGCGGTGGCGCGTCCGGGACAACCTGCCTGGTACCCGCGATTTCTGCCCAACCATCCGGCGCACCGAAGCCGTGCGCGCGGTCGAGCGCTACAACTGCGCGGCTGCACTGGACTTCCTTGAGGTCGAGTTCGGCGCCGACATCCTCATGCGCAGCGCCGTCTGGCTCTCGATCAAGGAGAGCCGGGCGTCCTTCGCCATCGAACACGAGGAAAAGCAGGTCGACCGCGTGAAGCGATTCGCTGCGGTGATGGAGCGCCG
The DNA here is from genome assembly GCA_019751755.1 of Burkholderiaceae bacterium. GTDB lineage: Bacteria > Pseudomonadota > Gammaproteobacteria > Burkholderiales > Burkholderiaceae_D > Rugamonas. The sequence continues at coordinate 3,745 of JAIENA010000383.1, read as the reverse complement.
GTGCGGGCAAACCAATGACCCCCTCCTATTGGAGACACTGACCGAGCTGCAGACCGAGATCCTGGGCGCGGCCACGCGGTACGGCGTCCGGCAGTCCCCGGTGATCGTCGGACATACCCACGGCTTCGACAATATCGTCGACTACATCGGGCCGCCCTGGGAGTGCGCTGGCGAGTTGCTCGACGGCCTGCGGCGCAGCATGGCCAAGACCGTTGGCGTGTCGTCCATCCTGCGTGCATCGCTCGCTTCGTTTGGGTTCGTCTATATTCACCCGATGATCGACGGTAATGGCCGAATATCCCGCTTCCTGGTGAACGATGTGCTGCGCCGCGACGGCGCAGTGCCGGCGCCCTTCATCCTACCGATCTCAGCGACGATCACGAACAAGACAAAGGAGCGAGCTGGGTACGATCGTGCGCTTGAGACGCTGTCGCGCCCGCTGCTGGCCAAGTACCGGGACAACTACCAATTCGGCACGGAATACGTGTGCGCAGATGGCGTACGGTCGAATTTTTATTTCGATGCCTACGACGATGCGATGCCGACCTGGCGCTACCCCGACCTTACACATCAGACTGAATATATCGGCGAGGTCATCAGGCTCACCATCGAGGTGGAAATGAGCCAGGAGGCGAGCTACCTGCGCGACATGGAGAAGGCCAGGGAAAGTGTCAAAAACAACCTGGAAGGTCCGAATTCGGACATCGACCAGATCATACGGTCGGTCCGGGAAAATGGCTGGAAGGTGTCCAACAAGCTCGTGAAGACCTTCCCTCTCCTAGCCGATTCGGCAATGGCCGAGGCCGTGGTCACCGCCATTCGGGACGTGTTCGAACCGGAGGCGGAAAGCGATCCCGATCAGGACGATGACACACACGAAGCACCAAGCCAGTAGGCCTCACAAACCTGCTACAGATACTCAACCACATGCCGGTAACTCCACAGGTGAGGAACAAGAAGTTGTTGCGGACGCAGAAGGCTCACCCACCGAATCGGCGGCCACTCCTCAGGCATCACTCTTCTAGCCCCACAAGCAAGGCGAACACTGACACGCATACCAACACTTCAGTCAAACGCACCACACCAGACCAAGCAGCTCTGGGAGTAAACCCTGCAAACCTATCGCTCAGCGCTAGACCTGACGTCCCACTTAACGACCTGAAGCGTTTGCTTTTGCCAGGTCTCTTTCCAGAATTCCTCGCCATGTGGGTCTGGATAGGCAAAATCGATGTCCAATGCGGTTTTGCCGCCAACGGCTGAGAACCCTGCGACAAACACTCGGGTGACTAACTCAAGCGCATCACGGGTACAGTAGAGCGTAATGTAGAGCTGCTCGGGAATGCCCGGGTTGTTAGCGGAAGCAAGCGCCGCATGACCTTCCACAGACTCCGGAACGTTTTTCCAGTGGTCCCTCAGGAAGCGAGGGCTTTCCGCATCATCTAGCACTTCAATGTCTCCAAATATCGGCACATTGAGCGTAGTACCCAGTTTGGCATGACCCTCGAACGTGAACTCGACTTTGCCACCGTTGCGCCAATTCAGCCCAGGCTGGGATTTGTAGAACCACGACTTCACGATAATTCGCGTCGATTGGGAGCGCAGGGTGCCTTGCTCCCACTCCAGCGTCTCCGGTCTTCCTGTCAGAGCTTTTTGCTCAGTCTTCTTAGTGAAAAACATTCGATTGGCCCTTGCTAGTAGCAGGATTATGACATCGAGTTACGGCGACTTCTGGTGCCCAAAAGCTAGTTACCACGGTAAGCCAAGTAATCGGATAGCACACGTTTTCCGCGGCGGCTAACTGGTACCAAAGCGCACAACAAGCCTGCTGCCTCATACCGCATAAGGCCGTAGAACTGGGGTGGAATCTCAGCCAATTGTTTCGCCCCACGCCAGCCATCGATTTCGTTCGGTTTCGGGAGTCTATAGGACCATTTATCGTCAAGTTCATTGACCTCTTGTCGCGTCCATCCTTCGGCACGCTTGCGCTTCGTTCCGGTCACAAGTGCTCTTAGACTGAGAGAAGCCAAAAATGATTGCAGGTCGCCATGACTTGCAGGGTGCTTCACATCCGTTATCAGGCGCAGTACCGCCTGCCCAGGCACCATATGCTCATGGGTAAAGAGACTCCACTGCTTAAGGTTGCCGCTCGTACGTCTCTTCGACGCCGAGTGCGAAACTTGGATGTGCTCGAGCGTAGCAGCGGTCACGAAATCGACAGTCGATGGAAAGTCGACCGATTCACCCGCGTGCCTAATGAGATGCCCAGCCAAACCCACATGTTCGCGAGTCCAACCTCCCTTCGACGAGTTGGCGTCATTATGCCGCACAGCCTGACGGCGTTCGTCTTTAGGGTAATCCCACCAAGCATCTCCCAAATCGTTACGCAACAACTCCAAGTGCCGCGCACAAAGTCGGGCTTGCTCATCATGGTCGAAATCGCGAAAAAGATTCAAAACATCTTGCATAATTTATCGCTCACTAATCACAAAAGTCGATGAGCTTAACATGTAGAATTCGTCACCTTTTATGAAGCTACTTCGTCACGGTGTGCATCGGCTGCGAACCAATACTCAGGACACCAAATATGCTGCCAAAGACACCTAACGATGCCACCTTATGCGCTGTTCAAGCGGATTAAGTTGGCGACAAATACGCCGCAGTCATCTGTGTCATAATCACGCGCACTTTTTCACGGTTCTCCGCTGGATACCAAGTCCTGCTCGGATACGAAATTACTGGTGTCACGCGGCTAGCGGCAGACAGTCGTTCAATCACAGCCACAAAATCCTGAGCTCTTTCTAGATTCGGATGACAGCTCTTCAGGCCATCCCAAAATGACGGGTCGGCCCACATGCTCGCGTAGCAATCGGCAATAACTTCGTTCCAGACGTACGCCTGACGTTGTGTGCTCCTATCAATCTCCACCTCAGGCCCGCCGTCGAACATCGCTCGAAAATCCGTTTCCACATCATTATCTTCAATTGCACGCCGCTTTTCCCAAGCATCATCACTCACAAGTTGCTTCAACGCCGTCAACGCAGGTAAGTGTAAGTGGGCGGCATTTTCAAAAAGATGGCACAACTCATGAGCGCCAGTCCAGACCGGCCTGAAGTCAGGCGAGCCTCGCTCTATGTTTTTCACGAAGATAGAATGCCTATCGGTAAAGCCCGGAAAGGTACCGGAATAACTCACGCAGAAAAAATCGAACCCAAATAGCGCAGCAATATCACGGACAAGTTTATATTCCACGTCCGGGTAGGTTGACACTATTTCCATCTCAAGAGCTGTCTCTTCATTCGTTCGAGCCCTCTCCTGGTAAGCCTGCAGCGCGGGAGGAAACAAACGCAAATCAGATTTTGGAACCGCTAAAGAACTTGGTAAAGACATCAATTTATCCATTCTGAGTTTGGGCAGCAGTGCTGGTCGGCGACGGGGGGCCCTCGACCGCTCAAATTCATTTAAATACTCGCATCGACCTGACGCTGAGCTATAAGGTTCCCACGGTTTTCCGTCTTCCAACGGCCCAGTTTTATGCAGCCTGCTGATTCAGTTCCTGGGACGCCTGCCAGCGCTCAAGAAATTCGACCGGCGAGCGGAAACCCAGCGTGGAATGCTGGCGCTTGCGATTATAAAAGACTTCAATGTATTCGAAGCTGGCCGCTTTCATTGTAAGCGCGCCATAAACCCCAGACTTGCGGCGTAGCCCTGATTTCCGGATCCTCGTTCCTTCTAAAACAAGGTGGAG
>JAIENA010000019.1 GCA_019751755.1 Burkholderiaceae bacterium | reverse complement strand
CTGACCCCACTGGGGGGAGTAAAAAGCCCGGCGCTTGGCCGGGCTTTGCTGTGGTTTGCTCACACACACTCTCTATATATAGTGTGTGTGACTCGCTAGTCCTTGATTTCCAGGGCGCGGTTCAGGCTCAGCGCGGCCAGTGAGCCGACGGCGCCGGACAGCAGGTACAGGCTGACATAGGCCAGGCCGAAGTTGGCGGACAGGCCCAGTGCGACCAGCGGGGCGAAGGCCGCGCCCACCAGCCAGGCCAGGTCGGACGTCAGCGTTGCGCCGGTGTAGCGGTACTGCGGTTCAAAGTTGGCCGTCACTGCGCCGGCGGCCTGGCCGTACGACAGGCCCAGCAGCATGAAGCCGACCAGCAGGAACACGTTCTGGCCGGTGTCGCCACCATCCATCAGCATCGGCACGAAACCGGAGAACACGGCAATCAGCGCGGCGGTCGTGCCCAGCGTGGTGCGGCGGCCGACGCGGTCGGCCAGCAAGCCGGATGCCACGATACTGATGGCGGCCAGCACCGCGCCCACCATTTGCAATTGCAGGAAGTCGCTGATTGAGCGGGTTGAGTAAATGTTAATCCACGACAGCGGGAACACGGTCACCAGATGGAACAGGGCGTATGACGCCAGTGCCGCCAGTGCACCGATCAAGACGTTGCGGCCCTGCGATTGCGCCAGTTCCACCACATTCACCGGATCAAGTTGATGGTCGTCCAGCAGGCGCGAGTATTCCGTGGTCGAGACCAGGCGCAGACGGGCAAACAGCGCCACCACGTTGATCGCGAACGCGACATAGAACGGGAAGCGCCAGCCCCAGTCCAGGAAGTCCAGCGTCGACAGTTGCGCCAGCAGGTAGGAGAACAGGCCGGCGGCAATGATGAAACCGACCGGTGCGCCCAACTGGCCCAGCATCGCGTACCAGCCGCGCTTGTGCTTCGGCGCCGACAGTGCCAGCAGCGACGGCAAACCGTCCGATGCGCCGCCTTGCGCCAGACCTTGGCCGACGCGCAGCAGCGACAGGATCACGATCGACGCCGCGCCCAGGTGCGCATACTCGGGCAGGAAGGCGATGCCGGCGGTGGAGATGCCCATCAGGAACAGCGCCACGGTCAATTTGGTCTCACGCCCGAAGCGGCGTTGCAAGTCCAGGAACAGCACCGAGCCGATCGGACGCGCAATAAAGGCGAAGGCGAAGATGACGAAGGAATACAGGGTGCCGTCCAGGCGGCTCTCGAACGGGAAAAATACTTGCGGGAACACCAGCACGGAGGCAATGGCGTAGACAAAGAAATCGAAATATTCGGATGCACGTCCGATCACCACCCCGACAGCGATGTCGCCCGGGTGGATTTCACCATCGCGCGCATTGATATTGCGTGCGCCGTGAGCGTGGCCGCGTTGGGGGTAGTCGGCAGGGTAATCGCCGTGGTAGGTAACAGTCATGGCCAACTCCTTTGTCTCTTAATCGTTTTATTTAACAGCTCCCCCGGGAATTGGGCGGGGGTGGGACAAAGTGTCCAATTTCCAGAGAGCACTGTTAAGAGTTACAGTACCACGTTATTCATTTTATGTAACGTACACTACCGCATGAATCCAACGTTGATCCGACGCGGACTTGCTCTTTCCTCCGTTTTGTGGCTGTCAGGCTGCAATACCGTTGTAATGAAGCCGTCCGGAGATATCGCTGCTCAGCAGGCCAACCTCGTTGTTGTGTCCACACTGCTGATGTTGTTGATTATCGTGCCCGTCATTGCACTGACTTTGTTCTTTGCATGGCGTTATCGTGCCAGCAACACTTCCGCCAAATACGATCCCGACTGGGATCACTCCACCAAGCTCGAATTGGTGATCTGGGGCGCGCCGCTGCTCATCATCATCGTGCTCGGTCTGCTGACCTGGATCAGTACCCATAAACTGGACCCGTATCGTCCACTGGACCGCATCGACGAACACCGTGCCATCGCGCCCGGCGTGAAACCGATGGAAGTGCAAGTGGTGGCGCTGGACTGGAAATGGCTGTTCATCTATCCGGACCTGGGTATTGCGTCGGTCAACGAACTGGCCACGCCAGTGGATGTGCCGGTGCGTTACAAGATCACGGCCTCGACCGTCATGAACGCGTTCTACATTCCTGCGAAAGCCGGCATGATCTACGCGATGCCGAGCATGCAGACCGAACTGAACGCGGTGATCAACAAGGCCGGCGTCTACGACGGCTTCTCCGCCAACTACAGCGGCGCCGGTTTCTCGGGCATGCGCTTCAAGTTCCACGGCCTGTCGCAAGCGGACTTCGACGCCTGGGTTGCCAAGGTCAAAGCCTCCGGCAATACGCTGGACCGCACCGTGTACCAGGCACTGGAAAAGCCAAGCGAAAAAGAGCCGGTGCGCCACTTCGCCGGCGTGACCGACGGCCTGTACGACGCGATCCTGAACCGTTGCGTCGGCGAAGGCCAGACCTGCATCAACAAGATGGTGGCGGACGACATCGTGCGCGCCCGTACCGCGGCGGAACTGTGCTTCACCCCACAGGCCAAAGGCCCATCTAAACTTTCGATGAAGAACGACTAATGCAAGCCCATACCGAAGTCCAACACGACCTGATCTTTGGTCGGCTCAGCTGGGACGCGATTCCCTTCCATGAGCCGATCCTGATCGCTACCTTTGCCGGCGTGCTGCTGGGCGGCGCAGGCCTGCTCGGCGCGCTGACCTATTTCCGCCTGTGGGGCCCGCTGTGGCGCAACTGGATCACCAGTATCGACCACAAGAAAATCGGCATCATGTACATGATCCTGGGTCTTGTCATGTTCCTGCGCGGCTTCGCCGACGCGGCCATGATGCGCGCCCAGCAAGCCATCGCCTTTGGCGACAATGTCGGCTTCCTGCCACCGCACCACTATGACCAGGTGTTTACGGCGCACGGCGTCATCATGATCTTCTTCGTGGCGATGCCGTTCGTCACGGGCCTGATGAACTACGTGGTGCCACTGCAGATCGGTGCGCGCGACGTGGCGTTCCCGTTCCTGAACAACTTCTCGTTCTGGATGACCACGTTCGGCGCCGCGCTGATCATGGCGTCGCTGTTCGTTGGTGAATTCGCGAAAACCGGCTGGCTGGCCTATCCGCCGCTGTCGGGCATCCTGGCCAGTCCGGATGTCGGGGTCGACTACTATATCTGGGCGCTACAGGTGGCCGGGGTCGGGACATTGCTGTCCGGCGTCAACCTGATCGCCACCATCGTCAAAATGCGCGCGCCTGGCATGGACATGATGAAAATGCCGGTCTTCACCTGGACCGCACTGTGCACCAACGTGCTGATCGTGGCCGTGTTCCCGGTACTGACCGCCGTGCTGGCGATGCTGTCGATGGACCGCGTGTTCGATACCCACTTCTTCACCAATGATGGCGGCGGCAATCCTATGCTGTACGTCAACCTGATCTGGATCTGGGGCCACCCTGAGGTGTACATTCTGGTGCTGCCGATCTTCGGCATCTTCTCCGAGATCGTCTCGACGTTCTCCAGCAAGCGCCTGTTCGGCTACTCGTCGATGGTGTACGCCACCGTCGTCATCACCATCCTGTCGTACCTGGTCTGGCTGCACCACTTCTTCACGATGGGCTCCGGCGCATCGGTGAACTCGTTCTTCGGCATCACGACGATGATCATTTCGATCCCGACCGGCGCCAAGATCTTCAACTGGTTGTTCACCATGTACCGTGGCCGCATCCGCTTCGAGCTGCCAATGATGTGGACCATCAGCTTCATGATCACCTTCGTCATCGGTGGTATGACCGGTGTGCTGCTGGCGGTGCCGCCAGCCGACTTCGTGCTGCACAACTCGCTGTTCCTGATCGCCCACTTCCACAACGTCATCATTGGCGGCGTGGTGTTCGGTGTGTTCGCCGCGATCAACTACTGGTGGCCAAAAGCGTTCGGCTACAAGCTGAACACGTACTGGGGCAAATGGTCGTTCTGGCTGTGGACCATCGGTTTCTACTTCGCCTTCATGCCGCTGTACGTACTGGGCCTGATGGGTGTGACCCGCCGCATGAGCCACTTCGACGACCCGTCGCTGCAGATCTGGTTCCAGGTCGCCGCCTTCGGCGCCGTCATGATTGCCGGTGGTATCGGCGCCATGCTGCTGCAGTTCTATGTCTCGTTCCGCGACCGTGCCAAACTGCGCGACGTCACCGGCGACCCATGGGGCGGCCGTACGCTGGAATGGTCGACGTCGTCGCCACCGCCAGACTACAACTTCGCGTTCACCCCGGTCGTGCATGACAACGACGCCTGGGCCGACATGAAGAAAAACGGCTACCAGCGTCCTCTGAAGGACTTCGTGGAAATCCACATGCCTGCCAATACCTGGGCTGGTTTCGTGATCTCCGCGCTGGCCGGCACGCTGGGCTTCTGCCTGATCTGGCAAATGTGGCTGCTGGCAGGCGTGGCGTTCGTCGCGATGCTGGGCACCATCATTGTCCATACCTTCAACTACAAGCGTGATTACTACATCCCGGTCAAGCAAGTGACCGAGACCGAAAATGCCTTCACGCAAAAGCTGAAAGCCCTCGCTTGATATGAGTACCGCGACCATGAAAGACACCACTGATATCAGCGCACGCTATTTCGTGCGCGAACATCACCCGGAGAACGGCACGCTGCTGGGCTTCTGGATCTACCTGATGAGCGACTGCCTGCTGTTCGCTTGCCTGTTCGCTTCGTACGCCATTTTGGGCCGCAACTATGCGGGCGGCCCGACCGGCGCCGAACTGTTCGACCTGAAACTGGTGGCCATCAACACGGCCTTCCTGTTGCTGTCGTCGATCACCTACGGCTTCGCGATGCTGGAATCGCAGAAGAAGAAACTGGGCCTGACGATTTTCTGGCTGGCCATCACCGGCGTGTTCGGTCTGGCGTTCCTGGGCCTGGAAATCTATGAGTTCCTGCACCTGATCCACGAAGGCGCGGGTCCTGACCGCTCGGCGTTCCTGACCTCGTTCTTCGCGCTGGTCGGCACCCACGGTCTGCACGTGACCTTTGGTATCGTGTGGCTGGTGACGTTGCTGTTCCAGTTGAAGAAGCATGGCCTGACCCATGAAAACAAGCGTCGCATGATGTGCCTGTCGATGTTCTGGCACTTCCTGGACGTGGTCTGGATCGGCGTGTTCACCTTTGTTTACCTGATGGGAGTGATGTAATGGCACACCACGAACATAATCATGGTCACCATGACGACCACCACGGTCACGACGATGGCCACGACCACGGCAGCCTGAAGACCTACACCATCGGTTTTATTCTGTCGGTGGTGCTGACCGCGATTCCATTCTGGCTGGTGATGGGCAAGGTGCTGGACAATCCAAGCACCACCGCCATGATCCTGCTGGGCCTGGGTGCGGTGCAGATCGTGGTACACATGGTGTACTTCCTGCACATGAACTCGAAGTCGGAAGGCGGCTGGAACATGCTGGCGCTGATCTTCTCGGCCATCCTGGTGGTGATCGTATTGTCCGGTTCGATCTGGGTCATGTACCACATGAACCACAACATGATGCCGGGTATGCCCGACGCGCATAACATGCGCATCCGTCCTTAAGGTTGTAGACGGAGATGCAACGGCCGCACGACAGCCAGGAGCAGGCGCCACGCCTGCACTCATCCGCCTTGCGGAGAGTCCTGGCCGTCTGTGCGGCCGTTGCTGTTTTACTACTGCTGGCGCTGGGAACCTGGCAACTGTTCCGCCTGCAGTGGAAGCTGGACTTGATGGAAAAAGTGGACACCCGTGTCCACGCCAAACCGGTGGCCGTGCCGGAACCCGCCCAGTGGGCGCAGGTCAATGCGGCCAATGATGAATACCGCCACGTCACCCTGAGCGGCGTTTATCTTCCCGAATACACGACGCGCGTGCAGGCCACCACGGACCTGGGTAGCGGCTATTGGCTGCTGACGCCGCTGTGCGTGCAGAAACAATCCCATGCCGGCACCGACAGCGGCGCCGCGCAGTCATCCCATATCGTTATCATCAATCGCGGCTATATCGGCCAGGAAGCGGCCAAGCGCCTGCCGGCGCCGGCGGCGACGTCCGCCGGCAAGGCGCTCTGCGCCACCGTGGCCGACCGCGCGCCCGTCACCCTGACTGGATTGTTGCGCATGCCGGAAACCGGCCGCGCCTTCCTGCGCCATAACGACCCGGCGAACCACCGCTGGTTTGCGCGCGACGTGGCCGCGATCGCCCGTGCGCGCGGCCTCGACGGCGCACTGGTGGCGCCATTCTTTGTCGATGCCGCTGCCGGACAGGAGAGCGCAGTCGGCGACGAGGCGCTGCGCCCGGTCGGCGGCCTCACCGTGATTTCGTTCACCAACAACCATCTGGTATATGCTCTGACCTGGTATGCACTGGCGCTGATGGCGGCCGGGGCATTCATCTGGGTCGCGCGCGACGATCAACGCCGCCAGCGCCGCAAGAACAATAACGAGCACCATCATTAATTCCGGCCCGCCGTGCCGGGAATGAACATGCCGGGCCGGGAGCCATGTTGGGGAACACAGATATTTTCGCAGTACTAAAAGATCCGGCCGCCGTCACCGCGCTGGGACAGGCCGCTGGCCATCAGAACATGCAGCAACTGATCCAGCTGCGCTGGATCGCCGTGGTCGGGCAGATTTCCACCATCGCCATCGTGGCCTGGGGCCTGGGCATCCAATTGCCGCTGGTGTACATGCTCGAAGTGCTGGCCTGCCTGATCGCGTTCAACGTGGCCAGCCTGTTGCGCTCGCACGAAAAATGGGCCGTCACCAATGGTGAACTGTTTTTATCGATGCTGGTCGACGTGGCCAGCCTGACCGCCCAGCTGTACCTCAGTGGCGGCACGTCGAACCCGTTTATTTTCCTGTATCTGCTGCAGGTGATCCTGTCGGCCGTGCTGCTCGAAGCGTGGTCGACCTGGACCATTGTCGCCATTACCTGCGGTTGCCTGGCGGGCCTGGCGCTGGTGTCGAAACCACTGGCATTGCCACTGTTTCACGAGCGTGGCTACTTCAGCCTGTATATCCAGGGCATGCTGATCTGCTTTGCCATCAATGCCTCGCTGCTGGTGGTGTTTATCACGCGCATCATGACCAATTTGCGGGCGCGCGATGGCAAGCTGGCGGAAATGCGGCAGCGCGCGGTGGAGGAAGAACACATCGTCCGCATGGGCCTGCTGGCATCCGGTGCGGCCCATGAACTGGGCACGCCGCTGGCGACGCTGGCGGTGATTCTGGGCGACTGGAAACGCATGCCCGCGTTCAAGAACGATCCGGACATGCTGGAAGAATTGCAAGAAATGCAGACCCAGTTGGCGCGTTGTAAATCCATTGTCAGCGGTATTTTGCTGTCAGCCGGTGAAGCCCGTGGCGAATCGTCGACACGGACCACCATCAACACCTTCCTCGATGAACTGACCGCGGAGTGGCGCGCCAGCCGCCCGGTCCACACGTTTGACTATGAAAACCACCTGGCGCAGGATGTGCCGGTGGCGTTTGATTCGACCTTGAAGCAGACCATTTGCAATCTGCTCGACAACGCGCTGGAAGCGTCGCCGCAATGGGTACGGCTGGTGGCGTCGCGCGACGGGGATGCGCTGAAAATACTGGTGACCGACCGTGGTCCCGGCTTCCAGCGCGCCGTGCTGGAGCAACTGGGCAAGCCGTACAACTCCACCAAGGACAAGCCGGGGCGGGGACTGGGCCTGTTCCTGGTGGTGAACGTGGCGCGCACGCTGGGCGGCACGGTCGATGCCAGCAACCTGGCGCAGGGCGGGGCGGCGGTGTTGCTGACGTTGCCGCTGGCGGCGATTGCGGTTTCTGAGCACGGTGCGGATCATGAAGCGGATCACAAAGCGGATCATAGCGCGGATCATAGCGCGGATTAATGCGCTGATGAAGTAGAGGACAAGTATGACGATTGAAGAATTGCCTGCCGCCGGTAGTGACGGCGCGCTGGAAGAGCGGGTCTTGCTGATCATTGAAGACGACGAGGCGTTTGCCCGCACCCTGCGTAAATCGTTTACGCGCCGTGGCTACACGGTGTTGCACGCGCCCGGCCTGGAACAGGCGGAAGCGCTGCTGGAAGACCATGCGCCGGGCTTTGCCGTGGTCGACCTGAAGCTCAGTAACAACACCTCGGGCCTGCTGTGCGTGCAAATGCTGCACAAGTTCGACCCGGAGATGCTGATCGTGGTGCTGACCGGCTACGCCAGCATCAACACGGCGGTCGAAGCCATCAAGCTGGGCGCCTGCCAATACCTGGCCAAGCCGTCCAACACCGACGACATCGAGGCGGCGTTCAACCACGTGGCGGGCAGCGCCGATGTCGAACTGACGGGGCGCGCGACGTCGATCAAGACGCTGGAATGGGAGCGCATCCACGAAGTGCTGGCCGAGACCGATTTCAATATTTCGGAAGCGGCGCGCCGGCTGGGCATGCACCGCCGCACGTTGGCGCGCAAGCTGGAAAAACAGCGCGTCAAATAAGCCGCTGTGACAATGTGCGCATCTTGCGCCTGCCGGTTTCCCTTATGATGCGGGCGGGGCGCTTGCCCCGGCTTATGCGGAGAATATGTGAAACCCGTTGCACCTCGACTTTTTCTTCAGGGAAGCTGCGCCGCCATGCTGTTGCTGACCGGCTTACCCCCGGCGGCGGCAGCCGATGACGCGCCAGCCAAAGCCCACATGGCCACCTGCGCCAAACCTGAATGGCCGAAGGAAGCGCTGCGCAAGGAACAGACCGGCAAGGTCACGCTGTCGTTCAACGTCGGCGCCGATGGCACCGTGCTGGAATCGGTGGTGAAGCAATCGAGCGGCTTTCCGTTGCTCGATGAGGCGGCGCGCACCGCCCTGATCAGCTGCAAATTCAAACCGGCGATGGTGGACGGCCGCGCCGCCGCCTCCTGGGTGGCGATCCAATATCTGTGGACGCTGGAAGACAAGATCGATCCGGCCGCCGTGCCGGCCTTTGACGCGATGCGGGAACGTGCCGCGCTGGGCGATATCGTGGCCCAGCGCGAACTGGGCACGCTGTACGCCCAAGGTAAAGGAGTGGCGCGCAGTGCGGAGCAGGCGGCGCGCTGGATGACCCGCGCCGCGCAGGCCGGCGATGCGGTGGCGCAGTTCCGCATGGGTGCGGCCTACCAAGGCGGTGTTGGCGTGCCGGCCGATGCCGCGCAGGCGATGGCCTGGTACCGCAAGGCGGCGGAGCAGGGCTACCCCCAGGCGCAAATGGTGCTGGGCACCCTGTACCAGCGCGGGCAGGGCGTGCCGCGTGACGAGGTACAGGCGCTCGCCTGGTTGCGCCTGGCGGTGGCACAGAATTTTGGCCCGGCCTTCACTGCACTGGCCAGCATGACGCGCGAGGGGCGTGGCGGCATCGTCGCGGACGCGGCCGAGGCCCGCAGGCTGCTGCGCCAGGGCGCCGCGCTGAACGACCTTTATGCGCAATACCATCTGGGCGCGGAGCTGCTGAGCAGCGCGACCGCGCAGGAGCAGGCGGACGGCGTGCGCTGGCTGCTGAAGGCGGCGCCGCTGGCTCTGCCGCCGTTGCAGGCCTTGCTGGGCTTTGCCTACCGCGACGGCGTCGGCATCGCGCGCGACTACGTCCAGGCCCGCGCCTGGCTGCATAAAGCCGCGGCGCAAAGCTGGCCGGCGGCGCAGTACGCGCTGGCGGTGTTGACCGAACAGGGCCTCGGTGGCCCACGCAATGACACCGAGGCGCTGGCACTGTACCAGAAGGCCGCGCGTGAAATGCCGAACGCCGCGCTGCGGCTGGCCGATGCGGCGGCGCAGGGCGAACTGGGGATGGCCATCGATCCGGCCAGGGCCGAAGAGTGGCGTCAAAAAGCGGCGGGCATGGCGGGTTTGGCGGGCAGGCCGCGCTGAGCGGAGCACGCTGCTGGTGCGGCCAAGGCTTACATTTTGAAGCTGGCCTGTAGTGACAGGGTGCGCGGTGCCATCGGTAAATCGTACGGCAGGGCCAAGCCCGGCGCCAGGCTGGGTTCACGCACATCCCGGTTGAACAGGTTGCGCACCGTGGCGGTGAAGTTCCAGCGCCGCTTGCCGTGGTGCGTCGACAGCGCCAGATCGACGGTATGGTAGTCGGCAATCGGTGTCCGGTTGTCGCCGGCGGCCCGTTTGCGTCCCGCCACCCAGTTGAACTGGGGGCTGAGCATCAAGGCGCTGGCCACTTGCCAGTCGGCGCGGCCGGCAACATGGTGGTGTGGCGCATAGCCGGCGTCGGCGCCGGTGGCGTCGTCGATCGAGCGCTGCCATGAGTAATTGCCGTGCAGGCGCAGGGCGCTGTGCGCGGTCCACGTACTTTCCAGTTCCAGGCCGCGGCCGCTTTGATTGCCGATATTGCGATAGGTGGCGCCGGTGCCCGCGACCGGATTCGCCACGGTGCGGATGATGTTGGCCATCGCGTAGCGGTACAGGGTCAGGTTCGCTTGCCAGTCCGCTTGCACTTGCCACGCCAGTGACGCTTCCAGCGTGCTGTTGGTTTCCGGTTTCAAGTCGGGATTGCCGAGCGCGACCGGATTGTTTACGTTGTGCGATTCCGTGAAGGACGGCGCGCGGAATGCGCGGCCATACAGCAGCTTGGCGGTCAGGTCGAAGTGGGCATCCCATACCAGCGCCACACGCGGATTGGTGGTGCCGCCGAAATCGGAGTAGTGGTCATGGCGCACGCCCGTGGTCAAGTTCCAGTCGGCCGCCAGACGCCACTCATCTTGCAGGTACAGGTAGTCGATGCGGCGGCGCTGCGGTTGGATAAACGGATCGATCTGTGAGCGGTCCTGCAGTGATGGCAGTGGCACCGGCGTGCCGTTCGCGGTGTAACTGAAGTTGCGGCGTTCGCGCACCCGGTACATATGGACGTCGTCGTGGCCGATGCCGATGCGGATTTGATGCTGCGGCAAGCCACTGTAATCAGCATGGGCGCTGGCGCGCACGATGCGCTCCCAGAATTCCGGCGCGCCGATCATTCCCTGGGGGAAGGTGCCGGTCGGCAAACGGACGCCGGCCGGCAGCAGGAAGAAGGGTTGGGGAATTTCTTGCGCATAGTGCTGGCTGCTGAGGCTGACGCCCAGCCCCCAGTTGGCGGCGAATTCCGGGTCGGTCCAGGCCAGGCTGGAGGTGATCCGGTCGCTGCGGCTCTGGCCAACCGGGTCCAGCGCCTGGGCAATCCCGGCGCCGGCGTCCAGCGCGTCGCGCAATTTGGCGCCGAAACGGCCGCGCCACCGGCCATAGGCCGCTTCCAGTTGCAGGTCGGCCGCACGGTATCCGGCCGCGACGGCGCCCGGCGCCTGGCTGACGCGGGTGCCGAACAGTGCATCGTTGCGGGTTTGCGCGTCGGCCGCGAGCAGGCCGTCCTGACCGCTGGTGGCGCCCACGCGCAGATAGGCGGCGACCTCCAATGGCCCCAACACGCCACCATATTGCGCCCATGCCTCACGGGTGCGAAAAGTGCCGCCGCGCACACCGAATTCGGCGCCCGCCACGTCGGCAGCAGACTTGGTGATGATATTGATGACACCGGCAAAGGCATCGGAGCCATATAGCGCGGAACCGGGGCCACGGATGATCTCGATGCGGGCGATATGATCGACCGGAAAGCCGCCCCAGACATTGCCCTTGTTGCCGGTGTAGAGCGTGGTCACCGGGATGCCATTTTGCATCACCAGCACCTGCGGGGCGAACTGGCTATACACGCCACGCATCACGTATAAGGGCGCATAACTATTGGCGCTGCGCATCACGTGTATTCCGGGGATCGACTCCAGCACTTGATCCAGATCGCTGGCGCCCATATTGGCAATGTCGGCGGCGGTGATCACGGAGGCGATGGCGGGGGCGCGCCGCAGTGACAGCGCATTCCCGGTGGCGATGGTGACGCTGGCGGCTTCGCCATACAGCAGGCTGAGCTCTTCCTCATCGGCAGGTGCGTGCGCACTGGCTGCGGCAGCCTGGAGCGCCAGTAAGATCGCCAGGCAGTATGGGCGGCGCGTGGACGTCACAACCTTCTCCGATGTAGAAAGATGTCATTATAGAATGCCGGGTTGCCTTCGAAGGCCGATGGTTCACATTTGAAAGTGACTTTCGCCACGGGCGTGGCTAGACGGTCACAGGCGGCAGCATTGCCACTGCCGCCACGGCCGCCACTTGGCGCAATGTGCATCGCCAGCGCCGGGGCGCTGGATGGGGGAGCGCCCCAAGAGACTTTACGGCAAGCAAACGTGGCGGATGCCACCATCGACAACGATTTCTTCACCGATGATATAGCTGGCGTCATCGGACGCCAGGAACAGCACGGCTTTCGCCACTTCCTCCGGCGTCCCGAAGCGTTTGATGGGCGAGCGGCCGCTGATATCGGCCTTGACGGCGCTGTGCACTTCCGGCGGCAGTGGCAGGCGCTGGAAGCCGCCGGTTTCAATCGGGCCGGGGCAGACCGCGTTGATGCGGATGCCGCGTTCGATCAGCGCCAGCGACAGCGATTGCACCAGCGAGCGCAGGGCGGCCTTGCTGGCACCATAGACGCTGAATTTCGGCGAGCCGGTCTGGTTGGTGATGGAGGTGGTACAGACGATGGCGCCGCCCGCGCTCATCAGCGGCAGCGCTTTCTGGATGGTGAAGAATTCGCCCTTGAAGTTGACGTTGACGACCTGGTCGAACATGGCTTCGGTCATCGCTTCGATCGGCGCCGGGTTGGTCGAGGCCGCGTTCAGGAACAGCACATCCAGGCGACCGTAGTGCTGTGCGATTTGCGCCATCAGCGCATCGATCTCCTGCAAGTTGCCGGCTTCGCTTTTCAGCACCAGAGCATCGGCGCCAAATTCGGCTTGCGCCGCCGCCAGCCGCTCCGGATTGCGGCCGGTGATGACGAGGCGCGCGCCTTGTTGGTGGAACAGGCGGGCGGCCGCCAGGCCGATACCGCTGGTGGCGCCCGTGATCAGGGCAACTTTACCTTCCAGTTTTTTCATCATTCTTTACATTTTATAGGTCGCTTGCAGCGACAGCGCGCGCGGCGCCATTGGCAAGTCGTGCGGCAGGGCCAGGCCCGGCGCGATGCTGGGCTCGCGCACATCCCGGTTGAACAAGTTGCGCACGGAGGCCGTGAAATTCCAGCGCTGTTTGCCGTAACGGGTGGACAGCGCCAGGTCGATGGTTTGATAGTCGGCGATTGGCGCGCGCAGGTCACCGGCGGCGCGCTTGCGGCCGGCCACCCAGTTGATTTGCGGACTCAGCACATAGGAACTGGAGACTTCCCAGTCGGCGCGGCCATACAGGTGGTGGTGCGGCGCGTAGCCGGCGTCGGCGCCGGTGGCCTTGTCAACGGAGCGCTGCCACGAGTAATTGCCGATCAGGCGCAGGTCGCGGTTGACAGTCCACGTGCCCTCGAGTTCCATGCCACGCCCGGTCTGGTTGCCGGAGTTGCGGTAGGTCGCGCCGGTGCCGGCGATCGGATTGGCCACCGTGCGGATGATGTTGCCCATCGAGTAATGGAACAGCGTTAAATTTGCCTGCATATCGGCCTGGGCTTGCCAGGCGAACGAGGCCTCCACCGTGCCGTTGGTTTCCGGCCGCAGGTTGGGATTGCCCTGTGCCACAGGATTATTGATCGCGTGGGTTTCATTGAACGACGGTGCGCGGAATGCGCGGCCATACAGCAGCTTGGCCGTGAGGTCGAAGCTGGCGTCCCACACCAGCGCCAGGCGCGGGTTGGTGGTGCCGCCGAAATCCGAGTAGCGGTCATGGCGTACGCCCGCTGTCAGATTCCAGTCGGTGGCCATGCGCCACTCGTCCTGCAGGTAGATGTAATCGATGCGGCGGCGTTGCGGATGGATGAACGGATCGATATCCGAGCGGTCTTGCAGCGACGGCAATGGGATCGGTGTCCCGTTGACGGCATAAATGAAATTACGGCGCTCGCGCACACGGTACATGTGCACGTCATCGTGGCCGATGCCGATGCGCAGATGGTGGTTGGCAAAGCCGTTGTAGTCAGCATAGACCGTGGTGCGCAAGATGCGTTCCCAGATTTCCGGCGCGCCGATCATGCCGTTGGTGAAGGTCCCGGTCGGAAACTTGACACCGGCCGGCAACAGCACGTATGGCTGGGGGATTTCCTGTGCATATTGCTGGGTACTAACGCTGCCACCCAGACCCCAGTCTTTGCTGAATTGCGGATCGGCCCACGCGATACTGGACGTGATGCGTTCACTGCGGCTCTTGCCCACCGGGTCGACCGCGGATGCGATGCCGGCGCCGGGACCGACGTCGTTGCGCAGTTTCAGGCCGATACGGCCGCGCAATTTACCGTAGACCGCTTCCAGATTGACGTCCGCCGACTTGCTGCCCACTTCGACACCGCCGGGCGCGAGGCTGGCGTGGGTGCCGAACAAGGTGTCGTTACGGGTTTGTGCATCGGCCGTGATGGTGCTGTGGTAGCCATCGGACTTGCCCATGCGCAGGTAGGCCGCCACGTCAACCGGGCCGATTTTCCCGCCGTGCTGCACCCATGCGTCACCGGTCTTGAACGAACCGCCGCGCACGCCAATTTCCGTGCCATTGGTTTCCGCCGGTGATTTGGTGATGATGTTGATGACACCGGAAAATGCATCCGAACCGTACAGCGCGGAACCAGGGCCGCGAATGATTTCAATCCTGGCGATGTGCTCGACGGGGTAGCCGCCCCAGACGTTCCCTTTGTTACCGGTAAACAACGTCGTGACGGGCACGCCGTTTTGCATCACCAGCACTTGCGGTCCCAGCAGGCTGAAGACGCCGCGCACCACATATAACGGGGTGTAACTGTTGGCGCTGCGCATGACATGGATGCCGGGCACGGATTCCAGCACCTGGTCGAGATCGGTCGCGCCCATGTGGGCAATATCGGCTGCCGTGATGACGGAAGCCACGGCCGGTGCGCGCCGCAAGGTCTGAAGACTGCCGGTGGCGATACTGACGCTGGCGGAGTCGCCATAAACCAGGGTCAGTTCATCCTCTTCGCTGGCGGACTGCGCAAAGACATGGCTGCAGGGAAACGCCAGCGCGATGGCCAGGCACATACGGTTAGCGTAGGAAGACTTCAAGTCCTATCTCCAGTAATGAATTTTTTGCCATTGTATCCGCAGGAATTGTGCTTATGGGCAAAAAGATCATCCGCAGGGGCTTGCATGTTGCTATATGGTAGCTTTCGCCGCCCAGGGGCGTGGCGCCGTTCCGTGATAAGCAACGGCACTGCAGGGGGTGGAGAACAAGACGCCCTCGGGCTTTTCCGCGCCATCGACCAGGCATGGCGGCATCCCGGCCAGGAACGTCGGGATGCGCAGCAGCTGGTATTGGCGCGCCGTCAAGCCCATATCCGCAATCAGCGCCGCGTGCAGGGACGCATAGTTCATGCGCAGCTGTGGATAGCGCGGCAGCAGAATTTTCTCAACGTCAAACGCCAGGCTGACGTGCGGGCCCTTGTCCAGCCCCAACGTGGCGGCCAGTTCCATGATCCATGGCAGCCGCTCGTCGGTATTATTGATCGGCCGACCGTAACCATAGATACGGTGCGCGCGTGCTTCTTCCAGTACCAAGGTTTCAAGATCCTCGCCTTGCCGCACACGGACCAGCGCGCGCTGGAGGAAATCGATCGCACGCAACCCGGCTTTGCCGCCATACACGGTGGCTTCGGAAACAGCCAGTGCCGCAACGATGCCAAGGTTGGCGCTGGAGCGGGCGCTGCCGGCGAGCGCCGCGACGCGATTGTTCCACAGGCGTGCGTCGGGGTAGCTGGTGTAGACCCAGATCGCATGCAGCATTTCAATTTGCGGCTTGCTCAGACGGCGGCCGCAAATGCCGAAGACGTACAGGTCGATCCAGTCCAGTTGCCGCAAGTCCTTATGCAGGTCGTGGCCACGGAACACCGCGTGGCTGCCCGGATAGGCGGCGCCCATGCGGGTCCGAATCCGGCCCGTGTGCTCTTTCAACAGTGCTGGACCCTTCATGCCGTCTCCTGTTGCAGTTCCATTGTGTAAAACGGGAATTGTTTGAAACCGCCGGCTTTCTGTTCCAGCGCGTGCGCGGCAGCGCCCGGCAGACGCAGCAACAGGAACAGCATTTCCCCTTCTTCCGGCGTAAAGCCGAGGTCAAACAAGACGCAGGCGGCCACACCGGAAACCGCCAGCGGCAGGCCCACGGTGTCGCAGACGTCCGCCAGTTGTGCATGCAGCCATGCGGTGCAGGGGCCGGCGGCCAGCGCATCCATGGCCGCCAGCAATTGGCGCACGGAGTGGGGCACCGAAGCGCCATGCGGATCAAAGCCGGGCACGCAGCTGCCTGCAGGGAAGACATCGATCGGGGTGTCCGCAGGCTCATCAGCCTGGTGCTTCCATGCCGCCGCATCGGCGCCACAATCACGCCACATGGCAATGGCGTCATGCACATCGCGCGCTCCGCCACGGCGCCCCGCGCCGACCGACAGGGCGGCGATCAGCGCCGCCGCAGCGGTCGAGCCGCCGACACCGCCGCACATGGCGGCGTGTACCGAGGGGTCGCGCGGACCGGGGTTGGCCAGCGCCACTGCCAGCGCTTCCAGCGCCGCCAAGGTTGGCGGTGCGGGCAATTCCGGACGGAACAGCAGCCACAGCATGTCTATCCACCTGGCGTTGCCGGTCATCTCACCGTAGACGTCAAAGCCACGGCAATAGGCGGTGCGGGTCGCGTACGGGTTGTCCGGTTCCGGCACTTCCTGCCAGATCGCGGTATGAATCAGGTCGCGGGGCGACGGCGCCGGCGCGGAAGAGGTCTGCGTCATGGCGTTATTGGCCTTCGTCCAGCAATACGCGCAAGCGGCTGGCCATCGGTGGCACCTGTTCCGGATCGATGTAGACGTCCAGCAGGGTCGGGCCGGGATAGTTGCAGATCGACTTGATGTCGAGCGCCTGCAAGTCGGCGGCGCTGCGGATCGTGAAACCACGGCCGCCCTGGGCGCGTGAGATGGCAGCGAAGTCGGTCGGCGGCAACGCATAGCCGATCTGTTCACCGCCACCCAGGCGCTGGCCGTGCTTGACCATGCCCAGCGCGCGGTCGTTCAGGATGACGAAAATCACGCATTGCTGTTCCGCCACGGCGACCGATAATTCCTGGCCGCTCATCAGGAAGCTGCCGTCGCCGGTGATGCAGACCACCGGTGCGGAAGGATTGCCGGCGGCGGTGCCGATGGCGGCGCCAATGGCCCAGCCCATCGGGGCGAAGTGCGTAGTCAGGCGCAGCCAGCCGCCGGCGCTCTGGCGCTTGCCCATTTCACGCGCACGGTCACCGCCGCCCAAGCGGCGTTCGCCCATGCGGCGGCATTGCGGCTGCAGATAATGGGTGGCCCATGCCACACTGTTGCCGGCGTCCGCCAGGTAGCGGGTGTTGTAGGGGAACAGGTCGCCCAGTTCCTTCATCAGGCGCTGCGGCGTCAGTGGATTGGCGTCGCTATTGAATGCTTCCGGCGAATCGAGCATCGCGTCATGGGTCCAGTCCTGCGCGGCCTTGTCGCGGGCAATGCGGCGGCGCTCCACGGCCGGGGTGGTGTGGGAGCCGGCCTGGTGGATGCGGTCGATCAGGCGGTCGAAGATCGCGCGCAGGCTGCCGCGCAGGTGGTAGCGCGCCATTGGCGTGCGGGCCAAGTGCTCTTCCGATTCATCGATATGGACCAGGCGGTCGTTCAACAGGCTGGCGTTCCAGCCGCCGGTGTTCCATTCGCCCATGCTGGTGCCGACCGCCACAATCAGGTCCACCGACGGGTCATTGAGCGCCGCTTCGGCGCTGGCGTGGCCGCCAAAACCGAATACGCCACGGTACAAAGGGTGTTGCGGGCTGACCAGGCCTTTGCCATCCGGCGTGGTCACGAAGTTGGCGCCTTTGAGTTGGGCAAACTGCAGGATCGAATGGATCGAATCACCACAGCCGCCGCCCACCAGGATCACCACGTTGCGTGATTCGGCCAGCATGTCGCGCAGCGATTCAATGGCGCCGCTGTCCACCAGCGCGGCCGGGCGCAGCAGCGCGCCCATGTCGTAGTTCGGTTTGACTTGCGTGGTCGGGGCGCGGAACACGTCGACCGGCACCGACAGGTGCACCGGACCTGCCGGCGAACGGGTCGCGTGCTGCAAGGCGGTGATCAGTTTCCACTCCAGCTGTTGCGGGTGCGATACCAGCGAGTTGTAGCGGGTGCAGTGGCGGAACATGCCCAGCACGTCGATGCCGGTGCAGGCCGATTCCTGCAGCGTGTGCTTGCCGAACGACGGCAGCGCCGGCTGGCCGGTGATGACCAGCATCGGCACGTTGTTGCCGTAAGCGGTAGCGACGGCGGTCAGCATGTTGGTGGCGCCCGGGCCGGAAGTGGAAATGCAGACACCGATCTTACCGGTCTCGCGGGCATAACCGTCCGCCATGAAGGCGGCGCCGGCTTCGTGGCGCGCCACGATGTGGTTCAGGTTGCCGCCACGGCGCAGATTGCGCGCGATGGCGTTGTACAAGGGTTCGATGGCGCCACCCGGCACGCCAAACACAAATTCGACACCCATTTGTTCGAGATAGGCGACCAGCAGGTCGGCCATATCCATGCTGATTTCCGCTGGTTCGGCGGCACGGACCACTGCCTTTGGGGTGTGGGTGGAAGGTAACTTCTCGTGCTGCTCAAACTCAACGTTCTCTAACATGCAAGGCTCCTTAAATTGTATGGCGTATGTGCAACTTTATTTGTTTTAAAGTAATAAATGTTGCAGCGCGAGATAATAGCCTAATTTTGAGGCAGAGTGTGACAATTCGATAGAATTAGTAAAAATATTCTATTGATTAATGAGAATTACTTTTGAGAAACTAGGTAAATAGCACGCGACTATCAATTATTAAGTAAAGCTCCATGTAAACAGGGGCTTAGAGTATGTCGGCAAGGCGCGCGGAATCCGGTCGGGTTAATTCCTTCGGGAAATAAAAAATCCCGCCGAAGCGGGATTTGTTAAAGGGAACGATGTTCAGGACAGAGGTGGTAATGCGCCGGAAACAGGGGCGTGGCATGCCGTCTCTGGTATCACGCCGCGCGCGCGCAGCAGCGCCAGCACCGCCGCAACCGATTCATCGAGGGACATGACCGACGTGTGCAATTCCAGGTCCGGCGCCACAGGCGCTTCGTAGGGGGAGGATATGCCGGTAAAGTTGGCGATTTCGCCGGCGCGGGCACGCCGGTACAAGCCTTTGACGTCGCGCGCTTCACAGACGTCGACCGGACAGCGGCAATAGACTTCGAGAAAATCGCCAGCCCCCAATAGCTTGCGCACCCGTTCCCGGTCGGCTTCGAATGGGGAAATAAAGGCCGCCAGCACCACCACTCCCGCTTCGACGAACAGCTTGGCCGCTTCGCCCACGCGCCGGATATTCTCGTGGCGCGCCGCATCGGAAAAGCCCAGGTCCGCGCACAACCCGTGGCGCACGTTGTCGCCATCGAGCACAAAGGTGCGGCAGCCGGCCTGGTGCAACAGTTCCTCCACCTGGTGCGCGACGGTGGACTTGCCCGAGCCGGACAGCCCGGTGAGCCAGACCAGCGCACCGTGATGGCCATTGAGGTGTTCGCGGCGGGCCCGGGTGACGGTGGCGTGGTGCCAGACGGTATTGCTTGATTTCATCGGGCCTTCCCGGTCAATCCCGCGTCAACGCCGCTTCGCGCTGGCGGATCAACGCGGCAAACTGCTCGGCCGGGATGGCAGGGCTGAGGTGGAAGCCTTGCAGCAGGTCGCAGCGGCGCGCTTTCAGGAAGTGCAGTTGCGCCTCGGTTTCCACGCCTTCGGCCACCACTTCCAGGCGCAGGCTGTGGGCCAGCGCGATGATCGCGGTGACAATCGCGGCGTCGTCGGCGTCTTGCGGCACGTCGCGCACGAACGAGCGGTCGATCTTGATGATGTCGACCGGGAAGCGTTTCAGGTACGACAGTGACGAATAGCCGGTGCCGAAGTCGTCGATCGACAGGCGCACGCCAAGTGCGCGCAGGCGGTGCAGGGCGGTCAATGTGTCCTGCGCGTTTTCCATCAACGTGCTTTCGGTGATTTCCAGTTCCAGCAAGTGGGCCGGCAAGCCGGTATCGGCCAATACTGTTTCCACCGATGACGTGAAGTCTTTTTGCAGCAACTGGCGCACCGACAGGTTGACCGCCACCCGCAGTTGCGGCAAGCCTTGCGTCATCCACGCTTTCAGTTGCGCGCAGGCGGTGCGCAGCACCCAGTCGCCCAATGGGATGATCAGGCCGGTTTCTTCCGCCAGCGGGATGAATTCGGCCGGCGACACCATGCCGCGCACCGGATGGCGCCAGCGTACCAGCGCCTCCATGCCGATCACGCGGCCATCTTCGAGTGTGGCCTGCGGCTGGTAAAACACTTCCAGCTGCTGCTGTTCCAGCGCCCGGCGCAAATCGCTTTCCAGCCGCACGTGCTCGGAAATCGAGTGTTCCATCGACGCTTCGTAGAACTGGAAGCCGGTATTGGTTTTCTTGGCGCGGTACATCGCGCTGTCGGCATGCTTGACCAGCGTGGCGACATCCTCGCCATCGTGCGGGTACATGGCGATGCCGACGCTGCTGGTGACAAAGATGTCGTGGCCGTCGATCTGGAACGGCGCCGACAGCACGCGGCAGATATTGTGGGCCGCGCTGGCGGCGGCGGCCGGGCTGTCCAGTTCGCCCAGCACCACGGTGAATTCATCGCCGCCCAGGCGCGCCACGGTATCGACATTGCGCACGCTGTGGCGCACGCGCTGCGCCACCGCCACCAGCAGGCGGTCGCCGACGTCGTGGCCGAGGTTGTCGTTGACGTACTTGAAGCGGTCCAGGTCCATGAACAGCACGGCCAGCAGGTTGCCGTTGTTCTTGGCCTGCTCGATGCCCTGGCCCAGCAATTCAAAGAACAGCGTGCGGTTCGGCAGACCGGTCAGGATGTCGTTGTAGGCCAGGTGGCGGATGCGTTTTTCGGCCCGGTTGGCTTCGATGATGCGGCGCACGCGCTGCGACAGCACGGCGTAGTGAATCGGCTTCGGAATGTAATCGGAGGCGCCGGCCGCGAATGCGCGCTCGACCGAGGAGTTGTCTTGCAGCGCGGTGATCATCAGCACGGGAATTGCGCTGCCGCCCGGCATTTCCTGCAGGCGCGAGCAGGCCGTGAAACCATCCATGTGCGGCATCACGGCGTCCATCAGGATCACGTCCGGCTGGAAGCGCTTGAGCATGGCCAGCGCTTCTTCGCCATCGGACGCTTCTTCCACCTGGAAGCCGTCGCGCTGCAGGGTGTAGCGCAGCGTGCTGCGGGTGCTGCGGTCGTCGTCGACCACCAGCACTTGCGCCATTTCCTCCTGCGGCGTGTGGCTGACGTTGCCGCCGGCGTTGACTTCGGCATCGAGGAAGCTCGCGACCTGGTTGTATTCGGCGCGCAGCGCCTGCAGCAGTGGCGGAATCTGGTCAAGGCGGCGGGCAATCGCCAGTTCTTCGATGCGGTGCGCCTGTGCCGACAGGTCGACCGCGCCCAGGTTGCCGGACGATCCCTTCAGGGCGTGGGCGCGGGCGCGCGCGGTTTCCGCGTCATGCGCATACACCGCCTGTTCCAGTTCATTCAGGTAGACCGGCGAATCCTCGAGGAATGGCGACAGCGCGTGCGGCAGCGCCGCACCCAGGATTTCGCGCAGCTTGTCGAACACGGCGCGGTCCAGCGGCGTGCCTTGCGGCTCGTCGCCATGGCGTTCCTGCGGGGTCTCGGTCGGCGTCGGCTGCGCCGTGCCGGCCTGGCCCGGCAGCCATTTGTGCAGCTTGTGGCGCAGTTCGAGCAAGGTGATCGGCTTGGCCAGGTAATCGTCCATGCCGGCCGCCATGCATTTCTCGGCGTCGCCGCGCTGGGTGTTGGCGGTCATCGCCACCAGCGGCGTGCGGATGCCCAGGGTTTCCTCATGGGTGCGGATATGCGCGGTGGCCTCATAGCCATCCATTTCCGGCATGCTGCAATCCATCAGGATCATGTCGAAGCGGGCGCGCTTGGCCGCTTCCACCGCTTCGCGCCCGTTCGAGGCGAATTCGCACACGCAATTGTTCATGGCCAGCATGCCGGCCGCCACCATCTGGTTGGTGCGGTTGTCTTCGGCCACCAGGATGCGGAACTGGTTCGGTGTCGCCACCGGCGCCGGCAGCGCAGGGGCCGCCATCGTGCCCGGTGTGCCCGGCATCTCCGGCGCGGTCAGTGCCGTCAGCGTTGGCTTCGCGCTCGACGCGGCATGCCCGGCGCGGCCGGCCAGCAATTCGTGCAGCGCGTTGACCAGCCGTCCCACCCGCAGCGGTTTCGGGATGGTGGCGTGGGTCGCCGCGCCGGCCATGTTGCCGCCGCCGTGGCGGTCCATCAACAGCAATGCCGGCGTCAGCCCGGCCGCGCCGATGCGGCTGGCGATATCGATCGCGTGTTCGTCGGCCAGGCTGGCGTCCATGACGACGATGCGGTACGGCTGGCCGGCGTCGGCCGCCGCTTTCAGTTCGGCCAGAGCCTGGTTGCCGCCGTCGGCCAGAAAGTGCACCATGCGGTGCTGTTCAAACACCTGACCCAGCAGGGCGCGCACGGTGGCGCTGGCGTCGATCGCCAGCACGCGCGCCTGCGCCAGTTGCGGGTCCGCTTCCAGCGACAGTTGCGTGGCCGAAGGGCGGCACTGGGCCGTGAATTCAAACGTGGTGCCGGCGCCCGGGGTGCTCGAGACACTGATCTCGCCGTTCATCAGGCCGACCAGCTGGCGGCAGATCGCCAGGCCCAGGCCGGTGCCGCCGTAGCGGCGCGTGGTGGACGGATCGGGCTGCACATACGATTCAAACAGATGGCTTTGCACCTCGGGGCTCATGCCGATGCCGGTGTCACGCACAATGAAGCGCAGGCCGAACGGCGCGCCATCGGACACTTCGACGTGCAGCGAGACTTCGCCCTTGTCGGTGAATTTCACCGCGTTGCCCAGCAGGTTGATCAGGATCTGGCGCAGCCGCAGCGCGTCGCCCATGACCCGTTCCGGCACGCCCGGGGTCAGCAGGTACGACAATTCCAGGCTTTTTTGCTGGGCCGGACGCGCCACCAGTTCCAGCACCTCCTCGACCAGCTTGCGCAGGTCGAAGTCGGTTTCCTCGAGCGTCAGCTTGCCCGCCTCCATCTTGGAAAAGTCCAGCACATTGTTGATCAGGTCGATCAGCGTGCGCGACGAATTCCACGCCACGTCGACGCATTCCTGCTGGCGCTGGGTCAGGCGCATTTCCTTGAGCATGTCGAGCATGCCGACCACGCCATTGAGCGGGGTGCGCACTTCATGGCTGACGGTGGCGGCGAATTGCGCCTTCATTTCCGCCATGTTGACGGCGGCGTCGCGCGATTCCTTCAATTCCGCTTCGCGCTGTTCCAGCACGTTCATCATCTTGTTGAACGCCAGCGCCATGTCGACCAGGTCGCGTGGGCCGGCCGGGGCGGCGCGCATGCCCGATTCGCCGGCTTCCGCGCGGCGCATCAGGTCGGACAAGGCGTTGAGCGGGTTGATCATGTGGCGGGTTGCCAGCCGCACCAGGCCCAGCAGGATGGCGGCAAACGACAGCGTCAGCGCCAGGTTGCCCAGTAGCAGCGACCAGGTCAGGCGGTCCAGCGTATCCTTGCCGACCTGCACATGCACGTAACCGAGCAGTTGCGGCTGTTGCTCCTGCATGTCGAACGGCGACGCTTCGGTCTGGCCGCCAAACACCGGCGCCGCAAACAGCCAGGCGTCCTGCGTTTCACCGACCAGGCTGGCGTGCTGCGGGCTCCCTTGCGCGCCCGGCATCTCGGCCAGTTTGCTACCGCGATGCTGTTCCTGCAGTAGCAAGACTTTATGTTTGGCGTCGCTGATCTGCAACCCTGTCACGTCGGGGAAGGCGAGCGTGGTGCTGACCACGTCGCGCGCGTTTTCCGCCGAATGGAATAGCAGCGCCAGCGTCGACTGGCGGGCCAGGTTGTCGGCAATGCGCTGTCCCTGTTCCGTAAAGTGGTCGCGCATGCGGCCGCGCGCCTCCCACGAGTTCATCAGCGAGGAAAACAGGGCCAGGCCGAGAATCGATGTCGAAACAATGACTGTCAGTTGGCGGCGAAAACCGGTGCGACGCAAATAGTTACGAAACATAATGACCGTATTCAGGGCTGCGGATAAACATAATCAAAGCGATGCTGCGAAGACAGGTTTAATCCCATATGGTTGGCGGTACGTACGTTGATGGCGGTTTGCAGATCGCGCAGCGGAACCAGGCCACGGCGCTTGCCGTCGCCATTGATCACGCCGAGCGCGGAATTGGCCAGCGCCCGGCCCAGTTCCACGTTATTCGGGCCCATGGCGAACAGCGCGCCCTTTTTGACATGCAGCACATTGCTGGAAAACAGCGGCACGCCGCTGTTCCAGGATTCGCGCAGCACCATCGGCAAGATGATGCTTTCTTCCACCGTGGTGCTGTCATGCGGCAGCCAGACCGCGTCGCGGCGGTTGTCGGCATTGGCAAACAGTTGGGGATACAGTTGGGCCGCTTTGCTCAGTTCGGTCGCGACGTGGGCTTGCAACTCCAGGCCCTGGCTGCGCGCGGCGTCGCGCGCCAGGCGGATCAGCCAGTCACTTTTTTGCGGGTCGTACACCACGATCACGCGGCGCAGGTCCGGCAGCAGTGCGCGCAGGCGTGAAAACAGCAGCGCCGGATCGGGCGTCAGACTGATGCCGGCCACGTTTTCCGCGTCCGACAGCAACAGCACGCCACCGGCCAGCACCGTGATTTCGCGGTCCAGCCCGGAGGTGGCGTTGAGCCCCTGGCGCCCCAGCGCGATGACCACGCGGGTATTGTTGTGCTTGAGGGTGTTGTTCAGTTCGGCGGTATCGACTTTCGGGTCGACCGGGTAGCTGCGCACGCGCAGCCGGGTGCGTTCCTCGATGCCCTGGATAATGCTGGTGAAGGCGGAACGGAACGGTGCTTCGACATTCGGATACAGTACGGCGATCGACCCTTTGCCGATCGACGCTTGCACTTCGGGACGGCGCAGCTGGTCTTCCAGCTGGGCCAGCGTGATCGGGCGGATATAGTCGGGACGGCCGCCATCGGTACGGCCGGTGTCGAGGCGTGGGCCATCGCTCCGGATGACCGGCAGGGTCACGGAGGAAATGCCTGGCTCGATGCGCTCCATGATGGCGCCCACGCTGTTGCGTGCTACGGCGCCGGCGCCAGGCAGGTCAATTGAGGGTTTGAATCCTTGTGCGGAAGCGGCGGGGGACACAGCCAGCGACAGCGACAGGATAAAGGCGATGCCGGCGCGCATTCGGCGACCCGCATCCGTTATCTTTTTAATCATTATACTGTCCGAAGGGGCCGGGGTAGCGGACATATATCCTGACTACAATGTTGGTAGGCCCGTCATACCCGGTAGTATATGCTAGTTACTTGGTTTATTAGAAAGAAATTTACTTCCGCGTGGCATCAATTTACACAAAGCAATGATTTTCGCGGGTAAATCGGTGGAATCATGGCTCCGGATAAACGAAGTCAAAGGTGCGTTGTTGTCCCGAGGCAACGTTGATGCCGATGTGGCTGGCGGTTCGCGTGTTGAAGGCGGTGCGCACCGAGCGCAGCGGGGAGACGCCGGCGCGGCTGATGTCGCCATTGAGCAAGCCGAGCGCGATGTTGGCCAGTTCTTTGCCCAGCTCAAAGTTATTCGGGAACAGCGCGAACAGCGCGCCTTTTTTCACGTGCAGGATGCTGCTGGAGAAAATCGGCACGTTGCGGTTCCACGACTCCTTCAAGACCAGCGGGATCACCGTGGTGTCTTCGACCGTGATCGGGTCTTGCGGCAGCCACAGCGCATCGGTGCGGCCATCGGCCCCGGCGAACGCCGTTTCGTAGCGGCGCACCGCCGTGGCCAGGTCGGCCGCTTCCAGCGCCACCAGTTCCAGACCCTGGCTGCGCGCCGTGTCGCGCGCGATCTTGACCATGTTCAGGCTGTGCTGCGGGCTGTAGACGACAAACACCCGTTTTACGCCGGGCACCAGGCTTTTCAGGTGGGAAAACAGCAGGGCCGGGTCGGGCGTCAGGCTGATGCCCCGTAACTTGTCGGCGTCCGGCACCGAACTGACGCCCCCCACCACCACGCCCACCGACGGGTCAAACGCGGCGGCCGCCTGCAAGCCCTGGCGGCCCAGCGCAATCACGACCTTGCCGCCGTTTTTCTTCAACGTCGCTTGCAGTTCGTTGAAATCCGCGTTGGAGGCGACCGGATACCCTTTGATGCGGGTACGCGTCTGCTCCTCGATGCCCTCGATGATTTCAGTAAAGACCTTGCGGTAGGGCTGTCCGATGTCCGGATAGACGACCGCCAGCGCTTCCGGGCCGGCCGCGGCGACGTAGCCGTACGCCGTCGCGGCATACAGTGCCGGAAGCAAGATCAAGAGCTTTCTACGGTGGTTACACAAAACAGGGACGTCGGCGATAAATAATAATTAATTGCAGGAAAGAGTTTATCCGCCCCGCGCCGGTTGTACACAAAAAAGTGCCAACTTTAACGCCAAGTCACCTTATGTTGTTGCTTTTTTAGCTATGGGCGTCATTGGCAGGCCGCCAGACCCGTGTCATGGACGAATGAATGGACCGAGTTATTTCGAATGCGAATGACTTACGCCGGGTCATCACGTCGTTACCACTTGCAACCGTGGTCTTTCTTGTCCGTGAGTACCTGATATGCAATCGCCAGCGGCGCCAGCAGGCCGGCGCCGGCGCCGGACATCAGGCAATCCGGGCGGGCGCCCTTTTTGATGCCGTTGCCCAGTTCATTGTCAGCGGCCAGGCCGTTGATCGGTTTGTCGCGCAGTTGCGCGACGGCGGGATCGTCCTTGCCGGCTTTGGCCAGCGCGAGTTTGCGTGCCGATTTCAGCGCGGCGCTGGTGTCAAAGGCGCCGGCGGCGTGGGATGGCGGCGCGGCAAACGGATCGGGCGACTCGGCTGGCGCACGCGAAGGCGCCTGTTCGGGCACCGGCGTTACCACGTGCAGGGCGCTGGCGTCATGCCGGGGGGCGTGCTGTTCTTTGTCCTTGACGCTGTCCGGGTCCAACTGGTGCGGCGCTGGCGCGCGGACGGGCGTCTGCGCCATGGACGGGGTGGTGGGGCGCACTTTGGCCGCGGCGACGGGTGGTTCGACCGTTGGTGGGGCCGGCACGGGTTTAACCGCCGTGTCCGGCAGCAAACTGACCGTCAGCCAGCGCGCCGGTTGCGCCACGGGCGGCGCGGGCCGTTGCGTCATCAACAGCGCCAGCAACCCGGCATGGATCAAGAGTGAAACGGCAAGGCCGGGCGCCAGCGACCGGCGGCGATACGGTTCGATCTTCACGGCATATCCTGCTACAGCGAAAAAGCCAGTGTAGCACTGACAATTATCAAGATGGAAAGTTGTTACATTTACTGACAGGCGGGCTCATGCTTGGTGGGACCGCGCCGGCGCCAGGCTGGCCAGCAGCACCGCGCCGATGATCAACGCGCCGCCCAGCACCACGTGCGTTCCCGGTACGGCGCCAAAGGCGCACCACGCCAACACGATCGCGTACACCGGTTCCATGCTGATGACGATCGCCACCGTTTGCGCTTTCACCGTGTCCAGCGCCTGCAGGAAGATCGTATACGCCAGCCCGGTGCAGACCGCGCCCAGCAAGGCCAGCAGCAGCCAGTCGTGCGCCGTCCATTGCGCCAGTGCCCCGGCGCTGAACGGCGCGACGGCGATGCAGGCGGCCAGGCATTGCCACCAGCACGCTTGCGCACTGCCGGCGCCGGACGCCTGATAGCGGTTGAGCACGGCGATGCCGGCATAGATGGCGCCGGACAGGATGCCCCACAGCAAGCCGGTGGTGCCGGCGTCGGCCACCGAAAAGCGTGGCGTGATCAGCGCCATACCCGCCGTCACCAGCAACAGCACCTGTACGTCGCGTGTGGCCGGGCGGCTGCGCAGGATCAGCGCTTCGAGCAGCGCGACAAACACGGGGAAGGACGCAAAGCCCAAGGTGGCCAGCGCCACGCCGCCGTGTTGCACCGCCATAAAAAACGTAAACCAGTGCAGCGCCAGCAGGGCGCCCAGCAGGGACAACGTGGCGATCCCGCGCGCCGTCAGTCCCCGCCATGGCGCGTTGCGCGTCCACGCCGCCAGCAAGGACAGCGCCAGCACGGCAAACAGCGTGCGTCCGAACACGATCGCGAGCGCGCCGACCTGCAGCGCCTCGCCAAACAGGGCGGTGCTGCCGAACAGGATGGCGGCAAGATGCAGGCGGAACAGGGCGCTGGCGCGCGAGATTGGCGGCATGATGGGGGGCGTGCTTCACGGCTGAATTAGCGGCTGAGTTGGTCACCTGAGTGGCTGCGGCAAGGCGGGGAAAAGCGGCGATGGTGTTGCAATCTGCCTCCAGGAACAGTTCAAGGCGAGTAAATCATGCCCTTTGCGCAAGGTCAATCCCCGTCGTGCCGTGGGCTTGCGGGTACAATGCACACTTTCGTTCCAAACAAGATTCACAGTGCAAAGCCGCCAACTCTATTTCCGCCTGCTGGGCGAGTTCCGTCCTTACCTGGGCGCCGTGATTGCCACCCTGGTGGCGGTCGGGGTTGCCTCCGCCACCGACGTGCTGCTGATCGGCCAACTGAAAAACGTGGTCGATGCCTTGCGTCCCGGAACCACGGCGGAGATGGGCGCGGTGGCCGGCCCGGCCACCGGGCTGCTGGCGATGGTGCAGGGCTGGATGGACTGGCTGTTGCCGGGCGATCCGACCAAGGCGGCGCTGTGGAGTATTCCGCTGGTGATCATGGCGCTGGCGTTCCTGCGCATGGTGTCGAGTTTTTCCGGCGACTATGGCTCGTCCTGGCTGAGTAACCGGGTCCAGGCCAATTTGCGGGAAAGCATGTTTGCCCGCATCCTGCGTTTGCCCAATCGCTATTACGACCAGTCGTCCACCGGCACCACCTTGTCGCGCGTGGCCTATGACGCCACGCAGGTGGCGCAGGCCGGCCTGTCGGTGGTTAACGTGTTTGTGCGCGACTCGGTCGCGACCATCGGTTACCTGATTTCGCTGTTCCTGATCGACTGGCAACTGGCCAGCTTTTGCCTCGGGCTGCTGCCGCTGGTGGCGGCGGTGGTGACGGTCGCGGGGCGCCGCATGCGACGCCTGGCCGAGGATACCCAGACCTCGATGGGCGAGTTGACGCGGGTGCTCGATGAAAGCATCGGCGGCCAGCGCGTCGTGAAAATTTTCGGCGGCCAACCGTTTGAACAGCAACGCTTCCATCAGGTGGTCAAACATAACCGGCAACTGGCGGTCAAACATGCGGCCACCGCCGCATTAAACTCGGGCATTATCATGATGCTGGTGGGGATCACCTTGTCGGCCGTGATTTACTTTGCGCTGCTGCGCGCCCAGGCCGGCGCGCTGACGCCGGGCGATTTTGTTTCATTCATGGGCGCGCTGATGGCAATGCAGTCGCCGATCAAGAACCTGACCAAGATTAACGAGCCGCTGCAGCGCGGCCTGGCCGCCGCCAAGTCGGTCTACAGCCTGATCGATGCGCCGGCCGAAGTGGACACGGGCACGCGCGAACTGCGGCGTGCCGAGGGCCGCATTGCCGTGCAGGGCGTCAGCTTCCGCTACAACCCGAACGACCCGGATGCGGCGCCCGCGCTGCGCGACGTCTCGCTCGACATCGCCGCCGGCGAAACCGTGGCGCTGGTGGGTGGTTCCGGCAGCGGCAAGACCACGCTGGCCGGTTTGCTGCCGCGTTTTTATGACGTCGGCGACGGTTGCATCCTGCTCGACGGCCATGATGTGCGCGATTACCGCCTGACCGACCTGCGCGCGCAAATCGCGCTGGTCAGCCAGGACGTGGTGCTGTTCAACGATACGCTGGCGGCCAACATCGCCTATGGCGACCCGGCGCCGGACCCGGCCCGCGTGGAAGCGGCCGCGCGCGCCGCCTATGCCCACGATTTTATTATGAAGCAGCCGCAGGGCTACGCCACCGAAGTCGGTGAAAACGGCTTGCGTCTGTCCGGCGGCCAGCGCCAGCGCCTGGCCATTGCGCGCGCGCTGTACAAGGATGCGCCGATCCTGATTCTGGACGAAGCCACCAGCGCGCTCGACACGGAATCGGAGCGGCAGGTGCAGGCGGCGCTGGAAGTGTTGATGCGGGGCCGCACCACGCTGGTCATCGCGCACCGGCTGTCGACCATTGAAAAGGCCGACCGTATTGTGGTGATGGAATCGGGCCGTATCGCCGAAGCGGGGCCGCACGCCGCGCTGCTGGCGCAGGGCGGCCATTATTCGCGCTTGTATCAGACCCAGAAGCAGGTCAGTGCCTGATTTTTAGGCACGGCCCGGCACGGCCCGGTGCTGCCCGCGGGCCGCGTTCGAGGCCGTCCGCAGTCTATTAAAACGAATAAACCAGCGTCAGCGAGGTTTGCGTATCGGTGCTTTTGCGGGCTTCCGGCGCATTGGTGTCATTGCGGGCGCTGAAGGCGGTTTTCATTTGCATGGTGCCGTTGATCTTCGTGCTGAGCGCGGTCTCGGCCTGCGAGTGCAGGTTCGACGTGCCTTTTTCCATGCTGACCGTTTGCGTAAACACCGCGCTCGGGCTCACTTGCCAGCGGTAGGACGCGGCGCCGCGCACGGTCATGCCATTCTCCGTCTCGCCGGTGGCGTTCTTGCCGATAAAGTAACCGGGACCGACTTCGACGTCGAGCGTCTTGTCGCGCGAGCGGAACCAGCGCGTGCTGTAACCGACCGACAGCGAGCTGTAGCGGGTGTAGGCGCCAAACTGGTCATTGACGTGCGAGCCCAGCACAAACAGTTTTTTGTTGTGGTCTTCCAGGTGGTAGGCGGCCTTGGCCGAGGCGGCAAAGCGTTCGGCCGAGCGGGTCCGGTGCTTTTCGCCGGCGTCGTCGACCGTGCGGTCTTCCTTGAAGAAGCCGGAAAAGATGTACTGGTTGCTCCAGTCTTCCAGTTCCTGGCGGGCGTCGATCTTGCCCGTGATGGAGGTGCCGGAGGTGTTGCCGGTGGTGGTGATGGCGCCCAGCTCGGCGGCGGTGGTCCACGTGCGTTCAGGGGTATCGTCGGCGCAGGCGGCGCCTTGCGCGGCGGCCAGCGCCAGCGCGATCAAGAGTTTGGTATTCATCGGCGGTGGGCCGGTGCAGCGGGGCCCGGCCGGTAGCGGTAACTGAGGGAAGCGCATTGTACCTGATGGGTCCGCTTGCCGCTGCGCACGTTACAACCTGTAACCGTGTGTCACAGGCTGTCATCCGCTCCCCCCCCGTCCCGCAGCCCCCGTTATGCCGCGAAACCGCCGTCGATATTCAGGCTGGCGCCGGTGACGAACGCCGCTTCCGGGCTGGCCAGGTAGGCCACCATGCCGGCGATTTCAGCGGCCGTGCCGTGGCGGGCGATGGCCATCAGGCCGTGCAGGTGGGTGGCGAAATCGCCGCTGCCCGGGTTCATTTCCGTGTCGACCGGACCAGGTTGCACGTTATTAATGGTGATGCCGCGCGGTCCCAGGTCGCGGGCAAAGCCTTGCACTAGGCCCAGCAGGGCCGATTTGCTCATCGCGTAGGCGCCGCCGCCGGCAAACGGCATGCGGTGCGCATTGGTGCTGCCGATGTTGATAATGCGACCGCCCGACGCCATCCACGGCAGCGCGGCCTGGATCGCGATAAACACGGCGCGCACATTGACGGCCCAGGTCTGGTCGAAGTCGGCCAGGGCGAAGGTGGTGACGTCGCCCAGGCGCAGCACGCCGGCATTGTTGACGAGGATATCGATCTGGCCGAACTCGCGGCCGGCGCGCTCGACGGCGGCGCGCAGCGCGTCGGCGTCGGCCGCGTCGGCACGGATCGGCAGCGCGCGGCCGCCTTGCG
>JAIENA010000150.1 GCA_019751755.1 Burkholderiaceae bacterium | reverse complement strand
TCGGCAACGGCACGCTATCGACCCCGACCACGTCCGACAACGGCGTGACCTGGACCGCAACCTTCACGCCGTCGGCCAGCGTCGACGCAGCCTCCAACGTCATCTCCTTGAACAATACCGGCGTGACCGATGCAGTCGGCAATACCGGCACCGGCACCACGTCATCCGGCAATTTCGCGATTGCCACCACACGCCCGACCGCCTCCATCGGGGTGTCCGACGCGGCACTGACAGTGGGTGAGACGGCCACCGTCACCATCGCGTTCTTCGAACCAATCAGCGGCCTCACCTTAGAAGATTTCACCGTCGACAACGGTACCTTGTCCAATCTGGTCGTCATTGGCGAAGGCTTGACCTATACCGCCACCCTGACGCCGACATCCAACATTGAAGACACGAGCAACAGCGTTGTGCTCAATAACACCGGCATCACTGACAGCGACGGCAATACCGGCGCCGGCACCACCAGCTCCGACAATTACGCGATCGACACCAAGGCGCCCACCGCCACCATTACGCTGTCGGACGACACGCTGGGCCTCGGGGAAACCAGCACCGTCACCATCACGTTCCACGAATCCGTCGTCGATTTTTCCAACGACGACATAACCGTCAACGGTGGTACGCTCGGCACGCTGACCACCTCCGACAGCATCACCTGGACCGCCACCCTGACACCGTTGACCACCGGCAGCGGCAGTGGCTCCATCACATTGGCCAGCGGCAGCCTGGTCGATATCGTTTTTAACAGCGGCCCGACCACGGCCACCAGCACCAGCTTCTCGTATGCGGTACCGCCGACCATCACCATTGCCAGTATCGCCCTGTCGGCGGACACCGGCACCAGCGGCGACTTCATTACCAACACCGCATCACAAACCATTAGCGGCACCCTGTCCGCCGCGCTGTCCGGCAGTGAATTTGTCGAAGTATCGCTCGATGGCGGCAGCAACTGGACCAGCGTGTCCTCCGTGAGCGGCACCAGCTGGAGCTTGTCCGGCCAGACCCTCAGTGGCGACAATACACTGATGGCGCGCGTGTCGAACAGCAGCGCAAGCGGCACGGCATTGAGCCACGCCTATCAGTTGGACCAGAGCGCGCCCAGCGCCACCATCACCCTCAGCGAAGCGGCCTTGCTGACCGGCGAGACCGCCATCGTCACCATCACATTCAGCGAAGCGGTGTCCGGCCTGACGCTGGCGGACCTCAAGTCCAGCGGCACGCTGACCAACCTGGCCAGCAACAGCGACGGCACCGTGTGGACCGCCACGCTGAGCGCCACCAGCGGCGGCGAAGTCCGGCTCGACCCGTCATCCGTGATTGACATTGCCGGCAACAGCGGCCCGGCCACGTCGATCTACGCCAACTACACGTACAACGCCGCGCCGACCGCCACCATCGCCTCGGTCAGTATGACCGACCCCTACAACAGCGGCGATTTCATCACCAGCTCCGCTTCGCAAGTGATCAGCGGCACGCTGTCGGCGGCGCTGGGCCGCGGCCAGTTCGTCGAAGTATCGCTGGACAATGGTGCCACGTGGAGCCAGGCCACCATCAGCAACGGCACCAACTGGAGCCTGTCCGGCCAGACCATCAGCGCCAGCAACACGCTCAAAGTGCGCGCCTCGAATGGCACCACGACCGGCACCGAATACAGCCACAGCTACACGTTGGACCAGACCGATCCAACATTGTCGAGCGTGACCCTCAGCAGCAGCGCGCTGCTCACGAACCAGACGGCGACCGTGACGGTGGTATTCGATGAAGCCGTGTATGACCTGACCAAGGATGACTTCGTCGTCAGCGGCGGCACCTTGGGCACCTTCACCACCACCGACCAGTTGACGTGGACCGGCACGCTGACGCCGACCGCATCGGGCAACATTGTCCTGTCACCGGCCAACGTCACGGACCGTGCCGGCAATGTCGGTAATGCGGCCAATTCCAAAATCGCCGTGTTCACGTTCACGGCCGACACCACCGGCCCGTCGGCCACACTGACCCTCAGCGACAACACGCTGGCCAAGGGCGGCACTGCCACCCTGACGGTGACACTCAGCGAAGCGGTGGCGGATACGCCGGTCGCGTCTGATTTCACGGTCGCGGGCGGCACGCTGGGCACGTTCTCGTCCGCTGACAATGGCTTGACGTGGACCGCAACCCTGACGCCGACGAACGGCGCCTACGGCGAAGGCTATGTCCTGCTAAAGAGCAATACGATCAATGACCCAGCGGGCAATCCGGGCCCGTCGTCGTCGGCATCGCTGCCCTTCATTTACGACACGCAAACCCTGACCTTGTCCTCGACCATGGCCCTGTCGTCGGACAGCGGCAGTTCAGCCAGCGACTTCATCACCAACACCGGCACGCAAACCATTTCCGGTGCGTTCAGCGGCGGCAGCATCTACGCCAACATGGGCGGCAAGATCGAAGTATCGACCGACAATGGCAGTACATGGAACAACGCCACGGTCGACAATGGCACCCACACCTGGTCGATCAGCGCATCGCTGTCCGGCAGCAATACCATCCAGGTCCGGCTCACCGATGGCACTGGCATTGCCGGCACCGCCGTTACGCAAACCTATACCATCGACAGCACCGCGCCCGAATATCTGTCCAGCGGGCTGCTGGACCTGTCGACCAGCAGCGATACCGGCAATGGCCTATCCGGCAGCACCACCGACAACGTCACGACCGACACCACACCGACCGTCACCTACAGCCTGTACAACACAGGCATGCTGGCGGGCGACTATGTCGATATCATTGACATCAGCACCAATACCACGCTGGCCTCACACCTGATCACCAGCAGCGATCTGGCCTCCTATGGCAATACCATCACCACCGAGCTGGGACCACTGAGCAGCGGCAACCACTACCTGCAGTTGCGTGGGCGCGACGTGGCCGGCAATGTTGGCACGCTAGGTGAAGGCAGGCTGCCCCTGACGATCGACACCAGCACGGCGTCGATGGAGAATAAAACCGTCACCTTGCACACCGACAGCGATAGCGGCAGCAGCCACAGGGATAACATCACCAACGACAATACGCCGACCGTCACGGTGAATGTCGCCAATACCGCCAACTTGTCGGCCGGCGATGAATTGCAGATCATTGACAGCAGCAACGCTGA
The DNA here is from genome assembly GCA_019751755.1 of Burkholderiaceae bacterium. GTDB lineage: Bacteria > Pseudomonadota > Gammaproteobacteria > Burkholderiales > Burkholderiaceae_D > Rugamonas. The sequence goes on along the minus strand of JAIENA010000150.1, from coordinate 28,571 downwards.
CGCGGTGGTGGGCACCTATCGGCTGACGTCGTCGGACTTTAACTCGGAAGGTGAAGACATTTCCATCACCACATCCAGCCTGGCCGACGGCAACCATGCGCTGAAGCTGCGCGTCTACGACAAGGCAGGCAACTATGGAACAGCAGGCATCGCCACCACCATCACCATCGACACGATCGCGCCGACGCTGACATCGAGCACGCCGTCGTCGAGTTCCGGCAGCAACAGTATCAACACCAGCGCCATTACGCTGGGCTTTAGTGAAGCACTGGCGGAGGTCAACTCGCGCACCGGATTCAAGATCAGCAATGGCGCCGGCGACGTGCGCGAAATCACCGGTGAACTCACCAGCGGCGATATGCTCAGCTATGACGCCGGCACGCATACCTTCACGCTGTCGCTGTCGGGCTCGCTGCAATACGACAGCAGCTACGATGTGACGGTATACAACCAGGTGCTGACCGATGCCGCCGGTAACAGCCGGGAAATTGACACTTTGCTGCTGACTTTCTCGACCGAGTCGTCGTCAACACCCGATCCGGACCCCATACCGCCATCGGGTGTGACGCTGTCGCTGAGCGACACCACCTACGCCAGCTATGTCGGCACCGAGGATGACCATATCACCAGCAACAATATCCTGACGGTTTCGGGCATCACGGCCACCTTCCTGCAGTACAAGCTGTCCAGTGACGACTTCACCTGGACCACCGTCATGCCAAGTAGCGGCACCTACGAACTGACGCTGGGTGACGGCACGTATGGCACCAGTGAACTGCAGTTCCGGCAATTCAACGACACTGGCTACGAAAGCGACATTACCACCCTCAACAATGCCTGGACCATCGACACGCAAGGGCCGATACTCTGGATCGAGCGCGCCGACGAGTTCCTGGGCCAGGGCAATGCCAGTCAAATCGCGCTCTCGGTTGGCTGGAGCGGCGAAATCAACCCGGACGACACCATCATCGAATACTCGACGGACGGCACGACCTGGACCAAGGCCAGTTCAACCACCTCGCTGCGCGCACAGTTGACTGGCGTTAACATCGCAGCCGGGGGCGAACTACAGGTGCGCGCCACCGACAAAGCCGGCAATGCCGGCACCCACAACAACGCCACGTACATCGCCTACTTCGGTGACTCCACGGCCGCCACGCACACCGCTGCGGGCGGCAAATACCTGTTCCTGCAAGGCGCTGACGACATTGTCGACATCAGCGGCAACAGCAACGTCGTCTATACCAGTTACGGCGCCAATACGGTCCATATCAACGCCAGTTCGAACAACACGGTGGTCGGCGGGAACGGTATCGACACCATCACGCTCACCGGCGCCAGCAGTAACAACCACCTGTTCCCATATGAAGGCAATGACATCATTACACTGGGTGCCAACGTCACATCGACGTTTATTGGCACTGGCGACGGCAACGATACCATCGCGATTTCGAGCACCAATAATATTAATACGCTCGACGGTGGCGCCGGCGTCGACACGCTGCAGTTCAACGCCGCGGGCTCGCTGGCGGCGCTGGTGGGTCAGGTAACGAATATCGAGAAACTGTATGTCGCCGCCACCAGCCAACTGACCATCGGCAACACCGTGAGCCAGGCCAACCTCACCGCCATGGGCTTCGGCACGGTAACCGTGCAGTTAACCCAGTATGCGCTGGTGCGGCTGGAAGGCGACAGCGGCGCCCTGCTGGCCAGCGGTAGCCACTATGCATTCAGCGACAGCAGCTCGGCGCTGGTGCAGGCACTGGGTTCCGAGCTGACCTCTGGTCACAACATTTATGTCAACACGGACGCCAACATCATCCTCCTCGTTGGCACCAACGTGAGTCTCGGCTCAAGCTAGCCTGAAACCGCGTCACAGCGACCGGCGGCTTTCAAAGCGCCGGATCTCGTCGGTCAGCGGGTCGGCAAAACTGATGGCGCGCGCCAGCAGTTTTAACGGCGACGACACGTCGTCCTGCTTGCATGGCAGGGCGACCGGATAAAACGCATCATTGACAATCGGGATGCCCAGCGACGCCAGGTGCAGCCGCAACTGGTGCTGGCGCCCCGTGTGCGGCCACAGGCGGTACAGCGTATGGCCATCGGGCCGGTGTTCAATCACGTCGATCACGGTTTCCGAATTCGGCTCGCCCGGCGCTTCCTTCATGACAAAGAACTTGTCGCCATCGACCATCCGGCTGCGGTACGTGAACGGGAATTCGACATTGTGCAAGCGCGGCGCCAGCGCCTCATATTCCTTTTGCACCACGCGCTGCTGGAACATCGACTGGTAGCGTCCGCGGCTGGCGATGTTCGACGAGAAAATCACCACGCCGGCGGTTTCCCGATCAAGCCGGTGGATCGGCGTCAAGTCTTCGATACCGAGCTTTTTGCGCAGCCGCACCAGCAAGGTTTCGTGTAAAAAGCGCCCGGACGGGATCATCGGCAGGAAGTGGGGTTTGTCGACCACCACCAGGTGCTCATCCTGGAACAGGATGGTTTCCTCGAACGGGATCGGCGTTTCCGCCTGCTCCAGTTCGCGATAATAAAAGATGCGCATGCCGCGCCGGAAGCGCGCGTCCGGCGTCAGCGGCGTACCCTCACTGTCGACCACTTCGCCCCGCGCCATGCGCTCGCGCCAGGCGGCTTCCGAGACGGCCGGATAATACGCGACCAGGAAGGACAGCATGTCCGGCCACTGCCCTTCCGGCAGCCACAAGTAGCTGGGAGCAACGCCGTCGCGGATCGGCAGCGGCGCCGGTTCCCGCGTGCGCGGGCGCGGCATGTTATTGGCCAGCCTGGCCGGCGCCCGCCAATGGCAGCGTGCGGTACGCAGGCAATTGTTCGGTGGCCACGCCCTTGGTGCGGGCAAACACGGGGAGCACCAGCGGCAAGGCTTGTTCCATGCGCTCGATGCGCTCCTTGCCGGCCGGGTGGGTCGACAGGAAGGCCGGCGGCGCGCCCTTGCTTTGCGTGCCCATTTTTTCCCACAGCACGCGCCCGGCGCGCGGATCGTAGCCGGCGCGGGCCGCGATATCCATGCCCACCAGGTCGGCGTCGCGCTCGTCGTCGCGCGAGAATTTCAGGGACGCCGCTTTGGTCGCCAGGTTGCCGCCCATTTCACCGAGGCGCGGATCGACACCGAAGTAGGCGGCGGCGCCGGCGCCGGCCAAGCGACTGAGGAAGCCGGTGACCGCCGTCTTGCCGGCCTGTTCACGCGCATGTTCGCGCAGCGCGTGGGCGATTTCATGGCCCATCACCATCGCCACTTCATCGTCCGTCAAATTGAGCTTCGACAGGATGCCGGTATAAAACGCGATACGGCCGCCCGGCATGCAAAACGCATTGACGGTGGGGGCGTTGAGCAAATTGACTTGCCAGTTCCATTTGGCCGCGTCCGGGTTCCAGCGTGGCGCAAACGGCACGATGCGGCGCGCGATATTGCGCAGGCGCTGCACTTGCGGATCGGAATCCGGCATCAGCGCGCCTTTTTGCTGCGCTTCGCTCATCAACTGCAAATATTGCTGCTTCGATTGCGCGTCAAAGGCGGCGGCGTCGCCGGCAATGCCGCGCAGCTTCGACAATTCATCGACCGGGATGCCATCCGGTTCGCCCTTTTGCGGCGCGGCGGCGGTGGCGGCGCTGACAGCCAGCGCCAGCGCGGCCAGGGTCAGTTTCAGCGGTTTCATTGTTTTACATTCCATGGTGCAATTTTGGGCAACATCATCATGGCGGGGAACGCCAGAATAAAGCAAATAATAAAGAAATTAAACCAGCCCGTTTCCGTCACGATGTAGCCGACCGACGCATTAATGAACGTGCGCGGCACGGCCGCCAGGCTGGAAAAGAGCGCGTATTGGGTGGCAGTGTAACGCGGGTCGGTGGCGCGCGAGATAAACGCCACCAGCGCTGCCGTGCCCAGGCCGGTGCTGGTGAACGATTCAAAGCCATACACGCCGGCCAGCAAGACCGGATCAGCGCCCGCCTTGGCCAGCCACGCAAAGCCCAGGATGGCGAGCGCCTGCAGCACGCCGAACACCCATAAGGCGCGGTTGATGCCGAGTTTCACCATCCACACGCCCCCCACCACGCCGCCGGCGATGCTGGCCCACAACACGGTGGCGTTGGCGGCCAGGCCGATCTGGGTGGTGGTAAAGCCTAAATCAAGGAAGAATTTGGTGGCCAGCGCGGTGGCCATCGAGTCGCCAATCTTGTAGAGCAGGATAAAGGCGACGATCCACAGCGCCTTGCGCCAGCCGTCGCGCTCGATGAATTCGCGGAACGGCAACACGATGGCCTGCTGCAGGTTTTTCGGCGGGTCGCCATACACCTTGGGCTCCTTGACCAGCAAGGTACACACCAGTCCGGGCAGCATAAACGCGGCCACGATCCAGAACACCGTGGCCCATGGATAACTGTCGGCCAGGATCAGACCCAGCGAACCGGGAATCAACTGCGCCGCCTTATAGGCGCTGACAATGGCGGCCGCGCCCATGCCCTGCTGGTTATCTTCCAGCACTTCGCGGCGGTAGGCGTCGATCACCACATCCTGGCTGGCCGAGACAAAGGCCACGGCGCCCACGCACAGGGCGACCAGTCCAACCTGGCCGACCGGATCGAGCCAGCCCATGCCGCCGATCAGCACGAACAGCAGCACCTGCGTCAGCGCCATCCAGCCGCGCCGGCGGCCCAGCGGCAGCGCGTAGCGGTCCATCAGCGGCGACCACAGGAATTTGAAGGTATAGGAAAACATGACGACCGAGAACAAGCCCAGCGTCTTGAGGTTCATGCCCGACTTCGACAGCCAGGCCTGGGTCAGCGACAGCAGTGTGTACAGCGGCAGGCCGGAACTAAAGCCAAAAAACAGGATGGCCACAATCCGGCCATTCAAATAGGCTCGCCAGCCCGCCGCCGCCATTAATTTACCGCCTTCGCATTCAACGCCTTGGCGTCGAGCCTTTTCCTCAGCCTGAACACGGCCAGTTCGCCGCGCAGGTTGGGCAACAGTTCAACGATTTTGCCATCCGCCAGCGCCACGCACGACACCACGTCCAGCCCCACTTCTTCAGCCAGCTCGCGGAAATCATTGATGGTGGCGCAGCGCACGTTCGGCGTGTCATACCACTGGTATGGCAGGGTTTTCGAGACCGGCATGCGGCCCTTGAGCAAGGCCACGCGGTGCGGCCAGTAGGCAAAGTTCGGGAACGAGACGATGACTTCCTTGCCAACACGGACGATGTCGCGCAACAGTTCCTCGACCTGCGTCATCATTTGCAGCGACGACAGGCACAGCACCGTGTCAAACGAATTGTCACGGAACAGGCCCAGGCCGTTTTCCATGTCTTGCTGGATCACGCGCACGCCGCGCTGGGTGCTGGCCAGCACCTTGTCGTCGGCAATTTCAATGCCGTAGCCGGTGCACTGCTTGCCGCCCTGCAGGTATTGCATCATGACGCCATCGCCGCAGCCGACGTCCAGCACATGCGAGCCCGGTTTGACCCAGTCCGCGATAAACGCCAGGTCCGGGCGCGCGCTGCTCAAATCATCAAAATTCAGCGTCATTCAGAGTCCTTTCCACACGCGGTCATAATACGCGCGCACCATGTTCATGTAGCGCGCATCTTCCAGCAGGAAGGCATCGTGGCCGTGCGGTGCATCGATTTCGGCGTAGGTAACCTGGCGCCGGTTGGCAATCAGCGCATCGACGATTTCACGCGAACGCTCCGGCGAGAAGCGCCAGTCGGTGGTAAACGAGGCCAGGAAGAATTCCGCCTTGGTGCCGGCCAGCGCCTGGGCCAAGTCGCCGCCATGGTGGCGCGCCGGATCGAAGTAGTCGAGCGCCTTGGTGATCAGCAGATAGGTGTTGGCGTCGAAGTACGACGAGAATTTGTCGCCCTGATAGCGCAGGTACGATTCGATTTCAAAGTCCACGCCGAAGCCGAATTTATAGGCGCCGTCGGCTTCCGCGTCACGCAGCTTGCGGCCGAACTTCTCGCCCATCGAATCATCCGACAGGTACGTGATATGGCCGATCATGCGCGCGACTTTCAAGCCGTTTTTCGGCACCACGCCATGTTCGTAAAAGTCGCCGCCGTGATAGTCCGGGTCGGTCAGGATCGCCTGCCGCGCCACATCATTGAATGCGATATTTTGCGTCGACAGTTTCGGTGTCGATGCAATCACCAGGCAATGGCGCAGGCGGTCCGGGTACATGATCGACCAGGCCAGCGCCTGCATGCCGCCCAGCGAGCCGCCCATGACGGCGGCGAATTGGGCGATGCCCAGTTGGTCGGCCAGGCGCGCCTGGGCATTGACCCAGTCTTCCACCGTCACCACAGGGAAGGCGGCGCCATACGGCTTGCCGGTGTCGGGATTGATGTGCATCGGGCCGGTGGAACCGAAGCACGAGCCGGGATTATTGATGCCGATCACGAAGAACTTGTCGGTGTCGAGCGGCTTGCCCGGTCCCACCATGTTGTCCCACCAGCCCACGTTGTTCGGCTGGTCGGCATACACGCCGGCCACGTGGTGCGACGCGTTCAGGGCATGGCACACCAGCACGGCATTGGATTTGTCCGCGTTCAGGGCACCATAGGTTTCATACATCAGCATATAGTCGCGCAACTGCGCACCGCTCTGCAACTGCAGCGGCTCCGAAAAATGCATGGTTTTCGGCGATACGATTCCTATCGAAGGCATGGGATTTCAGAAAATGACAGCGTGGCCCCACGGGCCATTGAATCAATGCGGGCCCTTAATGATAGGTCCCGCACATTGGGGAAAAACGGTTATAGCGCCTGCAATGCCTGCACGGCATCCGCGATGACGTTCGGCTCCACCGCGCGCAGGATCTTGCGCGTCTGCGGCATGATGAGGCCGAGGTCGCTGTTCAGGATTTCCTGCTTGACCGCCAGCAGCTGCGCCGGGTGCATGGAAAATTCGCGCAGTCCCATCCCCAGCAGCAGGCGCGTCAGCTTGACGTCGCCGGCCATTTCACCGCAAACCGCCACGTCAATGCCGGCCTTGTGGCCGGCCGTGATGGTCATGGCGATGAGTTGCAGCACGGCGGGATGGAGGGGATTGTAAAGGTGCGCCACCTCATAATCAACCCGGTCGATGGCCAGCGTATATTGGATCAGGTCATTGGTCCCGATCGACAGGAAGTCCATGCGCTTGACGAACATCGGCAACGACAGCGCCGCGGCCGGGATTTCAATCATGGCCCCCACTTCCACCGTCGCATCGTACGCGATGCCGGCGTCGCGCAACTGGCCCTTGGCCTGTTCGATCATGGCCAGCGCCTGGTCGATTTCAAACGCGTGGGCCAGCATCGGGATCAGGATGCGCACCTTGCCATAGGTTGACGCGCGCAGGATCGCGCGCAATTGCGACAGGAACAGTTGCGGCTCGGCCAGGCAATAGCGGATCGCCCGCAAGCCCAGCGCCGGATTGAGCGCCGTATGGTCAGCCTGGTCCAGCGGCTTGTCCGCGCCCAGGTCCAGGGTGCGGATGGTGACCACCCGGCCCTTCATCATTGCCACGGCTTTGCGGTATTGCTCGAATTGCTCGTCTTCCGACGGAATCGCGGCGGCGCGGCCCATGAACAGGAATTCGGAACGGAACAGGCCAACGCCATGGGCGCCCGCATCCATCGCGGCGGCACAATCTTCCGGCAATTCGATATTGGCCAGCAGCGTAATGGCGGTGCCGTCCTTGGTGACGGAAGCCGTTTTTTTCAGCTTTTGCAGTTTTTTGCGGGCGCGCTGCTGCTGCAACTGGCGCTCGCGGTATTGTTCCAGCACCAGCGTGCTGGGGTTGGCGATCACGACGCCGGTGTCGCCATCGATGATGACCCAGTCATCCTGTTCGATCAGCGCCGAGGCTTGCGACATGCCGACCGCGGCCGGGATATCAAGGCTGCGCGCCACGATCGCCGTGTGCGAGTTCTGGCCGCCGACATCGGTAATGAAACCAATGAAAGAGCGGTCGCGGAACTTCAGCATGTCGGCCGGCGAGATATCGTGGGCCACCACCACCATTTGCGCCTGGAAGCCATCCGGGTCGTTGCCCGGCGCTACCGGCAGCGGCTCGCTGCCCATCAATACTTTCAATACCCGCTCGGCGACTTGCTGGATGTCGGCCTTGCGCTCGCGCAGATAGGGGTCTTCAATCTCGTCGAATTGCGCCGACAATTCATCGATCTGCGTCAGCAGCGCCCATTCGGCGTTGTAATGGCGGCTGCGGATGATGTCGAGCGGCGCTTCCGAAATCATCGGGTCCGACAGGATCAGCGCATGCACGTCGATGAATGCGCCCAGTTCGGTCGGGGCATCCTTCGGCAAGTCATTCCACAGCGTTTGCAGCTCGCGGTGCACGGTGGCCAGCGCTTCGCGCAGGCGCGTGACTTCCGCTTCCAGGTGTTCTTCCTGCACCAGGTAATGTTTGACGTCCAGTGCGGCCGGCGCCAGCAAATGGGCGCGGCCGATCGCGATGCCGCGTGAAACCGGGATACCGTGGAGGGAGAACGACGCCATATTTTTCAGTATTGTGTGTGGGCGGCGGTCATCCGGCATTACTCGCCTTCGCCGAATTTGTCATTGACCAGCGCCGTCAGCGCGGTGATGCAATCCTGCTCATCGGGCCCATCGGCTTCCAGCATCACTTTGGCGCCCTTGCCGGCCGCCAGCATCATCACGCCCATGATCGACTTGGCATTGATGCGGCGCGCATTGCGGGTCAGGAAAACGTCGCTTTTGTACTTGGCCGCCAACTGCGTGAACTTGGCGGAGGCCCGTGCATGCAGGCCCAGCTTATTGATGATTTCGAGTTCTTGCTGGATCATATAGGTTCTCGTTTTATTTACACCACGCGGATACGGTTATCGACCCGCACCGCGCCGTTTTGCGCGCCGGCCAGGGCCATTTCCACCACCACATCGAGCGTGTCGCGGCGGTAGGTGATCGCCCGCAACAACATCGGCAAGCTGATCCCCGCTATCACTTCAACGCGGCCGGCATCGGCCAGCTTGTTACAGCAATTGGCGGGGGTGCCGCCTTTGACATCGGTCATCACCAGCACACCGTCACCGCTGTCGAGGCGCTTGATGGCCGCCTGCGCCAGTGCCTGCACTTCATTCAAATCCTGGTCCGCAATCACGTCGATGGCTTCCAGCGCCTCGGTCTCGGTGCGGAACACGTGGTTGCACGCCGAAATAAACGCCTGGCCCAACGGCGCATGCGTCATTAACAAAATCCCGACCATGCTTACACCCCGGCTTGCGCGGCCCGTGCTTCCACCGCATCGATAAACATCGCCGCCACCTGGAAGCCGGTTTGCTGCGTGATTTCCTGGAAGCAGGTCGGACTGGTGACATTCACTTCTGTCAAGTTTTCACCAATGACATCCAATCCTACCAGCAACAAACCACGGGCCGCCAGTATCGGGCCCAGGCTTTCCGCAATTTCGAGGTCACGAGGCGACAGTGGCTGCGCCACGCCGGTGCCGCCGGCCGCCAAATTGCCCCGCACTTCGCCGGCCTGCGGGATGCGCGCCAGCGCAAACGGCACTGGTTTGCCATCGATCAGCAAGATGCGTTTGTCGCCTTTGGCGATATCCGGGATAAAACGCTGCGCCATGATGGTGCGGCTGCCATTGCCGGTCAGCGTTTCAATGATAGCCCCCAGGTTCAGGCCATCGTCCTTGACGCGGAAGATGCCGGCGCCGCCCATGCCGTCGAGCGGCTTGAAAATCACATCCTGGTGCTGGCGGTGGAAGTCGCGCAAGCGCTGTTCGGACGCGCTGACCAGGGTCGGCGCCGTGAATTGCGAGAATTGTGCAATCGACAATTTCTCGTTGTGGTCGCGGATCGCGGACGGCTTGTTGAAGACGCGCGCGCCCTGCTGCTCCGCCAACTGCAGCAAATACGTGCCGTACACGTACTCCATGTCGAACGGCGGGTCCTTGCGCTGGATGACGGCGTCGAACCCATCGAGGCGCGACTCCTGCACCGCGCTGGCGCGGTACCAGTCGTCGGCATCGCCGGTCAGGGTGATGCGGGCCACGCTGGCCGTGACCACACCATCCTGCAGCGCCATATCATGCTGCTCGAAGGCATAGATTTCGTGGCCGCGCCGCGCCGCCTCGGCCATCATGGCGTAGGTCGAATCCTTGTAGGTTTTAAAACTGGCCAGCGGATCGGCAAGGAAAGCTATTTTCATGGGGAAGCTCTAGAGAGGGAATGGTTCGATTTTAGCCGACTTCGCCTGATCGCACCGGCGGGGCCCGGCCTGCAGGCCCGGCACCCGTTTTTTAAGTTTTTTAATACACTTCCGGATTCGGGTCGGTCCGTTCCATTTCCAGCGAGGCCGCCAGCAAGGCCAGGCGCGCCACCACGCCATACACATAAAAGCGGTTTGGCGCGGCCGTGCCCGGCTTGGCTTTGACGTCCGGCACCGCATGCTGCTGCGCGAACGCCAGCGGCATGTATTGCGACCCCGGCGCGTTCAGATTCTGCTCGACGCCGCGCTCCGCGTGCACCCGATAGAAGCCGCCCACCACGTAACGGTCGATCATGTAGACCACCGGTTCGGCCACCGAATCCTTGATGCTCTCGAACGTCGGCACACCTTCCTGCACGTTCAGGTCGGACACCACCTTGCCATCCTTGATGATCGACATGCGCTCGCGCTGCGCCGCCGTCAACTCCTTCAATTCCGCCGCATCGCGCACCGAAATGATGCCTTTGCCGTAGGTGCCGGCATCGGGCTTGATGATGACAAACGGTTTCTGGTCCTTGATCCCGTATTCCTTGTACTTCTTGCGGATTTTCGCCAGCAGCGCATCGACGTTGGTCGCCAGGCAATCGAGGCCGTCGCCGCTGTGCACGTCGACTTCGCCGCACTTGGCGTGGAACGGGTTCAGCATCCAGGGATCAACGCCGATCAGCTTGCCGAATTTCTTCGCCACTTCGTCATACGCGCTCAGGTGGTTGCTCTTGCGGCGCAGCGCCCAGCCGGCGTGCAGTGGCGGTAATAAACTTTGTTCGTGGATGTTTTGCAGGATATCGGGTATCCCGGCCGACAAATCATTGTTGATCAGGATGGTGCACGGATCGAAATCCTTGAGTCCGAGGCGGCGCCCGTTGGGCGAACGCAGCAGCGGCTCGATCACCAGCATATTGCCGTCTTGCAGCGCCAGCGGCGTCGGCTGGGTAATCTCCGGCGACAGCGAACCGAGGCGCACATGCAGCCCGGTCTGGCGGAAGATTTGCATCAGGCGCGCGATATTTTCCAGATAGCGCGGATGGCGGTCCTTGATCTCGGGGATCAACAGCAGGTTGCGCGCATCCGGGCAATATTTGTCGATCGCCGCCATCGCGGCCTGCACCGACAGCGGCAGCATTTCCGTCGCCAGATAGTTAAATCCGGCCGGGAACAAATTGGTATCAACCGGCGCCAGCTTGTAGCCGGCATTGCGCAAATCAACGGAGCAATAGAACGGCGGCGTATGTTCCTGCCATTCCAGGCGGAACCAGCGCTCAATGGCCGGCGTGGCGGCGATGATTTTTTCTTCGAGGTCGAGCAGCGGTCCAGTCAGGGCCGTGACGAGGTGGGGGACCATGGATTGCTTCCTTAACAACTGTAGAAAAACAGTCTTATATTACCGTGCAAACTCAACAAATCGGGGCAAAAGTGGCAATTTAAAGGCATGGAATCCAAAAAATCGCGCCTGCCGCCGGTCCGGCCCGGCGATCAGCGCGACTACAAGCCCCCCCGGCGCGCCAGCCATTCACGCGGCGTCATCTTGCAAGTGGTCCGGAATGCCCGGGTGAAGGCCGGTTGGGTGCTATAGCCGACCTCGGCGGCGATCTCCTGCACCTGGCGTCCCCGCGCCAGCAAGCGCTTGGCCAGGTGTATGCGCTGTTCCAGCAGATATTCGGCGGGCGGAATGCCCACCACGGCATGAAAGCGCTGGGCAAATTTACTGCGCGACATGCCGCACAGCCCCGCCAGCGTATCCACCGTCCAGCGCGCGCCCGGTTCGGCGTGCATGGCCAGGATGGCGCGCGACAAGGTGCTGTCGGACAGTCCAAATACCCGCCCCATTACGCCGCCCCGTTGCGCCAGCATTTCCCGCAACGCCTGCAACAGCAGCACGTCACACAGGCGGTCAAGGATCAGCTTTTGACCGTAGCCTTGCTGGCCGGCTTCCTCGAACAACAAATTGAACGTGACCGCCAGCGCCGGCATCTGCGCCAACGGCATCGGTATCACACGCGGCAAGGTACGAATCAAACCGTCGGCCGAGCCATGCGACACGATCGTGGCGCACAGCAACTCGGCGTGGTCACGCGCCACGATCCGGTGCGCACACGGTTGCGGATACAGGATCACTGCCGGCCCATCGACCGGCAATGGTGGTCCGTCATCATGATGGAGCCAGATCTGGCCATGACGCACCAGGTGCAGATGACCGGTCCCCGGCTTGGCTGGCAACAGGTTGTCGCCGCAAAATTGGCCATGGAAGAACGTCTCGACCGTATAGCCGAAACGCATCAAAAATGCCGACAAACGATCCATGCAGGCGGTCCCGGGACGATAAGCTATAAATTGTGGATTTGAAGAAATTTTAGCCCCAAGTATAACGGGTATGATCGACCGAGGCACAAGGCTTGCCCCCCCGCAGTTACCTGCGCAGTTACCTGATTTCCCATCCACTGACCACCAAGAGAGCATATGACCCTATCCAATCTGAAGATCGGCACCCGGCTGTATTGCGCATTCGGCATCGTTGTCGGCATGCTGGCAATCCTGGTCACCTTCGCGGAAATGAGTTTCAACCGCCAGAACCAGGCCAGCAGCATCAATATCCATACCTATGAAGTGATCGACAACGCTTCCGGCATCCTCGAGAGCTTGCTCAATATCGAAACCGGACAGCGTGGCTATGCGCTGACCGGCAAAGACGCCTCGCTCGAACCACTGCAGGCGGGACAGAAAAAGTTCGGCGAATACCTGTCCCGCATCCAGCAGCTGACCTCGGACAATCCCCAGCAACAGCAGCGGCTGAAAGAGCTGGCGACGGCGCAGCAGCAGTGGCTGAGCACGGCAATCGAGCCGGCCATCGCCCTGCGGCGCGGCGGCGACACGCCGGAAGCGCTGGCGGAGGTCGTCAGTTATGAGCAATCGAACAAAGGCAAGGCCGCCATGGACAGCATGCGCGCCTTGCTGGGGCAGATTATCCAGATGGAACGTGCCTTGCTGGCCGAGCGCACCGAGCAGGCCGAGCGCCAGCGCACCCGCACCGACTTTGTCCTGATTGGCGGTGGCGTGCTGACGGCGGCCCTGTCGGTGCTGCTGGCCATTATGCTGACACGCAACATCACGCGGCCGCTCGGCGAGGCGGTTGCCCTGGCGCAGCGCGTGGCGCAGGGCGACCTGAGCAGCCGTATCGTCGTCCGCGGCAAAGATGAAATCGGCACCCTGCTGCAAGCGCTGAAGGACATGAACAGCTCACTGGACAACATCGTGCGCGAAGTGCGCAGCGGCACCGACAGCATCGCCACCGCGTCGGCGGAGATTTCGGCCGGCAATATGGACCTGTCGTCGCGCACCGAACAGCAAGCCAGCTCGCTGGAGGAAACTGCCTCCTCCATGGAAGAACTGACCTCCGCCGTCAAGCAAAACGCCGACAGCGCCAGCCATGCGCGCGCCCTGGCGACCAGCGCCTCGGACATCGCCCTCAAGGGTGGCGAGATGATGACTGAAGTCGTGGGCACCATGGGCGCCATCAATGAATCGGCGCGCAAGATCGCCGACATCATCAGCGTCATCGATGGCATCGCCTTCCAAACCAATATCCTGGCCTTGAACGCCGCCGTGGAAGCGGCGCGCGCCGGTGAACAGGGGCGCGGATTCGCCGTGGTCGCCACCGAAGTGCGCAACCTGGCGCAGCGCTCGGCCGGAGCAGCCAAGGAAATCAAGACGCTGATTGATGATTCGGTCGGTACGGTCGACCTTGGCAGCAAGCTGGTGGACCGGGCCGGCGCCACCATGCAAGAAGTGGTGCAAAGCGTGCAGCGGGTCAGCGCCATCATCAGTGACATCGCCGCCGCCAGCGAAGAGCAGCGCAATGGCATTGAGCAAGTCAACGGCGCCGTCACCCAAATGGATCAGGTCACGCAACAAAATGCGGCGCTGGTCGAGGAAGCCGCCGCCGCCGCCAATGCGATGCAGGATCAAGCCGCCTCGCTGTCGGCCGCCGTCAGCGTTTTCACGCTGGCCGACAGCGCCGCGACAGCGGGTCAGGTGACACGACTGACACGCAAACCCGCCGGCCGGGCACAGTCCAAAACCGCCATGCAGACGTTGCCAGGCATGAAAACCGCCGCTGGCGGCGGCGATTGGACGGCATTCTAAGTCGTAAAAAAAACGGCCCGGTCGTTATGCCGACCGGGCCGCTGCAGTATCAGCCGGCCGCGTCACAAGCTGCGGCCCGCACTCCTGATATCAAGAGTGGTAAGCCTGCTCACCGTGGCTGGTGATATCGAGGCCTTCGCGCTCTTCTTCTTCCGGTACCCGCAGACCGATCACGATGTCCACCAGTTTGTAGGCGATCACGGAAACCACGGCCGACCAGACGATGGTGATGCCGACGGCGGTGGCCTGCGTCATCACTTGCGAGCTGATCGAGTACGCGTCGGCCGACATCTTGTTGGTCACGTAGTCGAAGATGCCCTGGCCGCCCAGCGATGGCGACGCAAACACGCCGGTCAGCAGCGCACCCAGGATACCGCCGACGCCGTGGACACCGAACACGTCCAGCGAGTCATCGGCGCCGATCAGGCGTTTCAGGCCATTCACACCCCACAGGCAGATCACGCCAGCCAGCAGGCCCATGACCAGGCCGCCCATCGGACCGACGTAGCCGGCCGCCGGGGTGATGGCCACCAGACCAGCCACCGCGCCAGACGCGCCGCCCAGCATCGAAGGTTTGCCTTTCATGAGCCACTCGCCCACCACCCACGACACGGTCGCAGCGGCAGTTGCCAGCAGGGTGTTGATGAAGGCCAGTGCCGCCACGTCGCCCGCTTCCAGTGCCGAACCGGCGTTGAAACCAAACCAGCCCACCCACAGCAGCGATGCGCCCACCATGGTCATCGTCAGCGAGTGCGGCGCCATCGCTTCACGGCCATAACCCACACGTTTGCCAATCATGATCGCGCCAACCAGGCCGGCCACGGCGGCGTTGATGTGCACCACGGTGCCGCCGGCGAAGTCCAGCGCACCTTTTTGCCAGATGAAGCCGGCTTTGGCCGATTCGGTGGCCAGGGTGGCGGCATCCTTGATCGCGTCAGGACCGGTCCAGAACCAGACCATGTGGGCGATCGGCAGGTAGGCAAAGGTGAACCACACCACGATGAAGGCCACCACGGCGGAGAACTTGGCACGTTCGGCGAAGGCGCCGACGATCAGGCCGCAGGTAATGGCGGCAAACGTGCCCTGGAACGCGACGAAGATAAATTCAGGAATCACCACGCCTTTGCTGAAGGTGGCGGCAACACTGAAGGTGGCTTTGACCGGATCCCAAATGCCGTTCAGGAACAGGCGGTCGAATTTGCCGTAGAACGCGCCGCCTTCGGTGAAGGCCAGCGAGTAGCCGTACAGGCACCACAGCGTAATGACCAGCGCGAAAATGAAGAACACTTGCAGCAGCACCGACAGCATATTCTTCGAGCGCACCAGACCGCCGTAGAACAGGGCCAGGCCCGGGATCGTCATCAGGATCACCAGCAGGGTCGCGACAAACATCCAGGCGGTGTCGCCCTTGTTGGCGACCGGCGCGGCGGCGGGTGCCTCGGCGGCTGGCGCAGGCGCGGCGGCGGCTGGAGCGGCAGCGGCAGGCGCCGCGGCTTCAGGCGCCGGTGCGGCGGCCGGTGCGACGGCGGCGGCCGATGCCACGGCGGTTTCAGCCGGTTTGGCGTCCTGCGCGTACACCGGTAGCGCGGCGCCGAAGGCGAACAGCATCGCCGCCCCGGCCAGCAATTTCGTGATGGTTTTTTTCATGGCTATCATCCCCAATTTGATGGTGTCAGAGTGCGTCGTTGCCGGTTTCGCCGGTACGGATACGCACCACCTGTTCCAGGTTGTACACGAAGATCTTGCCGTCGCCGATCTTGCCGGTGCGCGCGGCTTTTTCGATGGCTTCGATGGCTTGCTCGACGACGGCGTCATCCACCGCCGCCTCGATTTTGGTTTTTGGCAGGAAGTCCACCACGTACTCGGCGCCACGGTACAACTCGGTATGGCCTTTTTGACGGCCAAAGCCCTTCACTTCCGTCACGGTGATCCCCTGGACATTGATGGCCGACAGGGCTTCACGGACTTCGTCGAGCTTGAAGGGCTTGATAATTGCGGTAATCAGTTTCATGGTATGCCTCGCTATCAGAAGACTTTGGAGACCATCAGCACGGCGCCGGTTTTCGCCAGATCCTTGCCGCCCGCCCCCACATACGCGCTGGAATTGGCCTTGACCACGGCCAACGACACGCTGGCGACGCCGAAGTCCTTGGTCACACCGATCTTGTAGTCGGTGTAGCTGGCGGCGCTGTTATGGCTGACCTTCTGGTGGCCCACGTGCAGGTTCAGCACCAGACCCTCGGCGATTTCCTGGTTGACTTGGGCGTCCAGGTAACCGGAACGCTTGCTGTCGGCGAAGCCGAACAGGTTGGTGGTCGAGGTCGAATACTTCAATGTGGCCGGGCCGTAACCGACCTGCCCGTACAGTTCAAACGTGTTGGCGCTTGGCTTCAAGCCATTCGACGGGTACAAGTAATACAGGCCGCCGACGTCATAGCTGACGCCCGGGGCGATTTCGCCGCGCTTGCCGGCATAGATATCGATTTCGACATTGGTGTCGCCGCCGCCGTCCTTGACCCACTTGATGGACGAGGCCCACGTCCCCACATACAAGCCAGTCGGGTTATTCACGTAGTCCGCGCCAGCTTGCAGGGCAGGCTTCAGGCGCGTTTGGGAAATGCCGCGATAGCGGTAGTCGGTGGTGACCGCTGCATTGAAGGACACCTCGTTATCCGGCTTGGCTTCTTCAGCATGCGCCAGTCCCGTTCCCATTACGGCAACCGCCAGGGCAACTGCGGCTGCGACGGACGAGGGCTTGGTCATGTATTTCATAGCGATATCCTTTAGATTGAACTTGATGGGCTAATGCGGTTTAAAATCCAGGCTGGGCCTAAACGTTCATTACCTCTTTAGCAGAATGCGTGCCAGCACATCGCTTGGCACTGTTATAAAGCGGCCACCGTATAGTCACTAGTGTTCGGCAGAGATAGTTGGCGCTTTTGCACCAAGCCACTGCACCATGCCGTTGCATAGTAAGGTTGTGTCGCACCACGTTGGTGCGTATTTAGAGACATTTCAAAAAGATCAAGGAATCCCCCATGGACATGAACAGTTTTTTCAATGACATGCAAAGCAAGATCAACCAGGCCATCGACAACTCGCCTGCCAAGGACATCGAAAAGAATGTCAAAGCCATGATGACCCAGGGCTTGGCCAAGCTGGATCTGGTCACGCGGGAGGAATTTGATGTGCAGGCGCAAGTCCTGGCCAAGACCCGCGCCAAGCTGGAGGCGCTGGAAACGCGGTTGGCGGAGCTGGAAGCGAAGTTTGCTGCGGATAAAGATTAACCCACGCGGGTGACGGATTACGCGGGCTACGCCCGCTCATCCACCCTACATTGGTGGCATCGGCGCTTCCGTAGGAAGGATTAGGCGGGCACTGCCGTAATCCGCCAACTCAGGGTTCCAGCCATAAATCGCCACCGCGCTGCGCCCTTTTAATGCATGCTCGCCCAGCGGCAACAGGAATGCCGGCAGTTCCACCCGCTGTGCCACCTGGCCCGAGCACAGCACTGGGTAGCCCAACTGCCGGCACATCCCTTCCAGCCGTGACGCCACATTGACGGTATCGCCGATCGCCGTATATTCATGGCGGTCGCTGGAACCGATATAGCCGATCACGGCTGGGCCGCTGTGCAAGCCGATGCCCATCACCAGCGGCGGCCAGCCCTCTTGTTCCAGCTCCTGGTTCAGCGCGGCCAGTTCGGCCAGCATGTCGCGCGCCGCTTCCAGTCCGGCCTTCTCGGCACAGGGCAAGGCATTCGGCGCACCAAAAAAGGCCATCATGCCGTCACCAATGAATTTATCGACGGTGCCGCCATGCCGATGCACCATTGCGGTGATCCGCGCAAAATAACGGTTCAACAAGGACACCACCTGCTCCGCGTCCATGCGCTCACTCATGGCGGTGAAGTTGCGGATATCGGAAAACAGCACGCACACCTCGGTCTTCACGCCGCGCCGGCTCGCATCGAGATCGCCGCTCATGATTTGCTGCATCACGTGCGGACTGACATACCCCGAGAAACTGCGGCGCAGCCGCTGCTTTTCACGGAAATTGCGCCACGCCTGCCACGCCGAACGCGCCAGCGCCGCCGACCACATGGCCAGCAACGCCGCGCCCGGCGTGACCCACCAGCCGGCGTGCAGCCACACGGCGCTGGCCGCCAGCAAACCGGCCGACACGATCGCCGCCAGGATCAGCTTGCGCATCACCGCCGGATGGAACCAGAACAGCGCGCCGATCAATGCCATCAATGCCTGCAATCCGGGCGACACCGGCTGCACCATGCCCTGATTGAGCATGCTGCGCACGGCTTGCGCATGGGCCAGCACACCGGGCTGGCGCAGGATGCCGGGCCGCCATCCGGCCAGCGCCACCGGCAAGTTGACCAGGTCGGTGTCGTCCTGCACGGTTCCCAGCAGCACGGCGCGCTTGTCAAAGATGGCGCGCAAGCGTTCGGTATTGCCATCGCGCGCCAGTTGCAGCACTTCGCCCAGCGGCAGGTAATGGAATTCCGCGCCGATCTGGTAATTGATCAGCCCGCGCCAGTCGCCCCGCACGCCCATCGCGGCGGCGATTTCACTGGACAGCGTGTGGGGACTACGGTCGGGCAGGCAATTCCAGGCGGGATCGGGATAACGCCGCACGCGCGCATCGTCATCGCTGCAAAACAGCGCCGACGCCAACGCCTGCGGCGCTTGCTGCGATGACAGCACGGCCGCGTAGTCAATGTGGATATCGCGGTAATGGCCGCGCTGGAAATCCCATACCTTGGCCAGCACCAGCCTGGTGTTGGGCAGGGTGCGCAACAGGCCGGTCAGCAGCGTGCGGTGAAAATCGAGGTCCGGATTGCGCACCGAGACCAGCGTATCGAACCGTTTTTCGGGCAACACCAGGTCCAGCCCGATCACGCTGGCGCCGGCGTCACTGGCCGCCCCCAGGAACTCCGCCAGGTAGCGGTGACTCAACGCCAGCGGCTCTTCCACCGTATCGAGGAAGGCTTCATCGATCCCCACCAGCACCACGTCGTTGGCCACCGGCTGTGGAAAATAGCGGCGGTTGAAGTCGAATTGGGCGTCGAGCAGGCGGGTATCGAGCATCGGCGCGGCCAGCATCGACAGCGCCGCAATGGCGGCGGCCACCAGCCATCCCAGCAGCATGCCGGTCTTGACCGTCCAAGGTTGTCCGTCGCGCCTCAAGAATGCCATCCGCCCGCTCCCGCCCCGACGCTCAGCGCGCCAGCGGATTGGCGCCGCTTAAATCCGGACGCTGGCTGGCGATGATGCGCCACACCTCGCGCGCCTCGTCCACCATGCCACGGTCACGCAGGATCACCACGTACAGCACCCATTCCTCGACCGACGCGCTGGCGGGCGGACGCAAGCCCAGCACACTGTCCGCTTCGGCCTGGGTGGCGATGGAGAACTCCGCCGACGCGCTGCGCGGCTGCCCGTCCGGCGCCGTGGCGCTGACACTCCAGCGGTAATCCCTGCCCGGCACCAGTTTGACGCCGGCCGGCAAGTCCCACGCCATGCCGTCCACGGTGACGCGCTGCACCACGGTGTCCGGCAACTCCGTCAGCGTGACCTGGAAGCTGCCCGGCTCCGGCGCGCCCCACTGGAAACGCGGACGCGGCGTCACTTGCTTGCTGCGGTTCGATGGCGACAGCATGGCGATATCCTGGCCCAGCGCGCGCATCTTGAAGGCCGCCGCGCCCAGATTCGGATTGACCGCCGCCTGCACGACCTTTTCCGCCAGCGAGCGGGTGACGGGCGCCTTGCCGCTGATGATTTTCACGCCGTCGTTGTCCACTTCCGCCATGACCGGCCCGGTCATCTGATAAATCAGCCGGGCGCCATAGTGCGACACCGACGCCTTGCTGGCGGCATCGAGCTTGATTCTGGCGCCGGCCTTGACGTAAGCGAGCAATTGCAACTTGCTGGCCACGTCCTTGTTGTCACGGCCTTTTTGCACCACCTCGCCGGCGCCCTGCACATCGAGCACCATGCCAACCACCTCGCTGGGGCCAGCCGCACGGGCCGGCAGCGCCGCCCAGGCACAGGCCAGCAATAACGCCGGGAGTATCCATCGCCATGCTGTTTTCATCTTTTCTCCATGTCATGGTTGTGTTGATTGAGGCAATGCCGCAAGCGCGCGCTCGATGTCCGTCACGGCGCCGGCTTTGCCGATCGCATTATCGTGACTCCAGCGGCAACGCCGAAAGCGCGCGCTCTATTTCTTCCACTGCGGCGGCCTTGCCGATCGCCTGCGCTACCGCCAGCGCGCGCCGCCAGTAGCGCCGCTGCACCGCCGGATCGGCGCCGGCATGGCCCAGCAACTGCAAATCCTGCAATACCTTGTCCGGCAAGCCGCCATCCTTGTCCAGCGCCAGCGCCTGCAACAGCGCCGCCTCGGCTGCAGGCTGTTGGCCCAGCGCGAGGTGCGCCGCGCCCTGCAGGCGCAGGGCGTTGGCTTTTTCGACAGTGTCATCGCCGCTGCTGGCCAGCGCGTCGCCGGCCGCCTTCAACGCATCCACCGCATCGCCCCGCTGCAGCGCCAGCCGCGCCCCCAGGGCGCGCAATTTGCCCGCCATGGCGCAGCCGCCGCAGATCGCCGCGCCGTCGCGCTGCCAGCGCTCGGCCGCCGCCAGGTCCTGGCGCTGGAATGCCAGCAGCGCATGCTGCAAGGCCGCTTCCGCACGGTGCCGCGGGTGGAACGCCAGCGCACCGCCATCGAGCACCTGGTCCAGCAGGGCCACGGCCCGTTCCGGCTTGCCCAGCCGCTGCTGGCACTGCGCAAGGCTCAACAAGTTGACGGCGATGCCTTCTTCATTTTCCACCGCCCGCTCCAGCTGCAGCGCCGCTTCAAACGCCTGCTGCGCACGCACCATGTCGCCGCCGGCAAAACTGTCCATGCCCTGGCGGTTCAGCGCGACCGCTTGCGCCTGGCCCGGTGACAGGGCTTTGGGGGTGGCGCAGCCGGCCAGTGCGGCCATCCACGCCATGCAGATCACCAGCACCAGCCTGGCGCGCCATGCCCTTGCCAGCGTCAGGTCGCACCGCGATGGTCGGCGCCAAGCAGTGACGGCGGCGCCGGCGTGGCATGGGGATCGGCCTTGGACCGGCAGTCGCGGGGCCATCATTTCCGCTCCCTGGCAGGCGGCAGCGGCGGCAGCGGTAAATCCTGCTGGCTGTCGACGGCCACGCCGCGCGGCTGCGGTGGCGGCAGCCACAGGCGCATCGGCCAACTGGTCGTCGCCCCCTGCATCAGGCGCGTACCATCGGCGCTGATGTGCTGCGCATCCTGCAGCAGGCCGGGCGCGGCCTGTTCGGTGTCGCCAGTGATGCGCCGGACACTGGCGCCGGCCGCCTGCAAGTCCGCCACGGTCTTGTCGGCCTTGTCGAGCAAGCCGGGCAACTTGCTGTTGACGGCGTCGAGCGCATGGTCGGTCTTGTCCAGGCTGCGCTCGGTGCGCCCTTCGAGCTTGCGCAGGTCGTCGCCGGCGCGGCGCGCGGTCTCTTCCAGCCGCTCGGCCGTGGTGGGCAAGCGCTCCATCGCGCTGGTCGCGGCCGAGATCGCGCCCTGGAATTTGCCTTGCGGATCATTCAGGTTCGCGCCCAGCGTGGTCGCATGGTCGAGCACGGGCGCCAGCTTTTCCTGCAAGTGGGTGGCGATTTCCGCCAGGCCCGGTGTCCGTTCATAGGCCAGCACGTCCCCCGCGCTGACCGGGCGCGCGTCATAGCGCTGCGGGTGCAACTCGATCACGTTCGGCCCCAGCATGCCTTCCTGGGTCAGCCGGGCGATCGTGGTGCGCGGCACGTAGCTCATGTAATTGCGATAGATCCCCAGTTCCACCCGCACCCGCAAGTTTGATTGGACGGACGGCGGCAGCAAGGCAATCCGTTCCACCGCGCCGACGATAAAACCATTGAGCTTGACCGGCATGCCCGGCGTCATGCCGGCCGCCGTCGGCGCCAGGAAGTGAATCCGCTCCTTGCTGCTCAACATCCCCTGCTGCGACGCCGTGTACAAGAACCACGTCGCCAGCGCCAGCAGCGCCGGCATGGCCAGCAGCCACGCCTTGCGCGCCAACGGCGGCGCGGCGCCGCCAAACGGCACGTGCCGGCTCATAAGCGCACCACGTCGGTGACATCGAGGCCGGCCGGCAGCGCGCCGCGCTGCAGGTAGCAGACCGCGCGCAGCGGAAAGCGGCGGCGGAACAGCATGGGCAAGTGCAGCAGGCTGTCGGCATCGTCGTGTTCATACACGCGGTCGAACAGCAGGCATTCCGGATGGCGCAGCCACATCTGCAGGAAATTGATTTCCACCTGCAGATGCCACGGCAGGCCGGACACGATATCGCCGGGAGCCACCCCGGCCAGCAAGCCGGTATCGTCCAGCGCCTGGTCCACATCGCACCAGAAGCGCTGGCGGGCCGGGCCGGCCGGTTCCAGCAGCGCGATATTGTCACGCACGCTGAGTTGGCCCAGCACCGTGGCCTTGCGCGAGACCAGGCCAATCTGGTGCACCGCGACCTTGCGGCGCACACTGTGCTTGCCAACGTGGAATGCCCTGTCGTCATCCTGCTCCGGCAACAGCAACTGGTCGACGAACGCGCCGCAATCGGTGCGGCGCGTGCAGGTGATGGCGCTGACGCGGCCCTGCATCACCGCATGCTCGCTGCCATCGTCGCCAGTAAATTCAATCAACGGATACATCACGCCCCCGCCGCCAGCGGGCCATACAGCAACGCAGCCGCGACGATGTTGAGCAGCAGCAGGCCGAACACGCTTTGCATCACCGCCCGCCCGACGGTGTCGGGCAGGCTGGTATGGTCGCTGCGGCCCAACCCATGCCACGCCGCCACACTGGCAATCACCAGGCCAAAGCCCATGCTTTTCAACGCCACATAGACCACATCGCGCGGCGACAAGACCAGCGCCAGGTGGGTGAACAATTCGCGGGCCGGCAACTCCAGCAGCACCGCGGCAATCACAATGCCGCCCGCCACGGCGGCCGCTTCGACATACACGGTCAGCAGCACGCAAGCGCAAATACAGGCCAGCACCATCGGCACCGCCAGGTAATCGCGGGTCGATAATCCCAGCAGGCGCAGGCTGCGCGCCTCGCCATCGTGCTGCATGCTGCCAAGGCGCGCGGTCATCATGGTGCCGGTGCGCAGCAAGACGGGAATCGCCACCAGCATCGGCCCCGCTTCGCGCACCAGCAGCACGGCCAGCAACCGCACCGCCAGTTCCGGACTGGCGGTAATGGTGCGCACCAGCAGCGCGATCAGCAAGGTGCCGGCCACGGCGGCGGCCAGGCTGGTGCTGGCCAGACCGCGCGCGCCCATGTCGAGCAGCAGGCGCAAAAAACGGCTGCGGTGCGGCGGACGGCCCAGCACGTGGATGTGGCGCAGCGCGTAGCCGGCCATCGCCAGCGCACCGGCGGCGTCGGACCACAGCGGACGGACCGTGTGCGGCATCAGATCCCCTGCCCGCTCAGAGCCAGTCACCAATGTCGACGATCACACGGTTGGTGGCCTGGTCGCGCAGGCAAGCGCGGACATTGACACGAAAAACAGACGCACGGTCGCAACCGTTAGCGGCGGAAAACTGGGCCTGGACCGGCGCCAGCGCAAAAACCTTGCGAAACCTCATGCGAATACCTTTTGTTGCTTGATGAAACGTACAGTAATAGTCCAGCAGACAGCGTATGCCGTACAACATTTACTTGCAATCAATTTTCCCCGCTTGTTGTATTCAAGGTCAGGGCTGGACAAACGATGCCGGATTGAATATTGATTGCATCATGTTAATATTTATTTTTCAATATTTTCCAGGGAACGTATGCGTGCCGCACTCAAGGCCGCGCTGCTGGGCAGTGCGACAGTCACCGGGCCCTGTGCCCCCGTCACGCAGTTCGTGTTGGAGCGGCCCGAAGGCTCGCGCCACTGCCTGTTCGGTATTCCCACCGCCCCCGCAGCCGGTAAACGGCCGCTGGTGATCATCCTGCACGGCGCCGGCGCCTCGGCGCACCAGGTGCTTGGCATGGCGTTCCCGCCGTCGCCGTTGTCGCTGTGGCTGGAAATCGCCGAGCGCGAGCACGTCATCGTCGCCGCGCCGGACGCCGGCCAAGGCGGCTGGCAGGAATGTTTTGCCAGCGCGGCGCGGGTGGCGCGGAAAAACGACGTGGCATGGATCGACGCCGTCATCGACCATGCGATCGGCGCGCTGGGCGCGGATGCGCAACGCGTGTACCTGATCGGGGTGTCGCGCGGCGGCTGGATGGCGTATCGCGCCGCGATGGAAATCCCGCACCGGCTGGCCGCGTTTTCCGCCGTCCTGGCGAACATGCCGCCGCGCGACCATGCCATGCAGCCGCGTCTGGCGCTGCCGGCGCTGATCGTGGGCGCAACCGACGATCCGCTGATGCCCTACGGCGGCGGCAAGTATTGGTACACGCTGGGATTTTCAGCGCCGGTCAACAGCATGGAAGACAGCGCGCGGGTATGGCGCGAACTGGCGGGGTTGCCGGATCCCCCCGCCGTGACCACCTTCCCCCGGCGCCATCCATGGGACCGCACCCGCAGCACCTTGACGCTATGGGGCGAGGCGCCCGATGGCCTGCAGGTCGGCCTGATCCGCATCGAGGGCGGCGGCCATGCGGAACCCAGCGGCAGCCGCCGCTACCCGGGGCTGATCGGCAAGTTGGTGGGGGCGCAGAGCGCCGATTTTGAAATCGCCGAAACCGCGTGGGCATTCTTCCGCGACAAGCGCCTGGCGCGACCCGCCGGACAACCGGTGCAGCGCGCGTAATACGGCGTCCGGCTGTGCCGGCGCAACAGGGATGCCAACGCATGGCGGGACAATGGTCATTTCCAGTCACCGCAAGGAATCGCTATGAGCCTGGCCATCCTGAAAAGCCGCGCACTGGCGGGCATGGAAGCCCCGGAAGTGAATGTGGAAGTCCATCTTGCCAACGGACTGCCCGCCTTCGCCATCGTTGGTTTGCCGGACACCGAAGTCAAGGAAGCACGCCACCGCGTGCAAGCGGCCATCATCTCGTGCGGCTTTCAGATGCCGCACCAGCGCATCACCGTCAACCTGGCGCCCGCTGATTTGCCGAAAGAGTCGGGGCGCTTCGACTTGCCGATCGCGCTGGGCATCCTGGCCGCCTCGGGCCAGATTCCCACCACTCCGCTCGATGATTACGAGTTCGCCGGCGAGTTGTCGCTGACCGGCGAATTGCGCGCCATCCCCGGCACGCTGGCGATGGCGTTCGCGATGCGGCGCAATAGCATCTCGGGCAGCAAGCGGCGCGCTTTTATCCTGCCGCTGGCCAATGCGGCCGAAGCGGCGCTGGTCGAGGGCTCGTCGATTTATCCCGCCGCATCGCTGGTGCAGGTGTGCGGGCACTTTGCCTGTACCGACGGCAGCGCCGCCTTGCCGCGCCACCTGGCGGCACAGGCGCAAGCCGTCGATCCTTACCCCGACCTGTCGGACGTCAAGGGGCAAGTGGAGGCCAAACGGGGGCTGGAGATTGCCGCGGCGGGCCGCCACAACCTGTTGCTGGTCGGGCCACCCGGTGCCGGCAAAAGCATGCTGGCGTTGCGGCTGGGCGGATTGCTGCCGCCCATGACGGATGATGAAGCGCTCGAGTCGGCCGCCGTGCAATCGCTGGCCGGCTGCTTCGATGCGGCGCGCTGGATGCGGCGCCCTTTCCGGGCGCCGCATCACACCGCCTCCGGGCCGGCCTTGGTGGGCGGCGGCAGCACACCCAAGCCCGGAGAAATCTCGCTGGCCCACGGTGGTGTGCTGTTTTTGGACGAACTGGCTGAATTCGACCGCCGCGTGCTGGACGTGCTGCGCCAGCCGATGGAAACGGGCACTGTCACGGTGGCGCGCGCCGCGCACCATGCGGACTTCCCCGCCCGCTTTCAGCTGGTGGCGGCCATGAACCCGTGCCCGTGCGGCTACAACGGCCACATCAGCGGCAAATGCAAATGCGCCGACGACACGATTTCGCGCTACCAGGGCCGAATTTCCGGCCCGCTGCTGGATCGCATGGATTTACTTATCCATGTCAATCCATTAACGACCGAGGAACTGGAGGCGGCGCCCACCGCCGATGCCACGCCGATGGTGGCGCAACGGGTCGCGCAAGCGTTTAATCGCCAACTGGAACGGCAGGGCAAGTGCAATCAGTTATTGGGGCCACGCGAATTGGAACGGCTGTGCAAGCTCGATGCACCCAGCCTGGCCAGACTGCGCGACGTCATGAAGCATTTTCAATGGTCGGCGCGCGCCTATCACCGCGTCCAGCGGGTGGCGCGCACCATCGCCGACCTCGATGACGCCAAAGACATCACCTTAAAACACCTGAATGAAGCGGTTCAATACCGGCGCGCGCTGTCATTTACGCCGTAAGATCTAGCACGTGAAATTTACCACGTGAAATCGTCGGGGATCTTGAAGTCGGCGTAGGGATCATCTTCCGCCGGCGTGGCAACGGTTTTGGCTTGCACCACGCGCGCGGCATCACGCTCGGCGATTTTTTCGGCAATCACGCGCGGTACCAGTTCAAAATTGTCGCCCATGCCGACAATGGCCAGGCGTCCGGCCACCAGGTGCTCCTGCACCATGGCGGAGACATAGATCCGCTCGATCTTGGTGCCATAGGTGAAGTTGTAGGCGATATCGCCCTTGCCTTTATTCTGGCGGTTCTTCTGCACCAGTTGCGCGATTTGTGCCTGGACCGCTTTTTCATTGGCGGCCGCATCGCGCTGCGCATTGAATTCGCGCGCGCGCTCGGCGTTTTTGCGCTGCAGTTCGGCGGCCGCCAGCTTTGCTTCATCAACGCTTTGCTGGCCGGTGCGGCGTTCTTCTTTCTTTTGTTTGGTCTTGTCCTGGTTGACCTTTTGAACCTTCTTTTTATCGACCAGGCCGGCCTTCATTAGTTGTTCTTGCAGCGAAACCATGCTGGTTACTCCATCAATCATACAAAGGCGTCAGCATAGCAGATGGGTGCAGCGTGCTAACATCATCCAATGAAAATCCGATCCCTTCCCCATGCCGTGTCGGCCGCATTGGCAGCGGCGCTCCTGTTCAGCGCATGCAGCCCGAAATTTGACTGGCGCGATTACCGCAGCCCGGCAGCGCCCTATACCGTGCTGTTCCCCGGCAAGCCCGCAGCGCAAACCCGCGAGGTCAATCTTGGCGAGGACAAGGTCAATATGCACATGGCAGCGTCGGAAATCGATGGCGTGACCTTTGCGGTCGGCAGCGCGGAGTTACCCGATGCTGAGCGTGCCCAGGCCGCCATCATGGTCATGAAAACCACGATGGCGAAAAACTTGAACGCCACCATCACGTCGGAAAAACAGGACAGTGCCTCGGCCGGCGGCATCCGGCGCAGTACCATCAGCATGGAAGCCAAGGGGGTACGCAACGGTGAAACCATGGTGCTGTTCGGGCGCTTTGTCGCCAAAGACAAGCGCGTTTATCAAGCCATCGTGGCGGGCACGGAAAAGAAAGTGAATCAGGACGCGGTCGACACCTTCCTGACATCGTTTAAGGCTGACTGAACAGACTGTTAGTGTGCAAGTCCATAAGTCGTGCTATCGTTAAACCACGGACAACAACAAGACGGGACAACGCCATGATCACGTTTAAATCCAAATCCTCTCCGTCAGTCATGATGTACCAGGAGCACGCGGAACGGATTCTTGAAGTATTAAACAAGAGTCCGGCGCGCGGCGTGATCACCTCCGCCGAGGCACCCAAGGTGCTGGCGCTGCTGGAAAAAGAAGTTCAACTCAGCAAACAGCACATCGAAGACCTTGATATCGAACACCACAAGGACACCACGCATAACGTGAATGCGCTCGATGGCGACGGCAACGACCTGATGGAAAAACAGCATGTCGGCTTCGGCCAGCGGGTCTATCCGCTGCTGCAAATGCTGCGCGCGGCCTCGACCGAAGGCCACGACATCCTCTGGGGCGTGTAATTACGCGCTTGCTCAAGACTCCGGCGACGCATGACGTGGCCGGATTTGTCGTGCGCCGACAAATGCAAAAAACCCCGCCAAGAGCTAACTCAGCGGGGTTTTTAATATAACTAGCCTGACGATAACCTACTTTCACACTGG
>JAIENA010000368.1 GCA_019751755.1 Burkholderiaceae bacterium | reverse complement strand
AACCTGTATCTGGTATCCTCGCGCTTACGTAACGGCAGCGCGGCCAATTACCAGACCACGCTGCCGGGCGGTTCGCGGCGGGTGATCGCGGTGGGCATACGGCATCAATTCTGACAATCTGACCATGAACCTGCGCAGCACCTTCGCTTTGCTGGCACTCGGCTGGCAGTGTCTGTCCGCCGCGATGGCGGCCGACATCAGCATGGCCTTGGGTGAAAAAATCCCACCCTTCTGTTTTCCGGAAACGAATTCCGGGATTGAAGTGGAAGTACTGAGGGAAGCGCTGGCTTACCGGGGCCACGTGCTGAAACCCCGCTATTATTCATTCGTCCGCATCCCGGTGGCGTTCCGGGCGCGCGAAGTGGACGCCGCCATGACCGACCTGGGCCAGGATTTAAGGCCCGACGGTGCGCATTATGGCGAGCCGGCCGTGTTTTACGACAATGTCTTCATCAGCCTGAAAGACCGTAACCTGGTGATCCGCAAGCCGGAGGATTTAAAGGGACTGAAAGTGATATCGTTTGCCGGCGCCGCGCGCCGCTATCCGGAATGGCTGGCCGCAGTGCAGGCCGATGGCCATTACTATGAGCAAAACGACCAGGCCTTGCAGGTGCTGACCTTGGACAAGGGGCGCTATGACCTGGTGCTCAGCGACCGCAATATCTTCAAGTACTTTACCTTGCAATTGCGGCAGACCGGCTACCAACCCAAGCCCACCACCGAACATGCGTTTGTGCGCTTCAATCCGATGGATTACCGCCCGGTGTTCCGCGACCGCCAAATCCGCGACGACTTCAACGCGGGCTTGAAGCACCTGAAAGACAGCGGCCGCTTCCAGGCGATCTACCAGAAATATCTGGGCGAACCGTAAAACCGTAGGGCGGTTTCCGAAGGAAGCCGCCATTGCATGCAAACCACTGTTGCAGGCGCTATCAGAGCGCAAGCACGGTGGCTTTGCCTAACGGCAAAACCACCCTACGCCTTACCCAACTCTTCGCCCAATTGCCGGCCACGGGCCGCCGCCGCCTTCATCGCGGTGATGATGGCCTGCTTGACGCCGCTCTCTTCCATGCTGGTCAGCGCCGCATAGGTGGTGCCGCCTTTCGACGTCACACGTTCGCGCAGCACCGACACCGGTTCATCCGATTGCGCCGCCAGTTGCGCCGCGCCGGTAAATGTCGCCAGCGCCAGCTGCCTGCCCTGCTCCGCGTCCAGACCCATTTCCAGCGCGGCCTGCTGCATCGCTTCGATAAAATAAAACACGTAGGCCGGGCCACTGCCCGAGACCGCCGTCACCGGGTCGATCAGCGCTTCATCGTCGAGCCAGACCGTGCCGCCCACCGCTTTCATGATGGCGTCGGCCGCCGCGCGCTGCGCCGCCGACACGCCGCTGGCCGCCACCATGCCGGTGATGCCCTGGCCGATCAGCGCCGGCGTATTCGGCATGGTGCGCACGATCGCCGCGTAGCCACCCAGCCAGCGCGACAAGTCTTGCGCGCGAATACCGGCGGCAATCGACAGCAGCAGCGCGCCGCCGCCGGCCGGCAGCAGCGGCAACAGCTGGGCCGTGACGTCTTTCATGATTTGTGGTTTGACGGCCAGCACGATCACGTCGGCCTGGGCAATTGCCTCGGGCGCGGCATCGGCCGCCGGCGCCGTGCTGACGCCATAGTGCGCATGCAGCTGCGCCAGCGCGGCGCTGTTCGGGTCCACCACATGGATATTGGCGCCAGCCGTCAGTTTGCCGGCCAGGCCGGCGATCAGCGCGGCGGCCATATTGCCGCCGCCGATAAATGCGATTTTCATTGAGAGTCCTTGGGGGGATAGGTGCGCGCGCCAAAAATGGCCGAGCCCACGCGGACAATGGTGGCGCCTTCCAGGATGGCGGCCCGCATGTCACCCGACATGCCCATCGACAGCGTATCGAGCGCCAGGCCTTCGGCGCGCAGCGCGTCATACAGTGTGCGCACGCGGGCAAAGGCCGCGCGCTGTTGGTCAAAGTCGTCTTCCGGTTCGGGAATCGCCATCAGGCCGCGCAAGCGCAGCCGTGGCATGGCGGCCACCGCGTGGGCCAGCGCGGCCACCTCGTGCGGCGTGGCGCCACTCTTGCTGGCCTCGCCGCTGATATTGACTTGCAGGCAGATGTTCAGCGGCGCCAGGCCTTCAGGGCGCTGGTCCGACAGGCGCTGGGCGATTTTCTCGCGCTCGACCGTGTGCACCCAGTCAAAGTGTTCCGCGATGGGACGGGTCTTGTTGCTTTGGATCGGTCCGATAAAGTGCCATTCCAGCGCCTGGTCCGGCGTCGGGGTGGCGCTGGCCAGGGCGCGGATTTTGTCCAGCCCCTCCTGCAGGTAGTTTTCGCCAAACGCCAGTTGGCCGCCCTGCACCGCGTCGAGCACGCTGCCCGGGCCAAATGTCTTGGACACCGCCAGTAACTGCACCGAACCGGCAGGCCTGCCCGCCTCATGCTCCGAGGCAACAATGTTGTCTATGACTGCTTGCAAGTTCTGGGCTATTCTGGACATAATCGTTGAGCGGGAGAGTTGAGGTTGGCTGTGCCCGCGCGTCCGCGCCTCCCACGAGGAAGACGCCCGAACCGCAGGCACAGGGATTATAAATGGACATTACGCAATTACTCGAATTCTCAGTGAAGAACAAGGCTTCCGACTTGCATTTGTCGGCCGGCCTGCCGCCCATGATCCGGGTGCACGGCGACGTGCGCCGCATTAATCTGCCGCCGATGGAGCACAAGGATGTGCACGGCATGATTTATGACATCATGAACGACGGCCAGCGCAAAGCCTACGAGGAAATGCTGGAATGCGACTTTTCGTTCGCGATCCCCGGCCTGGCGCGCTTCCGCGTCAACGCCTATAACCAGGAACGGGGCGCGGCCGCCGTGCTGCGAACGATTCCATCGAAGATCATGAGCCTGGAAGAGTTGCACTGCCCGAAAATCTTCGCTGACTTCGCGTTGAAACCACGTGGTCTGGTGCTGGTGACGGGGCCGACCGGTTCCGGCAAATCGACCACGCTGGCCGCCATGATCAACCACCTCAACGAAAACGAGTATGGCCACATCCTGACCATCGAAGATCCGATCGAATTCGTGCACGACTCCAAAAAATGCCTGATCAACCAGCGCGAGGTCGGGCCGCACACCTTGTCGTTCAATAACGCGCTGCGCTCGGCGCTGCGGGAAGACCCGGACGCGATCCTGGTCGGCGAATTGCGCGACCTGGAAACCATCCGCCTGGCCTTGTCGGCGGCGGAAACCGGCCACCTGGTGTTTGGCACCCTGCACACCTCGTCCGCCGCGAAAACCATCGACCGTATCGTCGACGTGTTCCCGGCCGAGGAAAAGGAAATGGTGCGCGCGATGCTGTCCGAATCGCTGCAAGCGGTGATTTCGCAAACGCTGTTGAAGACCAAGGATGGCAGCGGCCGCGTGGCGGCGCATGAAATCATGGTCGGCACGCCGGCCATCCGCAACCTGATCCGCGAAGCCAAGATCGCGCAAATGTATTCGGCGATCCAGACCGGCAGCAATGTCGGCATGCAGACGCTGGACCAGAACTTGACGGACCTGGTGCGGCGCAATGTGATTTCGTCGGCGGCGGCGCGCTTTGCCGCCAAGATTCCTGAAAACTTCCCAGGGTAAGCGATGGAACGCGACCAGGCATCCAAATTCATGTTCGACCTGCTGCGCCTGATGCTCAGCAAAAACGGCTCGGACTTGTTCATCACGGCAGGCTTCCCGCCGGCGATGAAAATCGACGGCAAAATGACACCGGTCTCGACCCAGCCGTTGACCCCGGGCCACACGGCCGACCTGGCCCGGGCCATCATGAACGACAAGCAGGCGGCCGGCTTTGAAATGTCGAAGGAAGCCAACTTCGCCATCAGCCCCGGCGACCTGGGCCGCTTCCGCGTGTCGGCCTTTGTCCAAATGGGCTCGGTCGGCATGGTGCTGCGGACGATTAACTCGACCATCCCGAAACTCGAAGACCTGGGCCTGCCCGAGGTACTGAAAGAAGTCATCATGGCCAAGCGCGGGCTGGTCGTCATGGTCGGCGCCACCGGGTCCGGCAAGTCCACCACGCTGGCGGCCATGCTGGGCTACCGCAACCACAACAGTTACGGCCACATCATCACCATCGAAGACCCGGTCGAATTCGTGCACCCGCACGGCAATTGCGTGGTGACGCAGCGCGAAGTGGGAGTCGATACGGAAGACTGGGAAATCGCCCTGAAAAACACGCTGCGCCAGGCCCCGGACGTGATCCAGATCGGCGAGATCCGCGACCGCGCCACCATGGACCATGCGATCGCCTTTGCGGAAACCGGCCACCTGTGCCTGGCGACGCTGCACGCCAACAGTTCCAACCAGGCGCTGGACCGCATCATCAACTTCTTCCCGGAAGAGCGCCGCCAGCAATTGCTGATGGACTTGTCGCTGAACCTGAAAGGCATGATTTCGCAGCGCCTGGTGCCCCGCAAGGAAGCCAAGGGCCGCGCGGTGGCGATTGAAATCATGCTCAATTCGCCATTGATTTCCGACTTGATCTTCAAGGGGCAAGTGCATGAAATCAAGGAACTGATGAAGCGCTCGCGTGAACTGGGCATGCAAACGTTTGACCAGTCGCTGTTCGACCTGTACGAAGCGGACCTGATCACGTATGAAGATGCGCTGCGCAATGCCGATTCGGTCAACGACTTGCGCCTGCAAATCAAACTGGAAAGCAAGGCGGCGAAAAACCGCGACATGTCGTCCGGCACCGAACACCTCAATATCATTTGATAGTACCAAATAGCACCATACAACAAGGATCAGCATGACCACTGTTTTTGATTTCAAGGCGGATGCACTGGCCGGCAACGCCGTCGACCTGTCGCAGTACCAGGGCAAAGTGCTGCTGATTGTGAACACGGCCAGCAAATGCGGCTTCACGCCCCAATATGAAGGGCTGGAAGCCGTCTACAAGCAATTCAAGGACCAGGGCGTGGAAGTGCTGGGCTTCCCGTGCAACCAGTTCGGTTCGCAGGAACCCGGCGCGGAAGCGGAAATCGGCGCGTTTTGCCAGAAAAATTACGGCGTCAGCTTCCCCATGTTTGCCAAGATCAACGTCAATGGCGACGACGCGCACCCGCTGTACAAGCACTTGAAAAAAGCGTCGCCGGGCCTGCTGGGCACGGAAGGCATCAAGTGGAACTTCACCAAGTTCCTGGTACGCAAGGATGGTAGTGTCTACAAGCGCTATGCGCCCACCACCAAGCCGGAAGAATTGACGGGCGACATAGCAAAACTGCTGGCGGAATAGGCGCATGTCAGCCCGGCCCTTGCCGGGCTTAGTTTTTATGGTGGCAATATGACGACAGTCAGCGCAACCCTGACACAACTGTTTTCTCCGCCCGCCGATGCCTCGCTGCTGACCTACGGGATATATGATCCCTGGCTGGTGCTGCTGTCGGTGGTGGTGGCCAGTTTTTCCTCGTGGATGGGGTTGCAGATGGCCGGCCAAGCGGCGTCCGCCGCCAACCCGAACCTGCGCCGCGCCGCGCTGCTGACCGGCAGCCTGGCGCTGGGCAGCGGCGTCTGGGCCATGCACTTCATCGGCATGCTGGCCTTTAACCTGTGCACCGGCGTCGAATATGACCGCGCCCTGACGATCTGGTCGATGCTGCCCAGCATCGCCGCCTCCAGCGTGGCGCTGTCGCTGATCGGCCGCAAACGCATCAGTGGCTGGCAATTGCTGGTAGGCGGCGTGCTGGTGGGCGCCGGCATCGGCGCCATGCATTACACCGGCATGGCGGCCATGCGCAGCACGCTCGAATTGCGCTACGACCCGTGGATGTTCGGCCTGTCGATCCTGGTGGCGGTGGCGCTGGCCACGCTGGCGCTGTGGGTGCGCTTTGGCCTGTCGATGCTGCGTTCGAGGCTGTCGGAAGCGACACGCCTGGGCATTGCCGGCGTCACCATGGGCTGCGCCATCGCCGGCATGCACTACACCGGCATGGCGGCGGCCCGCTTCGTGGGCCGGGTCGAGCCGGATGCCGCCAGTGAAATCCTCAACGCGCCGTTCCTGGCGCTGGCCGTGTCGCTGACCACGGCCGTGTTCACCCTGCTGGTGACGTCGGCCAATGGCATGCTGCGCTACCGCGCGCTGTTCTTCCAGTTGCGGGAAAGCGAGTCGTGGATGCGCGCCCTGCTGGAAACCGCAGTGGACGGCGTGGTGACGGTGGAATCGGACGGCACCATCCGCGAATTCAACAAGTCGGCGGAACGCATCTTCGGCTGGAAGCGGAGCGACATCGTCGGCAACAACGTGCGCCTCCTGATTGCCGATCCGGCCCGCTCCGCGCGCGACGGTTTGCTCAGCCACTTGAAGGATGGCCGCGAAGGCATGATCGGTGAAAGCCAGGATATCCAGGTCTTGCACAAAAGCGGCGCCAAGGTCCCGGTGCGTAACGCCTATGGCCATGCGCGCCTGGCCAACCAGGATTTATATGTGTGCTTCGTTACCGACATCAGCGAACGCAAGGCCATGGAACAGGCGCTGCGCGACAGCGAACAACAATTCCGCTCGCTGATCGGCAATATCCCCGGCATTTCCTACCGCGCCTTGCATGTGCCGGGCTGGCCCACGGTGTTCATCAGCGCGGCGGTGGAAACCCTGACCGGCTATCCACCGGAAGACTTCCTGGGAACACCGCCACGCCGCCTGTTCGGTGACCTGATCCACCCGGACGACCACGCACACGTGGCGCGGGAACTGGCGCAGGCGATTGAACGCGGCGCGCCGTTCACCATTGAATACCGGCTGTGCCACCGCGACGGCAGCATCCGCTGGATGTGGGAAAACGGCAGCGCCATCGTCGACGAACAGGGCCAGGTGAAATGGCTGGACGGCGTGATCCTCGATATGTCAGGGCGGCGCCAGATGGAAGAAGAATTGCGCGCCGCGAAAGAACGCGCCGAACAGGCCGCCGCCGCGCGCTCAGCCTTCCTGGCCAACATGAGCCATGAAATCCGCACGCCGATGAATTCCATCCTCGGCTTTACCGATGTGCTGTTGCAGGGCGACCTGGCGCCCGACCAGCGCCGCCACCTCGACACGGTGCGCAATTCCGCCCGCTCGCTGCTGCGCCTGCTCAATGAAATCCTCGACACGGCAAAGCTCGACAAGGGCGCCGTGGAACTCGAGGAAAACGATTACAACCTGCTGGCGCTGGTCGATGAACTGACCTCGACCATGGGCGCCAATGCCGCCGCCAAAGGGCTGCTGCTGCGCGTGCAATACAGCGCCGCGCTGCCGCACCGGCTGCACGGCGACGAATTGCGCGTGCGCCAGGTGCTGACCAACTTGCTGGGCAACGCCATCAAGTTCACCAGCGCCGGCCAAGTCACCCTGGCGCTGGCGCTGGAACAACAGGATGGGCTGGAACAATTGCACGTCACCATCACCGACACCGGCATTGGTATTCCTGAAAACCGGCTGGGGGCGATCTTCGACCCGTTTACACAGGCCGATGCGTCAATGAACCGGCGTTTTGGCGGCACCGGCCTGGGCACCACGATCTGCAAGCAATTGACGGAGCTGATGGGTGGACGCATCTGGGTCACCAGTGTCGAGGGCCAGGGTAGCAGCTTCCATGTCCAGCTGCCGCTGCACCATGCCAAGGCGCTGAACGCCACCGGCCAGCAGGATCACCGGCAGGCATTGCAAGCATTGCCGCCGCTGCCGCCGCTGCAGATCCTGGCGGCCGACGATGTGCCGCAAAACCTGGAACTGCTGACCCTTTTGCTGGGCAAGCGTGGCCACACCATCACCACCGCCAGCGACGGCGCGGCCGCCGTGCAACTGGCGGCTGCGGGCCGCTTCGACGTGATCCTGATGGATGTGCAAATGCCGTTCATGGACGGACTGGAAGCGACGCGCCACATCCGCGCCGACGAACTGGCGCAAGGCCGCCCGCGCGTGCCCATCATTGCCATGACGGCCAGCGTGTTGGAAAAAGACCGCACCGCCACCAGCATCGCCGGCATGGACGGCTTTGCGCCGAAACCGGTCGACATGCTGGTGCTGGTGAAGGAACTGGCGCGCGTACTGGGGCTGGACTTGCCCGACTTGCCGCAGGCGAACGACAGCGGCGTGGCGCACGTGCTGAACCTGGAGCAGGGCTTGCGGCGCTGGGGCGGACAGGAACAACCGTATTACCGGGCCTTGCACCTGTTCAAGCAGGAACGCATGGATCTCGGCCAGCAGTTGCACGGCATGCTGGCCGGCGCACGCTATCTGGAAGGCGCGGCGCTGACGCACCAGGCCAAGGGCGTGGCGGCCAACCTGGGGCTGGAACAACTGACGACCCTGCTGGACCGCGTCGAACATGGATGGCAGCAGGCCGCCGCCAGCGCCGACGAGGGCGAACGCCGCAACATGTTGGCCGCGCTGGCCACGCTGGTGACACAAGCCGGTGCGCAGGTGGCGCTTGCCTGCGCCGCGATTGACACGGTGCTGGCGGCGCAAGGCGACGCCACCGCCCCGGCCGCCCCGGTGACGGCACAGGCGCTCGATGCGGCGCAGGTGCGCGCGCTGGCGG
The DNA here is from genome assembly GCA_019751755.1 of Burkholderiaceae bacterium. Classification (GTDB taxonomy): domain Bacteria; phylum Pseudomonadota; class Gammaproteobacteria; order Burkholderiales; family Burkholderiaceae_D; genus Rugamonas. Next base: position 22,949 of record JAIENA010000368.1, on the reverse strand, counting down.
ACCAGTTGCACCAGTCGATCGACAGCGGCGCGTTCGACGACGCTCTGCTGCACTCGTTCGCGCAAGCGCTGGCCGGCCATGCCGCGCCAGGCAAACTCGATGAATTACGCGATGCAATGGATAATTTTGATTGCAGCGCGGCCCACGCGCGGCTGGAGGCGCTATTGGCGGCCTGCCTGCCGCCAGATGCTGGGAGTACACCATGAACAACAAGCGCCAGGCCGTGATCCTGGCTGTCGATGACGAGCCGATCAACCTGCAACTGCTGCGGCAAATCCTGCAAGAGCGCTACCGGCTGCTGTTTGCCAAAGATGGCCCGCGCGCGCTGGAACTGGCGGCGCGCGAAAAGCCGGACCTGATCCTGCTGGACGTGATGATGCCGGATATGAACGGCTATGAAGTGTGCCAGCGCCTGAAAGCCGATCCGGCCACGTCAGGCATTCCCGTGATCTTTGTCACGGCGCTGACCGATGCGGTCGATGAAGTGGCGGGTTTCGACGCCGGCGGCGTCGACTACATCACCAAGCCCGTCAGCCCGCCCGTGGTCAAGGCGCGCGTGCAATTGCACTTGTCCCTGGTGCGCATGGATGAATTGAAAACCAGCCGGCTGGAAGTGGTGCAGCGCCTGGGGCTGGCGGCCGAATACAAGGACAACGAAACCGGCCTGCACGTGATCCGCATGAGCCACTACGCGCGCCTGCTGGGGATGGCGGCGGGGATGGATGAAGATGACGTGGACGACTTGTTCAATGCGGCGCCGATGCACGACATCGGCAAGATCGGCATCCCCGACCGCATCCTGCAAAAGCCCGCCAAGCTCGATCCCGACGAATGGAAAACGATGCAGAGCCACCCGACCATCGGCGCCAGCATCATCGGCGCGCATGCGACCGGCATGCTGGCCGTGGCCTACGACGTGGCCCGCACCCACCACGAAAAATGGGATGGCAGCGGCTATCCGGCCGGCCTGCAGGGCGCAGCAATCCCACTGGCGGGACGCATCGTGGCGATCGCCGACGTGTTTGACGCGCTCACGTCCGTGCGGCCCTATAAACGGGCGTGGACGGTGGAACAGGCGTGCGACCATTTACGGGAACAACGGGGACTGCATTTCGATCCGGTGCTGGTCGATTTGTTCCTGGGGCTGATTCCGCAGGCCGTGGAGATCATGAACAAGTGGGCCGAGCGGGAGTAATCCTGCTACGAATTTAAGGCCTGCTCCAGAATTTCAATCCAGTGCAGCACCGGCTTGTCGGTGCCCGCCTGCAAATGCGCCAGGCAACCGATATTGGCCGACGCGTACACCGGCGCCCCGGTCTCGTCCAGCGCCGCCAGCTTGCGCTCGCGCAGCTGGTTCGCCAACTGCGGCTGCAACATCGAATAGGTGCCGGCGGAACCGCAGCACAGATGGCTGTCCGCGCACAGCGCCACCTCGACCCCGGCCGCGCGCAGCACCTGCTCGGCCTTGCCCCGGACTTGCTGGCCATGTTGCAGAGTGCACGGCGGGTGGTAGGCAATACGCGCGCCGCCCTGCCCCTGGCGCCGCGCCGCCAGCGCGCGGACCGGCGCTTCCAGGTCGGCCAGCACTTCGCTGAGGTCCCGCGTCATGGCGGCAATCCGCTGCGCCCGCGCGGCATAGGCCGGATCGTGCGCCAGCAAATGCCCATACTCCTTGACGCTGGCGCCGCAGCCGGACGCCGTCATAACGATGGCCTCCACCGGCGCAGGCCCCGCGGCACCTGCGTCAGATTCGCCCGACACATACGGCCACCAGGCATCGATATTGCGGCGCATGTCATCGAGCCCGCCATCCTGGTCATTCATATGGTAGCGCAGCGCGCCGCAACACCCGGCGGCCGGCGCGGCCAGCAAGGTGATGCCCAGCGCGTCGAGCACGCGCGCCGCCGCCGTGTTGATCGACGGCGCCAGCCCCGGTTGTACGCACCCTTGCAGCACCAGCATACGGCGCGCGTGCTGCTGCTGTGGCCAGGCGCCGGCCGGGCGCGCCGCCACCAGCTTGTCCTGCCAGTCTGTCGACAATAATGGTCGCAGCAGCCGCCCCAGTTGCACGGCTGGCGTAAACAACCAGCGGCGTGGCAGCGCCTCCTTCAACACATAACGCCGGACCCGTTCCGCCAGCGGGCGCGGCACCTGGCGGTCCACCACCTTGCGGCCGATATCGGCCAGCCGGCCATAGCGCACGCCGGACGGACAGGTGCTTTCGCAACTGCGGCACGTCAGGCAGCGGTCGAGGTGGGTTTGCGTCTTGTTTGTGACCGGGGCGCCTTCCAGCACCTGCTTGATCAGGTAGATGCGCCCGCGCGGGCCATCGAGTTCGTCCCCCAGCAACTGGTAAGTGGGACAGGTGGCGGTGCAAAAACCGCAATGCACGCAGGCGCGCAGGATCGCTTCGGCTTCATCGCCGTCGGGCGTGTTCTTGATGAAATCGGCCAGTTTAGTTTGCATCGGCCGCGCCCTCCCCGGCCTGCAAGCGGCCCCGGTTGAACAGCCGGTCCGGATCGAACGCCTGTTGCATGCGCCGGTTCAGCAGCGCCAGCGCGGGTGATGGCGGATGGAAGGCCGGCACGCTTTTATCTGGCGAGCGGAACAAGGTGGCATGGCCGCCGCAGGCCGCCACGGTGCGGCGGATCTCGGCGGCGCGCGCGGCCGGGTTGGCACCGGCCGCATCGGCATGCAGCCAGCGCTGGCCGCCGCCCCACTCGATCAGCGACGCCCCTTTGAGGATGATCACGCTGGCATGCGGCGGCAACGCCATTCGCCACAGCTGCGGCGTATCGAAGTAGGGATGGGTGTGGTCGCGCAAGGCGGCCCACAGCGCCTGTGCCTGCGCATCCGGCATGACCGATGCCTGCGAAGCACCACCCAGCTGGTCCAGCGCCGCGGCCACCGCGCTGGCCGCCCCCGACAGGCGCACCGACAGCACACCGTCGTGCCAGCAACTGGCCGACAGCGGCAACGGCTGGCCGGCCCACTCGTTGAGGCGGCGCAGCGCGGTGATTTCGTCCAACGGCATCTGCAAGGTGGCTTCCCGCACCGGCACCGGCAACACCTTCAGCGACACTTGCGTGATCAGGCCCAGCGTGCCCATGGAACCGGCCAGCAGCCGGGAGACGTCGTAGCCGGCCACGTTTTTCATGACCTGACCGCCAAAATTCAAGACTTCGCCGGCGCCGTTCATCAACTGCGCGCCCAGCACGAAATCACGCACGCTGCCGGCTGCCATGCGGCGCGGCCCCGACAAGCCGGCCGCCACCACGCCGCCAATGGTCGAGGCGGTGCCAAAGCGCGGCGGCTCGAACGCCAGCATTTGCCCGTGCCGCGCCAGCAGCGCTTCGATCTGCGCCAGCGGCGTGCCGCAACGCGCGGTGATCACCAGTTCCGACGGCTCGTAGTCGACCACGCCGGCATGGCCGCTGGTGTCGAGCAAGGCGCCGACCGGTGCGCCGCCATACCAGTCCTTGGTACCGCCGCCACGGATGCGCAGCGGCGTTTTATCGGCAGCGGCCTGGCGGATCTGGTCACGAAAGGAGTCGAGCATCAAGGTGGTCACAACGGTTCTTTCAAAAACGGGGCAACTCAGGATGCGGCAGCACGCCGCCCGTCACGCGCAGCTTGCCGAATTCCGCGCAGCGGTTCAGCGTCGGGATGGCCTTGTCGGGATTGAGCAGCGACAGCGGATCAAACGCGCGCTTCAGCGCAAAGAAAGCCTGCAACTCGGACGCCGTGAATTGCACGCACATGGAATCGATTTTCTCGATGCCGACCCCGTGTTCGCCGGTGATGGTGCCGCCCACTTCCACGCACAGCGCCAGGATATCGGCACCAAACGCTTCGGCGCGGCGCAATTGATCGGGCAGGTTGGCATCGAACAGGATCAGCGGGTGCAAATTGCCGTCGCCGGCATGGAACACATTGGCGCAGCGCAGGCCATATCGGTGCTCCATCGCTTCGATGCCCTGCAATACGCGCGCCAGGTGCTTGCGCGGAATGGTGCCGTCCATGCAGTAATAGTCGGGCGAAATCCGACCGGCGGCGGGAAACGCGTTCTTGCGGCCCGACCAGAATTTCAATCGTTCCGCTTCGCTGCCGGACACCATGATCGCGCCCGCCCCCGCCGCGCGCAGCACCGCCGTCATGCGGGCGATGTCTTCTTCGACTTCTTCCAGCGTGCCATCGGCTTCGCACAGCAAAATGGCGGCGGCGGCGGTGTCATAGCCGGCCTGGACGAACGGCTCGACCATGCGTGATGAGGTGCGGTCCATCATTTCCAGCCCGGCCGGGATAATGCCGGCGGCAATCACGTCCGCCACCGCGTTGCCGCCGGCCGTGACATCGTCAAACGAGGCCATGATGACGCGCGCCATGGCCGGCTTCGGCACCAGTTTGACGGTGACTTCCAGCACGATGCCCAGCATGCCTTCCGAGCCGATGAACGCGGCCAGCAAGTCCAGCCCCGGCGCATCGGGCGCTTCACTGCCTAAGTCGATGACATCGCCCTCGATGGTGGCGATCCGCACCCGCAGCACGTTGTGGATCGTCAGGCCGTATTTGAGGCAGTGCACGCCGCCCGAGTTTTCCGCCACGTTGCCGCCGATGGTGCAGGCGATTTGCGACGACGGGTCCGGCGCGTAATACAGGCCGTGCGGCGCGGCCGCGTCGGAAATGGCCAGGTTGCGCACCCCCGGCTGCACCACGGCCGTGCGCGAATACGCGTCCAGCCGCACAATCTTGCTCATGCGCGCGGTTGACAGCACCACGCCGTCGGCAATCGGCATGGCGCCGCCCGACAAGCCGGTGCCGGCGCCGCGCGGCACCACCGGCACTTGCAAGCGGCGGCACACCTCCAGCACCGCCAGCACTTGCTGCTCATCGGCCGGCAGCACGACGATCATCGGCAACTGGCGGTAGGCGGACAGGCCGTCGCATTCGTATGGCCGGGTATCTTCGGGCGCACTGAGGACCGCGCCGGGCGGCAGCACGGCGTGCAGCGCGTCGGCCACCTGCTGGCGGCGCTGGTGGGATACTATGGGGGCGGAAGGGGCGTGCATGGACTTATTTTAGGTGCAAACCCGGTATTTGTCGTATCCTCCCGGGATTCATCCATTACTGAAACACGCGGAGATACAGACCATGGGCAACCGCCTTTCAAAAATCGCAACCCGTACCGGCGACAACGGCACCACGGGCCTGGGCGATGGCAGCCGTACCGACAAGGATAGCGTGCGCATTTGCGCCATCGGCGACGTCGATGAATTGAATTCCCATATCGGGCTGCTGCTGTCGGAAGACATGCCGGACGATATGCGCGATGAACTGGTCGGCATACAGCACGACTTGTTCGACCTCGGCGGTGAACTGTGCATTCCCGGCTACCAGATGATCAAGGAAGAGCATGTTACCAAGCTCGACGCGCTGCTGGCCAAGCACAACGCCACGCTGCCGGCGCTGACCGAATTCATCTTGCCGGCTGGCTCGCGCGCCGCCTCGCTGGCCCACGTGTGCCGCACCATTTGCCGCCGCGCCGAGCGCAGCATCGTCACGCTGGGTAAAGCCGAGACCATCCACGATCACCCGCGCCAGTACGTCAACCGCCTGTCGGACCTGATGTTCGTCTTGGCGCGCGTGTTGAACCGCTTTGCCGGCGGCGGCGACGTGCTGTGGCAGCACGAACGCAAATCGCGCAAGGAAACCAAGGCGGAGTTTGCAGCGCAACAAGCGGCAGCAGCGGAGCAAGCAGCAGCGGAACCCGACGCCGACCCGGCCTAATCACGGCTCCAGCAGCCGCGCCAGGCCACGCGCGGTACTAAGGCGGGCGGCATAGGAAGGATGGGTGGCGATCAGCGGCGCGCCGCCTTCGCTCGCCGCTTGCGCCGTCAGCTTGCCGTAAAACGCCGTCATGGCGCGCGCCGGCCAGCCGGCGCGATGGGCAATCACCATGCCCAGTTGATCGGCTTCGCGTTCCTGGGTGTGCGACAAGCCCGCCAGCCGCACCTGCAGCGGCACATCGCTGTCGAGCCGCTCGAGCGCGACTTCGACCGGTACCGCGGGTTTGCTCATCAACATCGCTTCCGACAGGGTTTCCCGGTGGTGCTCCGCCACCACGTGGGCCACTTCATGGGCCAGCAACATGGCCAGTTCACCATCGTCCAGCCGCAGCGCGCGGATGAACGGGCCGCCCACCAGAATCTTGCCGCCCGCCTCGCAATGCGCTTCCACGCCGGGTGCTTCCGCCACATGCCATTCCCACTGCCAGTGGGCCACTTCCGGTTTCAATCCGGCTGCCGCCGCGACCAGCCCGTTGCCGATCGCCTGCACGCGGCGCAACAGCACGCGGTCGGTATCGAGCCTGCCGGCCGCCGCCAGGGCCACCACCTGTTCGATATAGCGCAGCTCCAGCGTGTCACTGACTTCGTCAAAACCGTAGCGCATTTCCTGCCAGCGCCCCGACTCCGGCGCCTCGGCATGCTGCGCCAGCGCAGGCGCCGTCAGCAGGCAGGCGGCGATGCCGGCGATCCAGGTCCAACGGCGCACGGCTGTCATATCGCCCCCTGATTGAAATAAACGATTTATCTCAATATAGGAAACGGATCACGCCAGCGCAAGGACGATTCCAATGGGGTTTAAGGGCGCGGACACATGGGTGTCCGCGCAACAGCAGGAAGGCGGTTAGCCGTTGTTGACGACCAGGCGTGGCTCGTCGGTACCGGCGGCGCCGAAGCGCGCTTTGATGGAGGCCGCGATGCCGGCGGCGTCGAGGCCGGCCAGCGACAGCAGCTTGGCCGGGTCGCCATGGTCGATGAACTTGTCCGGCAGGCCCAGCATCATGAGCGGCTTGACGATGCCTTCGGCCGCCAGCGCTTCGGCCACGGCGGCGCCGGCGCCACCCATGGTGCAGCCCTCTTCCACCGTCACCAGCACGTCGTGGCTTGCCGCCAATTGCTTGACCAGTTCCACGTCGAGCGGTTTCACGAAGCGCATGTTGGCCACGGTCGCGTCGAATTGCCCGGCCGCGCCCATGCTTGGCGCCACCATCGAACCAAACGCGAGGATCGCGATCCGCTTGCCGTGGCGCTTGATCTCGCCCTTGCCGATCTCGATGGCGGTCAGCGCCGGTTCGATCGTCGCGCCGATGCCGGCGCCGCGCGGATAGCGCACCGCCGCCGGACCCGGGTAGTGGTAACCAGTGGTCAGCATCTGACGGCATTCGTTTTCGTCGGAGGCCGCCATCACCACCATATTCGGGATGCAGCGCAGGTAAGCGAGGTCATAGTTGCCGGCGTGCGTCGCACCGTCGGCGCCGACCAGGCCGGCGCGGTCCAGCGCAAACGTCACGTCCAGGTTTTGCAGCGCCACGTCGTGAATCAATTGGTCGTAGGCACGCTGCAGGAAGGTCGAATAAATCGCCACCACCGGCTTCAAGCCTTCGCAGGCCAGGCCCGCGCCAAACGTCACGGCATGCTGCTCGGCGATGCCGACGTCGAAGTAGCGCTCCGGGTTTTCCTTTTCAAAGCGCACCATGCCGGAACCCTCGCGCATGGCCGGCGTGATGCCGACCAGGCGCTTGTCCTGTTTCGCCATGTCGCACAGCCAGTTGCCGAACACTTCGGTGTAGGTGATCTTGGACGGCGTGGTGGCCGGCTTGATGCCTTCGGCCGGGTTGAATTTAGGCGTGCCGTGGTACAGGATCGGTTCCGCTTCGGCCAGCTTGTAGCCTTGCCCCTTTTTCGTCACCACGTGCAGGAATTGCGGACCCTTGAGCTTCTTGATGTTTTCCAGCGTCGGCAGCAGCGATTCCAGATCATGGCCATCGATCGGGCCGATGTAATTGAAACCGAATTCCTCGAACATCGTGGCCGGCACCACCATGCCCTTGGCGTGTTCTTCGAAGCGCTTGGCCAGTTCCAGCACTGGCGCCGGCAACACCGACTTGCCGACGTTTTTAGCGGCCGCGTAAAACTGGCCCGACATCAGGCGCGCCAGGTAGCGGTTCAAGGCGCCGACCGGCGGCGAGATCGACATGTCGTTGTCGTTCAGGATCACCAACAGATTCAGGTCTTCCTGCACGCCGGCGTTGTTCAGCGCTTCAAACGCCATGCCGGCCGTCATCGAGCCGTCACCGATCACCGCGATGGCGTGGCGGTGCTCGCCCTTGATCTTGGCCGCTTGCGCCATGCCCAGCGCGGCGGAAATCGAGGTCGACGAGTGGGCGGTGCCGAAGGTGTCGTATTCACTTTCGTCGCGGCGCGGGAAACCGGAAATGCCATCCATCTGGCGCAAGGTGTGCATCTGCTTGCGGCGACCGGTCAGGATCTTGTGCGAATACGTCTGGTGGCCGACGTCCCACACGATGCGGTCGTACGGCGTGTTGAACACATAGTGCAGCGCGACCGTCAGTTCCACCGTACCGAGGTTGGACGACAGGTGGCCGCCGGTCTTCGATACGGAATCGAGCAGGTAGTGGCGCAGTTCATGCGCCAGTGGCGTCAGTTGGTGGCGCGCCAGTTTGCGCACGTCCGACGGGTCATCGATATTTTCTAGCAAGTTCATTTAAGCCTTCCGCTGCACGATCAGGTCCGCCAGTTCGCGTAACCGCAGTGCTTTGTCTCCAAATGGCGCCAGCGCCGCATGCGCTTCCAGCCGCAGTTGTTCCGCCAGCGCGCGCGACGGCTCCAGGCCGAGGATCGATACGTACGTGGGCTTGTTGTCGGCGGCATCCTTGCCGGCCGTCTTGCCCAGGGTAGCCGAATCGGCCGTCGCATCGAGTACATCATCGACCACCTGGAATGCCAGCCCGATGGCGCGCGCATACACGTTCAGCGCCGTCATTTCCTGTTCCGACAGATCCTTGCCGGCCAGCGCGCCCAACACCACCGAGGCGCGCAGCAAGGCGCCGGTTTTCAATTGGTGCATGCGTTCCAGCTGTTCCAACGACAAGCTGATGCCGACGCTGTCGAGGTCGATCGCCTGGCCGCCGCACATCCCGGCCGAACCAGCCGCGTGGGCCAGCAAGCGCAGCATTTGTACCTGGCGCGGCGCCGGCAGCGATGGCGACGATGCGGCCTCGGCCAACACCAGGAAGGCCTGTGCCTGCAACGCATCGCCCACCAGCAGCGCGGTGGCGTCGTCATAGGCCACATGCACCGTGGGCTTGCCACGGCGCAATTCATCATCATCCATGCACGGCATGTCGTCGTGCACCAGCGAATACGCGTGGATCATTTCCACCGCCGCCGCCGCGCGCGACAGCACGCCGGCGTCAGCTCCCGACAAGGCGCCGGCCGCATACACCAGCAGCGGGCGCACGCGCTTGCCGCCGCCCAGCAGCGCATAGCGCATCGCCTCATGCAGCTTGGCAGGTTCGGTACCGGCCACTGGCAAGTAAGCGTCCATGTCGGCTTCCATGCCGGCCTGGATGGTTTTCATCCAATCCTGGAACGTGGCGCTCATGCCTGCACCTCATCGGCAAAAGGCTTCAGCATGTCGCCTTCCAGGATTTTCACTTGCGACTCGACCTTGTCGAGTTGACCGGCACAATATTTCACCAGTTCCGAGCCGCGCGCATAGGCGGCCACCGAGGCTTCCAGCGGCAGTTGGCCCGATTCCATTTGCGTCACGAGGGCCGCCAGTTCGGCCATGGCTTCTTCAAATGAACGGTGCGCCGTTGCGCCGGGCGCAGCAGGGGCGGGGCTGGCCGGATCGGAATTCAGTTTTTTAGACATAAGCATTTAATCAATGTGGCCAGGCAGTCAGCCTGCCGGCGCAGTGTAGCCCGTTATTTTAGAGCAAACCAACGAATACGGTTGAAAAATGCGGCTTACGCCACAGTTTGCCGGGCCAAAAATCGTTGTATGAATGATTAGTAATTTGCAGCAACACCACAGGTGACACCCCATTTCCCCGTTCTTTCCGGGGACAACTTAAGCGAGCTCAGCCTGCGCAACCCATTTTCACGGTATAATCTCCGGTTCTGTCCGAAATACCGTTTCCTTAACTGACAACAGGTCTTTACGGATTCTGTCTCTTCTTGGTTGCTGTACATTAATTAAGGGGGGTTGGGATGTCCGATCTGGCTACCCACGCCATGCTGGCGCGTTCACACGCGCAACTTCCAGTAAACGTCTACTTTGACAAAACGCTGCTACAGCGTGAAATACAATCGCTGTTTAAAGCGGGCCCGCGCTATGTCGGGCATGAATTGATGGTACCGAACGCGGGCGACTTTATGACGCTGGCGGCGGAGAATGACGGGCGCATGCTGGTGCGTAACGCCAATGGCCTCGAGGTGCTGTCGAATGTGTGCCGCCACCGCCAGGCCGTGATGTTCAATGGCCGCGGCAACGCCAACACCATTGTGTGCCCGTTGCACCGCTGGACCTATGACTTGAAAGGCGAATTAATCGGCGCGCCGCACTTCGCGGAAACGCCGTGCCTGAACTTGCCGAAAACCCGCCTGCAAAGCTGGAACGGTTTGCAGTTCGAGCAAAATGGCTACAACGTCATGGAAAAACTGAAAGACATGTCCGTCACCAAGGACCTCGATTTCAGCGGCTACATGTTCGACCATGTCGAAGTGCACGAGTGCGACTACAACTGGAAGACTTTTATTGAAGTCTACCTGGAGGATTACCACGTCGAGCCGTTCCACCCGGGGCTGGGCGCGTTCGTCAGCTGCGACGACTTGCGCTGGGAATTCGGCGCCGATTACAGCGTGCAGACCGTGGGCGTCAACCGTGGCTTGCGCAAATCGGGCTCGCCGGTGTACCAGAAATGGCACGAGCAGGTGCTCCAGTACCGCAATGGCGAACCGCCGCCCTATGGCGCGATCTGGCTGACGCTGTACCCGAACATCATGGTCGAATGGTATCCGCACGTGCTGGTGGTGTCGACGCTGTGGCCGATCGGTCCGCAAAAAACCCGCAACGTGGTGGAGTTCTACTACCCGGAAGAAATCGTGCTGTTCGAGCGCGAGTTCGTCGATGCGGAACGGGCGGCCTATATGGAAACCTGTGTCGAAGACGATGAAATCGCGCTGCGCATGGATGCCGGCCGCAAGATCCTGATGGAGCGTGGTGAAAACGACGCCGGCCCTTATCAGTCCCCGATGGAAGACGGCATGCAGCACTTCCACGAGTGGTACCGAAGTAAGCTGGATGTTTAAGTAAGTAAATCGCGGGCGCGCGGCGGGTTGACAAACCAGCCCCGCGCCCGCAGCGCTTTTCGAGCGCCGTTTAATTTTTCAAGCACTGGGTGCCGCGCCTTTAGACCGGGCATCCACATTAAGGTAGTCAATGCACTCTCTGTGGATGCTCTTCGCCAGTTTCCTGTTCGCCGCCATGGGCGTCTGCGTCAAGCTGGCCTCCGACCTCTATAGCACGTCCGAACTCGTCATGTACCGCGGCATCATCGGCATGACCATCCTCTACACCATGATCCGCCTGCAGGGCGGCACCCTGAAAACCGCCCACACCTGGGCCCATGCGTGGCGCGGCCTGGTCGGCGTGCTGTCGCTGTGGCTGTGGTTCCATTCGATCAGCCAGCTGCCGCTGGCCACCGCCATGACGCTCAATTACATGGCGCCGATCTGGATGGCGCTGTGGCTGTTCAGCCATGGCTGGTGGCACCGCAGCGGCCATGTCGAATGGCCGCTGCTCGCCGCCGTGTTCATGAGCTTTGTCGGCGTGGTGCTGCTGTTGCAGCCGGCCCTGGAAAAAGACCAGTTGCTGCCGGCGCTGATGGCGCTCGGCGCCTCCGTGCTAACGGCGATGGCTTACCTGCAAGTGCGCAAGCTGGGCCAACTCGGCGAGCCGGAATACCGTGTGGTGTTTTATTTCTGCGTCTCGAACTTGCTGGCCGGGGTCGGCGGCAACGTGCTGGAAGCGGGCAGCGGCCCCGTCACCTGGCATGCGATCGACAGCTGGCACAAACTGGCGCTGCTGCTGGGGATCGGCCTGCTGGCGACCTCGGCCCAGGTGGCGATGACGCGCGCGTACCGGCTCGGCAAGACACTGGTGGTGGCCAACCTGCAATACACGGGCATCGTGTTTTCCAGCATCTGGGGCGTGCTGGTGTTTGCCGACACCTTTGACTGGCATGCGTGGCTCGGCATCGGCGTGATTCTTGCGTCAGGCAGTGCGGCAACGTTTTACAATACGCGCAGTACGGATCGCGGCAAGGCGATTGCCGACACCGACCCGATTGCCAGCGAATAGTCACCCACAAGGACCATCACCATGCAGACGACATTGATTACCGCGGCCACGCTTGCCCAGCACCTGGCGGACCCGAACTGGGTCATCCTCGATTGCCGCCACGATTTATTGATGCCACAGGCGGGCCGCGAAGGCTTTGCCATCGGCCACATCCAGAATGCGCAATTTGCCGGCATCGATGACGACTTATCGGGCCCGAAAGGCGCGCCGGACGGCGTCTTCAAAGGCCGCCACCCACTGCCGGACCGCGCCGCTTTTATTGAAACGCTGCGCCACTGGGGCATCAATGACGACACCCAGGTGGTGGCCTACGACGCCCACGGCGGCATGTACGCGGCGCGCCTGTGGTGGATGCTGCGCTGGATCGGCCACCCGGCGGTGGCGGTACTGGACGGCGGCATGGCGGCGTGGCAGGCCGAAGGCTTGCCGCTGGTGACGCCGACGGTGGGCCGTGCCCGTGGCCATATCACGGAGCGTCCGACCTTGACGTCGAGCGTGACGGTGGCGGAAGTACTGGACAATGTCAGCCACGGCCGCAAGCAGGTGATCGATGCGCGCGCACCGGACCGCTTCCGTGGCGAGAATGAAACCATCGATCCAGTCGGCGGCCATATCCCGGGCGCGAAAAACCGCTTCTTCAAGGATAACCTGCAAGCGGACGGCCGCTTCAAGCCGGGATCGCAACTGAAGCAGGAATTTGGCCAGTTGTTCAGCAATCCGGCCCACGCCATCATGCAGTGCGGCTCCGGCGTGACGGCCTGCCACAACCTGCTGGCGCTGGAACTGGCGGGCCTGCATGGCGCCGCCCTGTATCCGGGGTCGTGGAGCGAGTGGTGTTCGGACCCGGCGCGCCCGGTCGCCACCGGGGCATAAAGCAAAGGCCGCGAATGCGGCCTTTATTATTTGCAGGGATGCGATTCGCGTGGAGGCGATTAGTGGCGATGCGCCGTCAGGAACAAGACGATACACACGCCCAGTGCGATCAGCACCACCTGCGGGATGGTTTCCTTCATGGTCGCGCGGCGCTGCATTTGCGGCATCAAGTCGCTGACCGCGATATAGATAAAGCCGGACGACGCGAACACCAGCACATACGGGATCATGCCGCTGGCTTGATCGAGCGTGTAATAGCCCAATAATCCGCCCGCCACCGCCAGCAAACTGCACAGCAGGTTGTAGACATAGGCGCGGGCACGCGAGAAGCCCGCGTTCAGCAACACGATGAAGTCACCGATTTCCTGCGGGATTTCATGGGCGATGATGGCCACGCCCGTCACGATGCCCAGGCCCGGGTCGGCCAGGAAGGCGGCGGCGATCAGGATGCCATCGGTGAAATTGTGCATACCATCGCCGACCAGGATCATCCAGCCGGCCTTGCCGGCTTCACGCTTGTCGTGGCCGTGCGAGTGGTGGTGGCCATCGCCCTCATGGTGGTGCGAGTGGCGCAGGATGGCCAGTTTTTCCAGCATGAAGAACGCCAGCAAGCCCGCCAGCAAGGTCGCAAACAAGGTGCGCGGATCGGCGCCCGATTCAAACGCCTCGGGCAGCGCGTGCAACAGCGACGTCGACAGCATGATGCCGACCGACAGACTGACCATGCGTTCCACCACCTTGGCCAGCAAGGTAAACGAAAACACGGCAGCGGCCGTCAAACTAATGACGCCGCCGATCGTGGTAGCCAGCAAGATGGAAATAAGTGTGGAATCGATTTTGAAACCTCGTGCGCACGGCGTGCATCACTTGCAAACCGGACATTGTAACGTCCGTGACGGAATTTTGCCCATGGCAGGCATGGTAGATGACGTGCGGCGCACTAATCCACCCTACGGGACAGGTGATCGTAGGGCGGATTAGCGGGCGAAGCCCGCGTAATCCGCCATCCCGATGCAATCAATGCGCCTCTTCCCAATTTTTGCCAACGCCAACTTCGGCCAGCAGCGGCACCTTCAACTGCGCCACCCCCGCCATCAATTCCGGCACCTTGCGCTTGACCAGTTCCAGTTCGTCGTCCGGCACTTCGAGCACCAGTTCATCGTGTACCTGCATGATCATTTTGGTCTTCAGGCCATCGTGTTCCAGCCAGTCCTGCACCGCCACCATGGCCAGCTTGATCAAGTCCGCCGCCGTGCCCTGCATCGGCGCGTTGATCGCGGCGCGTTCCGCCGCCTGGCGGCGCGGGCCGTTCGGTGAATTGATTTCCGGCAGCCACAGGCGGCGGCCAAACACGGTTTCCACATAGCCGCGCGCCTTGGCCTGCAGGCGCGTGTCTTCCATATAGTGTTTGACACCGGCAAAGCGGGCGAAATAACGCTCGATGTAACTTTGCGCGGCAGCCCGTTCAATCCCCAGGTTGGCGGCCAGGCCGAAGGCGCTCATGCCGTAAATCAGGCCGAAATTGATCACCTTGGCATAGCGGCGCTGTTCGCTGGTGACGTCGGCCGGCGCCACGCCAAAGATTTCCGCCGCCGTGGCGCGGTGGATGTCTTCCCCGGCCGCGAACGCCTTGAGCATGTTGTCGTCGCCCGAGATGTGCGCCATGATGCGCAGCTCGATTTGCGAATAGTCGGCCGACACGATGTGGTGGCCCGGCGCCGCCACGAACGCTTCACGGATGCGCCGGCCTTCGGCCGTGCGCACCGGGATATTCTGCAAATTCGGGTCGTTCGAGGCCAGCCGGCCCGTCACCGCCACCGCCTGCGCATAGTTGGTATGCACGCGCTGAGTGGCCTGGTTGATCATGGTCGGCAACTTGTCGGTATAGGTCGACTTCAGCTTGGCCATACCGCGATACTCCAGCAGCACTTTCGGCAGCGGGTAATCTTCGGCCAGCTTTTGCAGCACTTCCTCGTCGGTGGACGGCGCGCCGCTCGGGGTTTTCTTGACCACCGGCAGCTTCAACTTGTCGAAGAAGATTTCACCGATCTGCTTGGGCGAGCCCAGGTTGAAGGGCTGCTCGGCCAGTTCATGCGCTTTCTTTTCCAGTTCCAGGATGCGCGCGCCCAGTTCATTGGACTGGGTGCGCAGCAAGTCCGGATCGATGCGCACCCCATTGCGCTCGATTTTTTGCAGCACAATCGCGGTCGGCAATTCAATCGTTTCGTAGATGCGCTGGAGTTTTTCATCGCCCGCCACGTGGCCTATCATCGCCAGATGCAGGCGTAAGGTGATGTCGGCGTCTTCCGCCGCGTATTCGGTGGCGCGGCCGATTTCGACCTGGTCGAACGTGATCTGGTTGACGCCCTTGCCGCACACGTCGACAAACGGAATCGTGGTGTGGTTCAGGTGGCGCAGCGCCAGGCTGTCCATATCGTGCTTGTGGTGCGACTCAAACACATAGGACTGCAACAGCGTGTCATGCTTGATGCCGCGCAGGGCCACGCCATGGTTGGCGAAAATGTGGCTGTCGTATTTGAGGTTCTGGCCGACCTTGTTTTGCTTGGCGTCTTCCAGCCACGGCTTGAGGCGCTCCAGCACATAGGCGCGGTCGAGCTGCTGCGGCACGCCCTGATAGCTGTGCGCGACCGGAATGTAGCAGGCCAGGCCCGGTTCCGTGGCCAGCGAAATGCCGACCATTTGCGCCGTCATCGGTTCCAGCGACGTGGTTTCGGTATCGACCGCCGTTAGTTCGGCCTGGTTAATGCGCGCAATCCACACGTCCAGCTGCGCTTCCGTCAGCACGGTTTCATAGTGCACCGTGGCCGGCGCGACAGCCGCGCCAAACAAATCGCCGTTGGCCGGACCGATTGGCGAGGCCGGCGCCGCCGGCGCTGTTTTGGCGCTGGCGCCAGCCGATGGCGCCGGGCCACCGAGTTCGCGCAGCAGGGATTTAAAGCCGTAGGTGGTGAAGAACGTCACCAGCGCTGGCTGGTCTTCGCCGCGCGCCACCAGCGATTCGGTGATCGACACCATGTGCGCGGACAGGTCGCAGTCGGTTTTCACGGTAATCAGCTCGCGCCCGCGCGGCAGCCACGGCAACGCAGTGCGCAGATGCTCGCCCACGGCGCCCGTAACCTTATCGGCGCTGGCGATGACGCCGTCGAGCGTGCCATATTGGGTCAGCCATTTGACGGCGGTCTTCGGGCCGCATTTCGTCACGCCCGGCACGTTATCGACGGTATCGCCAATCAGCGTCAGGTAATCGATGATCAGGTTCGGCGGCACGCCGAACTTGCCCAGCACGCCGGCTTCATCGAGTTTTTCATTGGTCATCGTGTTGATCAGCGTGACCTTGCCGTTGACCAGTTGCGCCAGATCCTTGTCGCCGGTGGAAATAATCACGTCCATGCCGGCTTTCACCGCGTCCACCGACAGGGTGCCGATCACGTCATCGGCTTCCACCCCTTCCACCGTCAGGATCGGCCAGCCCATGGCGCGCACCGCTTCATTGATCGGCTCGATCTGCTGGCGCAAATCGTCCGGCATCGGCGGGCGCTGCGCCTTGTATTCGGGGTACAGGTCATCACGGAAGGTCTTGCCTTTGGCATCGAACACGCAGGCAATGTAGGCGGCGGGGAAGTCGGCACGCAGGCGGCGCAGCATATTGACCATGCCGTGCATGGCGCCGGTCGGGTAGCCATTCGGGCCGCGCAAGTCCGGCAGGGCGTGGTAAGCGCGATAGAGATAACTGGAACCGTCAACCAGCAGCAGGGTCTTTTGCATAACAGACAACCAATGAACGTGAATCCACCATTATCGCAGAACTGCGGGGCCCACTGGGTTGCAACGCAAGCTTGTCTTGACGGCAATTCCCTCTGAAAAGGCAGGTTTAACGCCAAGCGGTGAGGGGTTTGTTACAATGGAAAGGCAAGCAACCGCGTGCACAACCGACTAAGGCGAAATCACCATGCGACTTTCCACAATCTGGCCAGTTCTCATCCTCGCCCTGGGCAATGCAGCGCAGGCTCAGGCGCCATCCGCCGCGCCGCCCAAGCTCGACAAAATCGACGAAATCGACACCCCCATCACGGTGACCAACAAACCGAAAGAAAAAGCGGTCACTGAAAAACGCGACAACAGCGGCCGCGTGACTGAAGTCAAGGTCAAAAGCGGGCCGTCGTCGTACACCGTGAAACCCAAAAACACCACCACCAGCACGGCATTGCCTGGCGACGCCGCCGGCATGGCCAACCGTGGTCCCCAGTGGACGGTGATGGAATTTGATCTCGGCAAGAAAAAGACCAAGCAGAAAGATGACGAGGGCGACGACAATACGCCGCCTCCGCCACAGCAAAAACCCTGATTGCGTCCCTTGCCTCCTTATTAATTTTTAATCAGCTATCACAGCTCCGCTTTCTCATGGCAGTTTTTACCCCGGTCAGCCTGGATGATGTCAGCCAGTGGATCACGCAATTTCCCCTCGGCAAACCGGTCGCGATCAAAGGTATCGCCTCCGGTATCGAAAACAGCAACTTCTTCCTGACAACCGAGAGTGGCGAGTACGTCCTCACGATTTTCGAGAACCTGTCGTTCGAACAGTTGCCGTTTTATTTAAACCTGATGCGCCACCTGGCCGACCGCAACGTGGCCGTGCCGGCGCCGATCGCCAACGACCGGGGCGAACTGGTGGTGGCCTTGCATGGCAAACCCGCCTCCATCGTCACCAAGCTGGTGGGCAGCTCGCAACTGTCGCCGCAACCGGTGCATTGCGCCGAAGTTGGCGCGATGCTGGCCAAGATGCATGTGGCCGCCCTCGACTATCCGGCCTACCAGCCCAACCTGCGCGGACTGGACTGGTGGCACTGGGCGGCGCCGCAAGTGCTGCCGTTGATGCCGGCCGACACCGCGTCGCTGCTGCGCGATGAAATCCAACTGCAGGACGGCTTTGCCAAGTCCGACCTGTACCAGCAACTGCAGCAAGGCCCGGTGCATGCCGACCTGTTCCGCAACAACGTCATGTTTGATGGTGACAAGCTGACCGGCTTCTTTGACTTTTATTTCGCCGGCTGCGATACCTGGCTGTTCGACGTGGCCGTCACCGTCAATGACTGGTGTATCGACCTCGACACCGGCATCCTCGACACCGCGCGCGTGCGCGCGCTGCTCGACGCCTACCACGCCGTGCGTCCGTTCACGGCGGCGGAACAGCAATCGTGGCCAACCGTGCTGCGCGCCGGCGCGCTGCGCTTCTGGCTGTCGCGCCTGTACGACCTGCACTTACCGCGCGAAGCGGAAATGCTGACGCCGCACGACCCGACCCACTTTGAACGTATCTTGCGCGAACGCATTGCGGTCGCCGCACCGGCACTCTTCTGATGAACAAACTCCCCGCAAGCACCGGCTGGCTGTGGATCAAGCAGGGCTGTGCCCTGTTCATGAAACAGCCGGCGGGCCTGACCATGCTGGTCATCGCCTATTCTTTCCTGATGCAATTGTTGAGCATCATTCCCTGGATCGGCCCGGTGGCGGCCATGGTGCTGACGCCGGTGTTCTGCATCGGCTTCATGCGGGCTTACCAGGGCGTGGAACGGCAGCAGCGCGTCACCTTGAACGTGCTGTTTGACGGCTTCCGCTCAGCGGCGCTGCCGCGCCTGATCACCTTGGGCGCGTTGTACATGGCGGCCATGGCGGCGATGATGGGGATCTTTGCGCTAAACCTGGGCGATATCGCGGTCCAGGTACAGAAACAGGAAATCACGCCGGACGTGGCGATGAAACAGGTCAACTTTGGCGCCTTGTTTTTCTGGCTGCTGGTGATCGGCTTGCCAGCAGGCATGGCGTATTTACTGGCGCCGATGCTGATTTTCTGGCAGCAGATGAAAGTCGGCAAGGCGCTGTTCTTCAGCTTTTTCACGATCTGGCGCAGCTTCCTCGCCTACCTGGTGTTCCAGCTGTGCTGGGTCATGCTGTTCATGATCGTGGTGCAAGTGCTGGCCATGGTGCTGGGCGCCAACGCCACGCAAATGCTGGTGCGCGCGCTGCTGTTCCCGGTCGCGCTGGTGCTATACCAGTGCGCGTCGTATTGCTGCTATAAACACTTCTTTGGCGCGCCGTCCGATACGCCGGTGGTGCCTGAAAAAACCGTTGAGTGAATCAGCGGCAGGGCGGCTTTTATAAAGCCGCCCTGCCCGCCTCAGCGTCCCAGCTTCTCCAGCTTGGCCACCGACAGGTCGAGTACCTTCATGCCGTGGCTGCCGAAATTGATTTGCGCGCGGCAGTTGTCACCGCTGCCTTCCAGGTTGACGATCACGCCTTCGCCAAAGCGGCTGTGCGAGACCGCTTCACCGATGCGCCAGCCGGACGACTTTTGCGCCACGCGCTGCGTCAGCGCCTTGTCCGCGCTGAACGTCAGCGGCGCCTCATCCCAGGCCGACTTGCGGTTGCCGGACCATTGCGCCACCCGCGGCGACAGCCACTTCAGGGACTCTTCCGGCAATTCATCGAAGAAGCGCGAACGCACGTTGTAACGGGTCTGGCCGTGCAGCATGCGGGTCTGTGAAAACACCATGTACAGGCGCTTGCGGGCACGGGTGATCGCCACGTACATCAGGCGCCGCTCTTCTTCCACGCCATCGGTTTCCTTGGCGCTGCTTTCGTGCGGGAACAAACCCTCTTCCAGCCCGGCGATAAACACGTTGTCGAATTCCAGGCCCTTGGCCGAGTGCACCGTCATCAATTGCATCGCATCCTGGCCGGCTTGCGCCTGGTTGTCGCCCGCTTCCAGCGACGCGTGCGACAGGAAGGCGGACAAAGGCGACATCACGCTCGACAGCGGTGCATCGGCATCAAGGATTTCCAGGCCGTCGGCATTGATGATGGCCTGCCCTGCCTGCGCGTCGGCGCGCGGTCCCATGTGCGCCGGGGCATCCTGGCCATAGCCCTCTTCCGACACGAACTGCTTGGCCGCGTTGACCATTTGCTCCAAGTTCTCGATGCGGTCCGCGCCTTCCTTTTCAGCCGCGTAATGCGACAGCAAGCCGCTGGCGTCGAGCACCACGCGCACCAGTTCAGGCAGCGCAAATTGCTGCGTCTCGAAGCGCGCGCCTTCCACCAGTTTGACGAAGCCGCCCAGCGACGCGCCCGCCTTGCCGGTCATGTACGGCACCGCCGCGTACAGCGACACGCCATACTGCGTGGCGGCGTTTTGCAGCAACTCGATGGTGCGCACGCCGATGCCGCGCGCCGGGAAATTGACCACGCGCAGGAACGCCGAATCATTGTGCGGGTTGTCCATCAATTGCAGGTAAGCGATCGCATGCTTGACCTCGGCGCGCTGGAAGTAGCGCAAGCCGCCGTAGACGGTGTATGGAATCCCGGCCGAAAACAGCGCATGTTCAATCACCCGCGATTGCGCGTTGGAACGGTACAGCACGGCGATTTCACTGCGCCGCACGTCTTCCCGGATCAGGTTCTTGGCTTCCTCGATGATCCATTGCGCTTCCAGCAAGTCCGAGGTAGCTTCATACACGCGCACCGGCTCGCCCTGCCCCGCGTCGGTACGCAAGTTCTTGCCCAGGCGGCGGCTGTTATTGGCAATCAGGATATTGGCCGCATCAAGGATGTGGCCGTGCGAGCGGTAATTCTGTTCCAGCTTGATCAGGTTCTGGACACGGAATTCTTTTTCGAAGGCGCGCATATTGCCAACGTTGGCGCCACGGAAGGCATAAATGCTCTGGTCATCGTCGCCCACGGCAAACACCGCGCTGACGCCCTCGCCCGACATTAATTTGAGCCATTTATATTGCAGATCGTTGGTGTCCTGGAACTCGTCGACCAGGATATGGCGGAAGCGCTGCTGGTAATGCTCGCGCAGTGGCTGGTTGCGCGACAGCAGTTCATAGGTGCGCAACAACAGTTCGGCAAAATCGACCACGCCTTCGCGCTGGCACTGTTCGTCGTACAGTTCGTACAGCTCGATCATCTTGCGCTCGGTGGCGTCGAACGCTTCCATCTGCGCCGCGCGCACGCCGCTATCCTTCGCGTTGTTGATGAAGTACATCACGTTTTTCGCGGGGAATTTGTCGTCGTCGATATTGAAGGTCTTCAGCAGGCGCTTGATGGCCGACAACTGGTCTTGCGTATCGAGGATCTGGAAGGTTTGCGGCAGCGCGGCATCCTTGTAATGGGTGCGCAGCAAGCGGTTGCACAGCCCGTGGAAGGTCCCGATCCACATGCCTCGTGTATTAATCGGCAACATCGCCGACAAACGCGCCAGCATTTCCTTGGCGGCCTTGTTGGTGAAGGTCACCGCCAGCACGCCGGACGGCGAAATCTGGCCGGTCTGGATCAGCCACGCGATGCGGGTGGTCAGCACGCGGGTTTTGCCGGAGCCGGCGCCAGCCAGGATCAGCGCGCTTTGCGCGGGCAAGGTGACAGCGGCAAGTTGTTCGGGATTGAGGTTGTGGAGGAGATTTTGCATGCCGTGATTATACCGGGCGCGGATGGCGGAAGGCAGGCGGCAAGCCGCTTGCCGCCACGGTTTTGTCCCGCCCGGCGCTGGCCGCCGGGATCTGATCGACATTACGGTGCCTGGCCCCTTTCGACAACTCGACAATACAGGGCCTGGCCCCTTTCGCAACAACTCGACATTACAGGGCCTGGCCCCATCCGCAGACCCATCCGCAGTCAGCAGTCAGGCCCAGTCCTTCACAGCATCGGCTTGGCCTGGCCGCTGCGGACGGCTTCCTCGATCAAGCCACGCACGGTCTTGTCCGCTTCGCGGCTGATACGCGCCTGTTCACGGCCCAGTTCGCCCATTTTGCGACCCAGTTCTTTCATCGGCTGGCTGGCCTCCCGCATCTGGCGGCCCAGTTCCTTCATCGGCTCGTACGCCAGTGCCAGTTGCGCCTGGTTTTTCGCCAACGCTTGCGACGCCTCCGCCATTTGGCGGGTCAACGGTTCCATCTGCGCCGACAGCGCGTCCATTTGCTGGCGGTGGAGGTCACGCTGGCCATCGCTGCGCTCGCGCTCCATCTTGCGGGCGGCCGCCTCCAACTGGCGGCCGATGGCTTCCTGCTGGCGCGCCAGTTGTTCCATTTTGCGCTCGGCGGCGCGGCGGGCATCGCGCTCGGCTTGGTTGCGTTCGCGCTGCGCCTGTAACGTATCCATTTGGGCGGACAAACCATCCATAACCTGGCTGTGCTGGTCCATCACCCGGCCGTGCGCATCCATTTGTTCACCGAGCTTTTCCGTCGGCGCCCAGGCGGCGTTGGCCTTGGCCAGCAGCGCCGGGTCCTGGATCAGGTAGGCTTTGCCGCCGCTGCGATACCAGATGAAATCGCCTTTGACGGTGCCTTTCAGGCGTTTCAATGCATCGATGTCGGCTTCCGTGCCGGACAATGAAATATTGCGGTTGCCCTGCACCACCGCGTAGGTGTCGTGGTTGTTATTGCTGATGTGCAGGTGGCGGAAATTTTCGCCGTGCAGGTCGATGCGGGGCGCTTTCGGTGGTTTCGGCGGCTTGGGTGGCCGTGGCATCGCACCGGGCGCGGCGGGCAGGTCCGGGATCTCCACCACGGCTGGCGCAGCCGGTACCGCCGGCACGGCGGGCAAGGCGGCCATGGCAGGCAATGCGGGCAAGGCACGGGGTGCTGGCGGCGCGGCCGGCGCAACCGGAGCGACCGCAGCTGCAACGGCTGGCGGCGCCGGTGGCGCGGGGGCAACCGGTCCATCCGCCACCAGTTCTTCGCCGCCCGACAGCGACACTTCCGCCGCCACACGGCTGCCGCCGGCATCGACAGGATCGACGTCATTGGCCTTGTTACGGTCATTAGCCTGGTTCGC